>CAZOZZ010000005.1:32686-52873 GCA_964584435.1 uncultured Solibacteraceae bacterium | reverse complement strand
CACCCCGGACGGAGTCGTGCTACCCGAGCCCGGCCGAATTCGCGCATAACCCACCGCAAGCGTCGTCGAACTGCCCGATGTCGTCTCTGAAACGGAACCGCCATTGTTTACCAGGAATGGCACGGAGGTGGTTTGTGCTCGAAGAGTGCCGGGGTTCGACGTGAGTAGTACAAGGCCAATAACGACAGTTAGATGTAGGCGAAAGTAGGGCTTCATTCAGCAATTCCGCTGGATCCCGCCGAAAACCGGGGGTGGCTGAATTGTAGCCCCCGGACATCCAGTTTCAAAGCGGTCCTGCTTCTGCGGGCGGAGTCCCAGCCGTCGTGAGCGAAGGTTCTCGCGTGCTTCGATCGTCGGGTCATGGAAATTTTCCCTTCTCATGCGGGGTCCAACCCTTTGGGGTCAGTCGATTTAGTTGAAATGACTCTTGCTGTTTTACGCTTGTGGGAGGCTATAATCCCGGGATCGTCAGTCCACGGTCCCGTATCCCCGAAGGGTGCTTCTGGCTTCCTTCTTTGAATGGCCATCGGCCGGCGAGTTCTTTGAGCAGAAATGGGAGGGAGAAGATGTCGCGACGCATTCTTAAGACGGGTCTGGCTCTAGCTGTAATTGCCGGCGTGCTCACGATTCTGGTAACGCCGGGGTCGAGCCAGAACAGCAATTCGGGCAGTCAGTACGCAGCGAAGCCCAGCACGGCAAACGGCGAGTGGCCCGAGTACACCGCCGATCTTGCGGGAAGCAAGTACTCGCCTCTGGACCAGATCAACGCCGAAAACTTCAACGATCTCGAGGTGGCGTGGCGCTTCAAGACCGATGCCTTCGGCCCGCGTCCTGAGAACAAGCTGGAGGGGACGCCACTCATGGTCAAGGGCGTCATCTATACGACCGCCGGGACCCGGCGGGCTGCCGTTGCGCTGGACGGAGAGACCGGCGAGTTGCTGTGGATGTATCGTATGGATGAAGGCCGACGGGGCGAGATGGCGCCGCGGAAGCTCTCGGGGCGTGGACTCGCCTATTGGACCGACGGCGCCGGCGACGAGCGCATTATTCTTGTAACCATTGGTTACAGGATGGTCGCGCTGGACGCCAAGACCGGTATCCCGGTGGATTCGTTTGGCAGGGACGGCGTCGTGGATCTCAAACAGGGCGTCATCATCGGCGCGGACAAGCAGGTCGACCTCGTAAACGGTGAAGTCGGTCTCCACTCGACGGCCACCATCGTTGGCAACAAGATCATCGTCGGGTCCTCGATGGCGGAAGGTCTCGGATACCGGTACAGCATCAACGCGAAGGGTCTCGTCCGCGCGTTCGACGCCCAGAGCGGCGACCTGCTGTGGGGCTTCGACGGTGTTCCGGGTCCCGGAGAGTACGGGAATGACACCTGGGAGGACGGTTCCTGGGAATGGACCGGAAACAACGGTGTCTGGACCGAGATCACCGTCGACGAGGAGGAAGGGATTGCGTACCTGCCGATCGAGACGCCGACGATCGACGAGTACGGAGGCAACCGACTGGGCGACAATCTTTTTGCCGAGAGTCTCGTGGCGGTCGATCTGGAAAGCGGCGAGCGGCTGTGGCATTTCCAACTGGTCCACCATCCGCTCTGGGATCACGACATCTCTTCGGCACCCCTCCTGATGGACGTGACGATCGACGGTCGGGAACGCAAGATCGTGGCGCAGCCGGGCAAGCAGGGATGGCTCTATGTGTTCGATCGGGTTACCGGAGAACCCATCTGGCCGATTCCCGAAGTGCCGGTTCCACAGACTGACGTTCCCGGAGAAAAGACGGCGGCAACACAGCCGATGCCGACCAAGCCCCCGCCGTTTTCGCGCACGCACCTTGCAGCGGACGACGTGATCGATTTCACGCCGGAGCTGCGGGCGCAAGCCATGGAGAACCTCGCAAAGTATCGCTGGGAAGAGATCGCCTACATTCCTCACGTGGGACCCGGCAGCGAGTACCTCGGATCGATCAACGTCGGGACCACGCTCGGTGGTATCAACTGGCCGGGAGCCTCGTTCGACCCGGAAACGGGCATTTTCTATGGACAGGCCCATAATTCCCAGATCCGGTCGACCAAGTTCACCCAGGAGTATTTCGACACCGTCAAGCCTGAGACCCAGGCCGCCAACCGCATCCCCATATGGGAGGATGAGGTGGAAGAGGTGCGTGGGCGAAGGGGGCGGGGGGCTAGAGGTCCCCGGTTGAACGATGGGCTGGAAGGTCTTTCGATCGTGAAGCCGCCCTACGGCGTTCTAACCGCCCTTGATATCAACAGCGGCGAGCTCCTGTTCCAGGTGCCCCACGGCGATACCACTGACGACGTACGTGCAACGTTGGAGCGCCTGGGCATTGACTATCCGGAGAAGGCCGGCCAGGGCTACAGCGTCGGTCTGATGGTAACCAAGACCCTGGTTATCCTTGGAGACCCCCGGGTGACCTCACCGCCGGGACGAGAACGCGGAGCAATGCTGCGGGCCTATGACAAGATGACCGGCGAGGAAGTCGGTGCGGTCTGGATGCCAACCGCGCAGAGCGGCTCTCCGATGACTTACATGATTGACGGCCGCCAGTACATTATCGTGGCCGTGAGTGGTGGGAACTACTCGGGTGAATACATCGCGTACGCACTGCCGGAATAATCCGCAAAGTGCAAAAAGGGGACAAAAGGGGACAGTGGCATCGCCCACTGTCCCCTTTTTTTTGTAACTGTAGGTGCGGTCTATGACCGCATATTCTTCTCCGGGCCCGCCCCCACTGATCCCTACTGCGAACCCCCAAAAGGGTCAATCTTGATCTGCTTCAGGACTTGAGTCTCAGGACCCAGTTCCGCCTCTCCAGCCGGAAAGTTGTTGGCGTCGAGAATCAGGCTCATGATGTCGGATGCCTGTTGACGCGAAACCGATCTGGGGTCGTCGGGCGGCATCGTTGTCCGGATTCGATCGGCCAGATCCCAGAGTGTCAATCCGTTCCAGGTCGACAGGAAGGTTCCTCCTGTCAGTTCCGGGGCTTCCTCTCCGCCTTCCAGCTCATATCCATGGCAATCGGAGCACACCTGGTCGTAGATCGAGATACTGCGTTCGACTTGTTCCTCGTTGTAGACCCCGTCCCATACCGAACGAGTTTCTGCCGTCTGTTGCGCCCGGTTCTCGCCAGCACACACAACCAGCATCATCGTTGCGACCACAATTACCTTTCTCATTCAGACTAATGCGACCAGGCTCGGTAGGCGGATTCCTCCCGACGAGTGGTTCGCGAACCGTCCCCTTTCCACAGGTTGCTACCCATCCAGGCTGGTGTGGCCGACGAGCGGGGCGCGAACGGCACGGAATCTCCATTTCCATGCGAAGTGGAAAAAGAGCAGGATCAGCGTGCTTCCTGCGATAGCGAGGAAGAGAAAACCTAGCATTGCGACCGAAAAGTCCTGGCCGCCTCCCTTGGCAGCCGCTTCGAAATTGGCTACCAGAGACAGGATTTCTTCCGAGTCCAACGCGTGACCCTGGAACAGTGGCTGCATGGTTTGCGTCGCCGGCGCGAACAACCATGCTGCGAGGTTCGTGCGGCCCCGAAGGCGCTGGTAGACGCGCGACAGGTCCGGCCCGAGTCGACCGCCGCTCAAGCCTCCGAGACCCTTCATCGTGTGGCAACCGATGCACGCCGGGCCGCCGTTGAGCAGTGGACCGGTTCCCAGAAATATTGCTCGTCCGCGTGCGACGTCTTCGGCAGTAAATGGGCGATCGCTGAACTGCAGGCCGGCGAATTGGGAGTTTTCGAGAGCGGACTCCTTATCGATGAGGTCCAGAAGGACGCCGGCGAGGTTGGCCGTCATCCCCGCAACTGTCGGCATGACGACGTTGCGCGACTGCTGAAGCAAGTCCAGGGCGTAGGGATCACCCCGGTCGATGACTGCCTTCGGGTTCTGAATAAACTCGATCAACCAGGCTGGATCACGTCGATCACTCACACCTCTCAGGTCGGGGCCGGCTAGTCGGCCGCCGCCGATCGTGTGGCAACTGATGCAGTTCTGACGAAAAAAGCTGTCGGCTTCCTGGGCGAGACTGGTGGCTGGAAACAGGAAAAAAAGAATAAGTATGGCAAGCCACCGCGGATGACAGTTTCCCACGTTCGCTGACCTCCTTAACAGCTCGAGTTGTCGAAATCGGGGCTGATCGACCACTTCGTAGATACCCGTAGTCTCCCCGCAAAGATGCCGAGGCGCCCTACGTATTACGGGCGAATCCCGGCGCTGGTGGAATCGGTCCCGGCGCTCCGATTACCGATTGGCCTACCGTTTCAAGCGTCCCTGGACGACTGGAACACTCACATCGTACTCGATAGGCGGGAATTGATCAAAAACTCGTTCCCGGAAGTTCGAGATCGTGCCGGCGTCCAGGAGAACGCCGGGCAAATATCGGCGCGTTCACAAGCATTGGTTGACGCCAACTTCCACGCTCCGTAACATTGGCGGCGTGAACCTGAATCACTTGCAATTCCAATGCCACTCCTGGGGGATTTCATGACTGGCCTGCTCAACCGACGGTTGGCTTCGGTCGCGGGCCTTCTGGCGCTCGTTGCCGCTGTGGTGTGGTCGACACTGATCACAGCGGGTGAGCAGTCGTATCCGGCTGCCTCCGAGTGGCGGCAATGGGGCGGTCCAGATCGCAATTTCATGTCGGACGCCACGGGGCTGGCGGACTCGTGGGGGGGGAGTGGGCCGCCACTGATCTGGAGCCGGCCGCTCGGGCTGGGCCATTCGGCAATTGTCGTGGACGACGGGATGTTGTACACGCTGTACCGGCCAGGTCAGGAGACCACGCGCCGCGGAGGGTGGGAGAGCAGGGAATTTGTCATCGCGATGGACGCGGAGACCGGCCTGACACGCTGGGAGCACGAATACCCGTCCAAGCCGTTGCATTTCCAGTTCGGCGCCGGCCCCCATGCGACACCACTTGTCGTTGACAACCTGGTTTTTACCGCCGGCACGAACAAACAGCTTCACGCTCTTGACAAGAAGACCGGTCAGATTGTCTGGTCGCACGATCTGGTGGCCGAGTATGCCTCTCCGCCGACCCTGATCCGGCCCGCCGTCAAGGCGGGTTTCGCTTGTAGTCCGCTCGCTTACAAAGACACGATCATCCTTCAGGTTGGCGGTCCGGGACAGGCGGTGATGGCGTTCAATCAGAGTGATGGCGCCCTGATCTGGAAGAGCGGTGATTTTCTCACGGCCCAGGCCGCGTCCATCCTGATCGATGTTGACGGCGAGACGCAACTAGTCGTTTTGGGTGGGCAGAATGTCAACGGGTTGGATCCGGACACCGGGCGGATCCTGTGGTCCCACCCTCACGACACTCAGGGCGACATGAACAACAGTACGCCGATCTGGGGACCCGATAACATCCTGTTTATTTCATCCGCGTACGACAAGGGGAGTCGGGCGATAAGGATCACCAGACAGGGCGGGCAGACCGACGTCGAGGAACTCTGGTTCAACGACCGCCTTGCCCTCATGTTTGCCAATGCGATACGGCTTGACTACTACATCTATGGTACCGACGGCAAGTTTGGCCCCGCCTTCCTGACCGGACTCGATGTTCGAACCGGCGAGATCGCCTGGCAGGAGCGAGGGTTCGGACGATCCAGTCTGGTGTATGCCGACGGCAAGGCGATCATCATGGACGAGGACGGCGATCTGGTCCTGGCGAGGCTGTCTCCATCGGGGGTTGACGTTCTGTCCCGTGCCTCGATCTTCAACACGACCTCATGGACCGTTCCGACGCTGGTCGGAAAAACTCTGTACGCCCGCGATCGGGAGAAGATCGTGGCACTCGATATGGGGAGCCGATAGCCACGTCCGAAGCGTCGGTGATGTTCTGAAGTGATTGCTATGATTGCACTTGGATTTGCTCCAGCACGTTGATCCCGCTTGCCTCTTCCTTTTCTCAATAGCCTCCGCACAGCAACAGCGGTTATATATATTATAGTTATTAGTGTATTTATACGTGTTGTGGGTTGTCTATCTGTTTGTAGACTCTTCTTGCGTGCCCGGAGGCCGACAGAAAGCCCGATGCCGTGGTCAAGCCCAACCGGATACCCCTTCTCCAGCGCGTCCATTGGCGCGAAGGTCCCCTCACGTCCCGGGGTCTTTGGTCTCTTCAACAGTCACGGATGGATCTTCATCGCAGTGTCCGATGATCTCGAGCGATCCCTCTTCCTGTGTCGTCAGAAGAGTCGTGAATATTTCTCGCCTGAAGAACCGGACGGCTACGTCTTCGAAGTCTGTTCCAAAGATGATGCTCGGGCCCGGAGGGATGCTCTGGTGTTTGAGTTCCTGCCTTTGCGAAACAATTTCCCTACACAGCCGTCCCGAGGTTCAGGAAACGGTCCGAATAAGGACCCCGGGGTCCTTGCAAGCTAGAACCAAGTGTCTCGCGTAGGAAAAAAGCTTTACAAAAGAGTTGGCCCCGTAGGATAAAGCCGCCCTAGGACGCTCACCACCGTCAAGGAAGACGACAGTATGGAACCGAAAAACGAAGGATTCGATTTTCGACCCCCAGTCAGAACACGCCGGCAAGAAAGGATAGTGGCCCATCAGCCGCTGCGTGAGGTCGTGCTCTTCCCAAATCGCAACCCGGCTCTCGGCTTCTTTCTTGTAACCGGCGACGTGCGTGACGTCCTTTCAATATTGTCAGGAGGACAACAGGATGGAACCGACGAACGAAGGACTCGACCGCGGGACGAACTGGAGAATTGACCCCCCTGCATCTTGTTTTACACTGTCCACGCGAAAATCGATATCGAAGCTGTCACTGCTGACATTCCTTGTGTGCCTTGGAGTCATCTGGGTTTCGCTACCCGCATATGCCCAGGATGCGATCAAGCAGGATGCGATCAAGACCACTTCGGGCCGGTACATCGTTCAGTTTCGTTCCGACGTCGATGCGGCGAGGGCGGCTGAAAAATTGAAGGGACAGACCGATGCCGACGTGGAGCATGTCTTCAAGAGGGCGCTGAAGGGCTTTTCGGGAATCCTTTCCGATTCCCAGTTGGAGTTGATCAAGCGCGACAGAGACGTACTCAGGATTGAACCCGATCTGGAAACCTACGCCATGGGCCAGACCATGCCGATCGGTGTGGATCGCATCGACGCGGATCTCAACAGCATCGCTTCGATCGACGGGGTTGATGATCGAGTCGATGTGGATATTGCCATCCTCGACAGCGGCGCCGATCTCGATCACCCGGATCTCAATGTCTTTCGAAACGTCAATTGTTCTCCGGGTCCTTATGGCGGGCTCGGATGCAAGGACGGCACCGCCCACGACTTCTTTGGTCACGGAACGCACGTGGCGGGAACTGCCGCTGCCCTGGATAACGATTTCGGAGTTGTCGGTGTGGCGCCCGGCGCCCGCTTGTGGGTGGTCAAGGTACTGAACAATGGCGGCGTCGGGAGGCTTTCCTGGCTGCTTGCCGGCATCGACTGGGTGACCGAGAACGCCGCCGACATTGAAGTCGCCAACCTGAGTCTGGGAGTCATTGGAAACAGTCCATCGCTTCGGACCGCTATCCAGAACGCCGTTGACCTGGGTGTGGTTTTTGTCGCCGCCGCGGGTAACGCCGGCGAGGACATCTATGGCGATGATCTGACGTTCGGCACCGGGGGCGACGACGTCCAGCCCGCATCGTTTCCCGAAGTCGCAGCCGTATCGGCGTTGGCAGATTCCGATGGCCAGGGTGGAGGTGCCGGGCCGGCCACATCCTGGGGAGACGATGATACCCTGGCCACTTTTTCGAACTTCAGCACCAACGTCGTTGCCGGCAATCCGGTGATCTCTCCCGGAGCTGCGATCGATCTGGCCGCACCTGGCATTGGGATTGACTCGACCTGGCCGGGTGCAGGCTATAACACGAAGAACGGGACCAGCATGGCTTCGCCGCACGTGGCTGGAGCGTTCGCCCTGTACATCGCGGCAAACGGACGTGCCTATACGGCTGCGGACGTCGCTTTCATGCGCCAGGCAATGATCAACTCCGCCGATCCCCAGACCTCGTGGGGGCCTGCCGACACGGGTGATCCCGACAGCAACCCCGAGCGTCTGGTGAATGTCGGGGACCCGGCACCCTAGCAGCCTGCCGGCTTCTGGGATGTAGGTGCGGTCTATGAGCGCACACTGCCCAGCAAACCGACAAGAATCATGCGGTCATAGACCGCACCTACAGTTCTCAGGGGCACGGGTCCTCGCCTTCGATAGGTGCGACGCCGGCCGGCCGGTTGGTGCATGGATCCGCCTCGGCCAGTGCGATCCTGGCCCCTGTCCGTATCAGGCTGCCGGTACTGGGTCCTTGAAAGAAACTGTATCCGGCGCGAGTTCCCATCCATGCGAGAGGGCCGCCCAGCTTCCGGCCTGCACCTAACGTTTCATCCTTGATCCTTGTGACGAGGGCTTCGTATTCGGGGTCTCCCTGCCTGCGTCCGCTGAAACTTCCGAGATCGGAGCTCGCGGCGAAAACGACATCGACGCCGGCAACGTTGGCGATCTCGTCGGCGATCTCCACACCGGCAGGAGACTCGATCATGGCGACGATCATGATGTTGTCGTTTGCTGCCCGGCGGTAGGTGTTGCCCCACAGGGCACGGTACTGACCGCCGCCCTGGCTTCGTTTGCCCAGGGGCGGATAGTGAGCGAACGTGACAGCATTCTCGATCTTCCGAATGCTGTCCACCATCGGAACAATGATGCCAAGCGCACCGATATCCGTGGCCTTCTGGATGTCGCCTTCGGTCGCGTCGGGGACGCGAATGAAAGGAATGGCCGGGGCGTCCCGGCAGGCCCAGATCATGCGCGCCGCGTCCGTATAGGTGAGCGGGCTGTGCTGCATCTCGATCCAGAGGAAGTCAAACCCGGAGTTCGCCATGGCACAGTAGATGTCCGGGTCCGCGGTAGTTACCGTGCCACCCACAACTTGTTTGCCGTCGGCCAGCTTCTGTTTGACCGTATTAAAGATCGGTGCCGTCGTGCCGTCGGGACGCTGTTGGGCCAGGGATGCCCCAGCGATCATCAAGCCCACGCTTGAGAGGACTGTAAATAGAAGCGCTTGCTTCATAGCCTGAACCTCGCTGTCGGAAAGGATTGGTAAGCGGAGAATCGTATCATAACGTGTAGCGGTTGTTTCTCGGGGTCGACCAACCGCCTTCGAACGGGTCGTATTTGACTCGTCAGGCCCCGTCCGAATACCATAGCGGTCCTGATGCGGAGACCCCTCGAAATCTGCGTATTCGTAGTGATCCTTCTATGCTGCACCGTCCCAGTTGCTTCGACGACGACTCTACGGTTGTGCCAGTGTCCTCCGCCGCAGGAACCCTTGTTGATCGACCATGAAGTTGTTGCGGTCTACCCGCACGATCCTGCTGCATATACACAGGGTCTGTACTTCGAGGACGGTTTTCTGTTTGAAGGAACGGGCCTCCGAGGTCAGTCGCAATTGCGAAAGGTTGAGGTGGAGACGGGAAGGGTTGTGCAGCAGGTTTCGCTACCTCCACGCTTCTTCGGCGAAGGCATTGCCACGTTCGGCAACAGAATCTACCAGTTGACCTGGACTTCAGGGGTCGGCTTTATCTATGACAAAGAGTCATTTGAGTTGGAGAGACAGTTCAGCTTTTCAAACGAAGGATGGGGTCTGACGCGGGACGATCGTCACCTGATCATGAGCGATGGTTCCGCTGTCCTGCGTTTTCTCGACCCGGACACG
The DNA here is from genome assembly GCA_964584435.1 of uncultured Solibacteraceae bacterium. Lineage (GTDB taxonomy): Bacteria > Acidobacteriota > Terriglobia > 20CM-2-55-15 > 20CM-2-55-15 > CAZOZZ01. The sequence goes on along the minus strand of CAZOZZ010000005.1, from coordinate 43,123 downwards.
CTGGCAGTGGTGGGGCGGATTGAAGTGACCGGACCTGAGGGGCCCATCGATCAGTTGAACGAGCTGGAATACGTTGATGGCGACATCTTAGCCAACGTCTGGCATACAAATGAGATCCTTCGGATTTCCGCCGATTCGGGCGAGGTCAACGGGCGGATGGACTTGACGGACCTCGAACTGGATGTCCGACCCTCCGACCCTGAATCCGTCCTGAACGGAATTGCCTACGATTCCGAACGGGATCGGCTCTTCGTGACCGGCAAGCGGTGGTCAAGGCTTTACGAGCTTCGGATGCGACGACCCGGACAGTAGATCGGCATGAATCCGACCCACCGGACAGATTGGACCAAGCTTGGTTGAAAGATGACAAGTAGGAAGTGCGAGTTTCACCGAAGGTAGGATAGAGTATTCTGGAATGAAATCTCGAACGCCAAGTCGTAACGATCCCTGCCCATGTGGCAGCGGAAAGAAATTCAAACAGTGCTGTTCCGGGAAGGAAGCAAGTAAGGCCGCAGCGCGCTCGAAAATGATCGCCGTCGTCGTTGGAGGTCTCCTCGTTCTGGGCGTCGTCGGGTATGTCCGGGCGGTCGCCACCAGCGAGTCGGCCACCCCGACCGCACAACCGGGTCAAGTGTGGTCTGAAGAGCATGGCCACTTCCACTAGCCGGTTCTTCCCGCCGGTCATCGTCGTCGCCAGACAGATCTGTTTGTTGGCCTTTCTGCTCGTTCTGCTGGGTTCGTTGCCAGCCGTGTCACAGGACATCGCGAGAACCACTTACCGTACCGGTTACAACGGCGTCTGCCGCGTGTCGCTTCGGGGCCCGTCCCCAGCTCGATACCGTTGCGCGGCCCCTAACGGGCGGGCGATCCGGGTTCCCATCCATCCCTCGATACTTGCCGTTACCAATAATGTTCGAGTCTGTGTGCTCGAGAGTCGCACGATCCAGGACGAGGACCATCCGTGCGGTTATCAGGATGCGGTCCTGCTCTGGGAAGGGAAGCCTGTTGGAGACATCGAGCTGTCCCATTCGGAATCCTCGTTCGGTGATCCACCCGCTGATCCAGATGATATTTTCGTTGCGGTGGAACTGGATTGGAACGGCTCTCTTCCGGACGACGGAAACCTGTTCTCGATCGAATACGGTAGCCGGTCTCAGGCGATCAGAGAAATGAAGCTACGACTGGAAGGCAATCCGAGCGCCGCTACCCTGACACCGGAGGACACGGCGATCCGCATCGGCGAGGCGGGGTACGTCCGGTTGATCGCGGCACGGAAGTCCCGAAACGCAACATGGTTTGAGCAGGGCGAAGCGAAACTCGTGGGTGGCACCCGGACCTACAACCTGAGGGCGGGCGTAGAGAGAAAGGTTCCGAAAGGTGACTATGAGCTTCAGACGAATGGGTACCTGGCTCCAGGCACCTCGTCCGGCTTTCTGGAGATTACAGTGGAGTATGAAACCGGCCCGTAGGTTCGAGGCACTCCTGTTCTGCTGCATCAAGAAGTAACCCACCCTCTTTGTTTCGAAAGGTGCCAGAGTCAAGGGGGCTAGGTGTCATGGATCCGTCTTTTTCTTGAGTCTTGACCGGGAACGGGTCTATGCTGAACAGCAATGATCCACCGGCGACATTTCCTGCCCCTCTGTCTGGCTTTGGTCTGTGCGATGCCGTCCCTGGCTCAGGAACCCGACTACCAAAAGGTCCGCAACAAAATCGCATCCACTCACGAGCCGAAGGACGTCGCTGAGGCGACAGCGAACCGCTCGGAGCAACGACGACGCCTCGCCGAGCAGGTGAGGACCTCGGAACGTCTGGCTCGCTCAATGGCGCGCGCGGTTCGGTCGCGAGACCTGGGCTACTGGGACCTTCAGCGACGTTGGGCGGGGATCGAGAAAAAGAGGCAACTCGCGTTCGAGAAAGACGTCACCGAGCTGGTCCGGTTGGGCCGGCAGATGGAAGCCGTTCTGGACCTGCCGATGATGGATCTCGCGGTATTCAAGAAACTGCGGGCGTCGTCGCGCGACATTGACAAGAAAGTCGACGACGTCATCGAATATGTAGATCTGGACCTCGAGATCCTGGAGAGGCCTCCGGCCGACCCCTTCGAATATGCTCTCGATATTCAGCTAGTTCGCCTGGCGGTGGAGACTACCGAGATGGGTCGACACATCATTCCTTTGATCGCCACCTCTCTTATCGATGTCGAAGACTATGTCTTCCTGTTGAACAGATTGCAAACGATCCGCGACCTCAGCCGCTCGATCCAGGTGCAGTCGGTTCACCGCCAGCTTGCTCACCTTCACGAGTCGAAACCGTAGGCTGCTAGATCGAATCATCTCGATCCACCAGATCGGGAACAACCGCTCGGCCCGGGTCATGAAGAAGATACGGATGCGTTTTGAATGCGAGACGGTGGACCCGTCGTGTCAGCGGTTGGTCCATGTCTACCTGAGATCCAAATAGCATCGCTGCGGTTTGGCTGAACCGCAGCGGGATTGAGCTCACTCGTACTGAAGGGCGACCATCGGATCCACCCTCGAGGCGCGTCGTGCAGGCAGGTATCCGGCAAGCGCTGAGACGCCGAGCATCAATAGCGTTGCCGCAACCACGGTGAGTCCGTCCGTTGGGGCGAGTCCAAAGAGCAGGCTCGATATCAGGAGGCCGGCCGCGAAAGCCGTGGCGAGTCCGACTCCCACTCCGATGACGACCAGGATCAACGATTCGCCGAGGACCATCCGCGTCACGTCCCAACGTTGTGCGCCCAGCGCCATCCGGATACCAATCTCGTTCGTCCGCCGGACCACGTTGTAGGACGCCAGGCCGAACAAACCGATCGATGCGAGCAGAAGTGCCAGGCCACCGAACAGGGAATAAGACAGAGCGAAGAATCTTTCCTGGGCGAATCGGCCCTCGATCTGTTCCGCTTGTGTTGTCACGTTCATGAGAGGCATGTTCGGATCGATTCCGCGAACGGTGTCGCGCACGATGGGAACCATGGCCCGGGGATCGCCTGCGGTCTTCAACTCAAAAATCATGCTGCCGAACGTGCGCTGCAGATAGGGCAGGTACACGGTCGGTGGCTCCGGATCCCGGACGTTGGAATACTTCACGTCACGGACGACGCCGATGACCTCGATTTCGCTGTCGACTTCCTGCTGAAATCCAAATCGGAGACCGAGTGGGTTTTTCCCGGGGTAGAAATGCTTTGCCGCCGCATCGTTGATCACGGCCACCATGGAAGCGTCCGTGTTGTCCCGCCGGTCGAACATGCGACCTGCCAGCAGTGGTATTTCCATAGTCTCGAAGAACTCGGGCGACACCGTCATCATATGTGCGCTGTTCCAGGGTCCCCCCTCGATCCGTTCGCGGCCTTCGGCGAAAACACTGCTTGTACTGGTGCTCCCCGAGAGGAAGGCGGTGCGGGTCAGACCGACCGATGCCACTCCGGGAATTGCTCGAAGCGTTTCCTTCATTTGCTCGTACAGAGCGGCCATGCGCTCGTCTTCATAGCCATTCAATCGAGGGTCCACGCGGAACAAAAGGATGTTGTCGGGGTTGAAGCCGACCTCGACGTTACGCAGGTTCGTCAGGGTGTTCAAGAACAGACCGGCTCCTATAAGCAGGACCAGGGAGACGGCGACCTGCAGCACCAGCAACGCCTTGCTTAGACGTGTCTTCGAACCGGCGACGCTGCGGCTGGTTTCCTTGAGAGAAGATGCAACGTCCAGACGTGTGGCACGGAGTGCGGGGATCAGACTGAAGACAACACCCGTCGCGATGCTCAGCAACGCGACAAAGGCAAAAACGCGCCAGTCGAACGGTGCGGTCTGACCCTCGGGCAGCAACTGGCGGCCCCAGTAGGCCACGAGCAGCCCCAACACTCCGCCGATGGCCGACAGCAGGACCCCTTCGGTCAGCAATTGTTGAACAAGACGCATGCGTGTGGCGCCCATCGACATGCGGACCGATATCTCTTTCTGACGTGCCGTTGCGCGCGACAGCAACAGATTGGCGACGTTGGCGCAGACGATCAGGAGGACGAGTACGACGACAGCGCCCAGGATCGCCGTCGACCGCGATGTGCGGGAACCTGGATCGTAGATGCCCCTGCTGCCCGAGCTCACATACAGTCCCGGGACGTCGGTTCGATCCTGGTTTCTCGACATTGCCTGTTCTTCGGCCGTCAAACCTTCCAGGTAGGCATCCATTCCCTGACGCGAAACTCTTTGAAAGACGGCCTCGAGGTTGCCTCTCACCTGTTCCGGACCGGCGCCGGGCTTCAACCGACCCATCACCTGCACCCACCACCAGGTCGCCTCACCCAGTCTTGTTCGTCCGCTGAGTTGCTCGTCGAAAGCCAGGGGCACATGGACGTCAGCCGCCGTGCCGGCCGGGTTCTGGATTCCCGTGTACCCGGACGGCGTGACGCCGACGATCGTCATCGGCGTCCCGTTGATGGTTACGCGTTTGCCCACGATCTCGGGATCGAGGCCGAAGCGGCGACTCCAAAAGCCGTGGCTGATCATGGCCACAGGCGCGGCGTTTTCCAGATCGTCATCCGGCCCGATGGTCCTTCCCACCACGGCAGCAACGCCGAGGACGTTGAAATAACTGCCCGAAGCGATGAATGCCGATGCGATCTCGGCCTGCCCGTCTACAACGACGTTCACACGGCCGTACGGAGCACAGGCGAACATGTCGGTCATCGTTTCGTTGCTTTCCCGGAGCTGCTCGAATGTGAGATAGGAGAAAGTAGCTGCAGTGTTCTCGCCGCCGGGCTCAGGCGCCGTACTCCCATATTCGCTTCGGCTGGTGGCCATATCGGATTCGCCGAACCACCTCAACCGCACGAGGCCTTCCGGGTCGGCAACGGGAATCTTCCTCAGCATCTGGCTGTTGATCGTGCTGAACAGGGCGGTGTTCGCGCCGATCCCCAGCGCCAGCGACAGCAGAACCACGGCGGTCCAGCCTTTGGATTGAAGCAGCACGCGTACGGCATGTCGTAGATCTCGAAGCATCAGGTCTCCTCTAGGTGTAGTTCAAGACATAGACTCCGTTGGACTGGTTCGGTTGGCGGGACTTGTCGATAAAAAGGGGCTCCAGTCACGAGGCTCATGACCTTGAATACTCAAGATCGTACCCCACGGTTATCACTCGTGTGGCTCCGGCACACCAATTGCGCCTATGATGGTAAGGAGTTGTTCGTGGACGCATACGAGTCTTGGAGGTGTGGACGTGCGCATTGGAATTCCAACCGAAATCAAACCGAAGGAAGGACGGGTAGCACTCGTGCCACCGGCTGCCGCCGAACTCGTGCGACGTGGCCACGAAGTTTTTCTCCAATCCGGCGCCGGGGTCTTGACGGGCTATCCGGACGAGGTTTTTACCAGCGTCGGCGTGAAGATTGCCGACGATGCCGCCGATCTCTACGCCCGAGCCCAGATGGTCGTGAAAGTGAAGGAGCCGATCGAAGCCGAGTTCGACCTGCTGCGGGAGGACCACCTGTTGTTCTGTTTCCTGCATCTGGCCGCCCTTCCGGAACTGACGAAGGTTCTCCAGAACAAAGGGCTCACCGCGGTCGCCTGGGAAACAGTCGAAGAGAATGGAAAGCTCCCGATTCTCGCGCCCATGAGTGAAATTGCGGGACGGCTGGCGACACAGATCGGGACGACATTGCTCCACCGCCACAATGGGGGACGTGGTCTGATGCTTGGCGGACTGCCGTCGGCGGACCGTGGACATGTTGTTGTGCTTGGAGCCGGCAGTGTCGGCATCAACGCGGCTGACGTCGCCGCCTCACTTGGCGCCCGTGTCACGGTTTTTGCCAGAAGCCGGGAGAGCCACATGCGCGCAAACGCCCTGGGTCCCAACGTTACGGGTTTGCCGGCTTACCACGATCTGATTGCGGAAACCGTGTGCGAGGCGGACCTTCTGGTGGGCGCTGTTCTGATCCCGGGCGCTCGAGCGCCCCGGTCGGTCACCGCGGAGATGGTTCACGGGATGAAACCCGGGAGTGTGATCGTCGATGTGTCAGTCGATCAAGGTGGGTGTGTCGAAACCATACATCCGACTACATACGAAGACCCGACGTACATCGTGGACGACGTCGTTCATTTCGGAGTGACGAACATGCCCGGTGCGGTTCCGGCGACCAGTTCCCAGGCACTGTCGAGTGCGTTGGTTCCCTACACACTGCGCCTGGCTTCCGATGACGGATTATCCGACCCCGCGCTGGCGGGGGCGATCAACGTTGCCGGAGGAAGAATCGTTCATCCGGCCGTAGCCGAAGCGCTCGCATAGTGAGCCGGTCACAACCCTTCCGGGGCTCGAAAGGGTCCGCCCAGGAATGCCCAGAAATTCAAGGAGAGCCCGATGACTACAGCGGTTGAGGCCGAGGTCGAGAGATTCATGCGAGGGTTGATCCGGCGCAATCCGGGAGAACCTGAATTCCACCAGGCCGTTCGCGAAGTGGCCGAGAGCCTGACTCCGTTCATGTTGGATCATCCCGAGTACCGTGAGGCGAGGATCGCCGAACGCATGACGGAACCGGACCGCATCATCATCTTCAGAGTTACCTGGCAGGACGACGCCGGCTGTATCCGTGCGAACCGGGCCTGGCGGGTCCAGTTCAACAATTCGATCGGTCCGTACAAGGGGGGCTTGAGATTTCATCCCAGCGTCTCCCAAAGCGTTTTGAAGTTTCTTGGCTTTGAGCAGGTTTTCAAGAACAGCCTCACCGGCCTCCCCATGGGCGGCGCAAAAGGGGGGTCCAATTTCAATCCGAAGGGTAAGAGCGATGGAGAAATAATGCGCTTCTGCCAGTCGATGATGACGGAACTGCATCGCTACATAGGCGAGGACATCGACGTTCCGGCCGGTGACATCGGCGTCGGAGGCCGCGAGATCAGCTATTTGTTTGGACAATACAAGAGGTTGGAGAATCGGTTTGTCGGGATCCTCACCGGCAAGGGACTCAGCTTTGGTGGCAGCCTGATCCGAACCGAGGCGACCGGGTACGGTTGCGTCTACTTCATGCAGAACATGCTCGAAGCGCGCGGAGCCGGTCTCGAAGGGGAGATTTGCGCGGTATCCGGATCCGGTAACGTCGCAATTTACACTCTGGAAAAACTGATTCAGCTTGGCGCGAAACCGGTTACCGCTTCTGATTCGAGCGGTTTCATCCACGACCCGGACGGCATCAATGAAGAAAAACTGGAGTGGCTTAAGAAGCTCAAAGAAGTCCGTCGTGGGCGGATCAGCGAGTATGCCGAACACTTCGAACGTGCCACCTACCACGAAGGGAAACGTCCGTGGAGTGTCAAGGTGGGACTGGCGTTTCCGTGTGCCACGCAAAACGAACTCGACGCCGAGGATGCGAAAGAACTTCTCGCAAACGGTTTGACGGCAATCGCGGAGGGGGCCAACATGCCCTGCACGCCGGAGGCGACGCGCACTTTCCTGCAGGCTCGTGTTCCCATTGGTCCCGGCAAGGCAGCCAACGCCGGAGGGGTCGCGGTTTCCGGGTTGGAACAGAGTCAGAACGCCCTCCGGATCTCCTGGAGCCGGGAAGAGGTCGACAGTCGCCTGCGCTCGATCATGCTGGACATACACGCGCGGTGCGTCCAACACGGCTACAAGGGAGACGGCTACATCAACTATATCGATGGCGCCAACATCGCGGGGTTCGTAAAAGTTGCGGATGCGATGATGGCGTACGGTGTAGTCTGACTGCCCTTCCTTTTCGCCGACCGATTATTCCCCGTCAATCAACTTGATGGATCCATGCGGTGGTTGAACCCACCGTTTCCGGACGTAATGTCAAGTCGTAGCTCGACTTAGCTGTGCCGAACGTTTTTGGGCCATCGCATGCAAGGTACCTTTCGGTTGAGACTGCACGCTGGGAGGAAAAATGTTAGGAACAGGGCAGGCCGCCTTTGGCGGCCGGCATGAAATGGAAGGTAGTTCCGCTCGACCTGCCGACGATGTTCGGGAGGAGTTCGAAGACAGACTTCGGAGGACGAATCGGGAAAGGAAGCAGCTGGAAACCGAATTCGATGCGGCCACAGACCGGTGGCGTAATGAACGGCGAAGACTGCATGACGAAATTGACAGCCTTCGCAAGTCACTGGAAGAGGTGCGAAAACGGGGAGAAGGCAGCGCGGACATCCAGAGCCGACTTGATACAGCCGAACGCTACAATCGGCAGCTTGAGCCAAGTGCGAAGAGCAGCTCCTGGAGTTGCAGTCCGGAGAGACTCGGTTCGAGGCTAAGGTCAACGATCTCGAAGGCCGCATCGTAGACCTCATCGACCGATCCAGCAATGACCTTCGAGTCAAGCAGGGCCTTGAGGAAAAGATGGAAGCCGAACTTGAAGTGCGAAAGCATTCACTCGAAATCGAATTTGAGCAGCGGATGCAGGCGAACGAAGTCCGATGGCAGGGTGAGCGCCGTCGCATGACTGTCGAGATCGAAAGCCTCAAGAAAAAGCTGACCGTCCGGAAGCCGGTTGCCCCTCCCTCAATGATCGACAAATTGTTTTTCCGCGCACAACGTCCGTAGAAGCCCGTGGCCGATTTCAATCGGCCACGGCACAGTCGGATAAGCCTGAGAAACCACTCAGCCGCTTCGAAATTTCCTTTATAATGCATGACTTGGTTTCGGGACGGCCTCTGGCCGGTTCCGTAACAAAATATGGTGCGCGAGGGACGACGTGGAAGAATCCGTACTTGAACTCAACGAAAAGCAAATCGAGCAATTCCAGAACGACTTCCAGGGGGTCAATTCCGAGATCTCCAAGATCATCGTGGGTTACAAGGAGGTCATCGATGAAGTGCTCATCACTGTGTTGGCCAGGGGGCACGCGATTCTGGAGGGTGTTCCGGGTGTCGGCAAGACCAAGCTTGTCCAGACGCTGAGCGATGTGCTCCACCTCAAGTCGTCGAGGATTCAGTTCACGCCCGACTTGATGCCGGCTGACATCGTCGGAACGAACGTTGTCCAGGAGAGTGAGACCGGCGACAGAACCCTGGAATTTCAGCCAGGCCCAGTCTTCGCCAACATCGTTCTTGCAGACGAGATCAACCGTGCGACACCGAAGACCCAATCCGCCCTGCTCGAGGCGATGCAGGAGAAGAGTGTCACTGTCGGGAACCACACCTACAAATTGGAGCGGCCGTTCGTTGTCCTGGCGACGCTGAACCCTCTGGAACTTGAAGCAACCTATCCATTGCCCGAGGCCCAGGTCGATCGTTTCTTCATGAAATTGCGGATGGATTTTCCCGAAATGGATGCTATCCACGACATTCTGGACCGCACGACGCAAGAGGCCGAACCGGTGGTCGAGAAGGTGTGGGATGGAGAGAAGATCCTCCAGTTGAGGCAGATCGCGCTGGGAGTTTCCATTTCCGAGCGTGTTCAGGACTATGCCATCCGAATCGTCATGGCCACGCAGCCCACAACGGAATTTGCGCATGATCTGACGAAACGGTACGTGAACTACGGAGCCAGTCCCCGGGGGTCGCAGGCGCTGGTTCTCGGAGCCAAGATCCGAGCGTTGCTCGGCGGGCGCCGTGAGGTCGCCCACGAGGATGTCCGATCAGTGGTCCTGCCTGCACTTCGCCACCGTGTGATCTTGAACTTCGAAGGCGAAGCAGAACGCATCGAGCCGGATACCATTCTCAAGGCCATCCTCGAAGGCATTCGGGAGTAGCGAGTAGTGTATAGCGAGTAGCGTGTAGCAATCAGCTTGCAGCCAGAGGGGGAACTAAGACCGCCCGCTACTCGCTGCCCGCTACTCGCTACCAGCTACCCGCTTGAAGCCAACATCACCTTCGACACAGCCGCTGACAGGCGCTCCCAACTCTGGTTTTCTGAGTCCAGATGGGCGCGTCCTTTTCGTGTGAGCTTGTAGAACTTCGCCCTGCGGTTGTTGTCGGATATGCCCCATTCGGAACGGATCCAGCCCTGCTGTTCGAGCCGGTACAATGCTGGATAGAGGGACCCTTCTTCCACCCGGAGGACCTCGCCCGACACCTGCTGGATCCGAAGCGCAATACCGTATCCGTGCATCGGCCTGTGACTGACAGTCTTGAGGATGAGCATATCCAGGGTTCCCTGGAGAAACTCCCCCTTACCTTTCGCCATCGTTTCCTCTCATAGATTGACTAGGGATTACAGCATGACTTTCCCTAGATGGTCAAGGGATTGGGAAGGGGCCAGTGATCAGTTGTCTGGTCTTCAGTCGTGTTGTATCCGTATTTCTTGGGTGACGAGAGAACTGGCGATTGCCTGCAGACGATTTCGGCCAAGTGAGGTGGGAATGTCACTGACCGTACGGAGCGGCCAGAGAGCAATTATTGGAACCAGGCCGTTGAGTAATTGCAGGAATTGCATCCTCGTTTTCGGCTCCCGGAGATGGAACGCACCTTGCTACTAGAGAGG
>CAZOZZ010000005.1:0-32676 GCA_964584435.1 uncultured Solibacteraceae bacterium | reverse complement strand
GGGCAGGAGGTGCATGATGGCGCAACAGGCTACAACACAGATGAGAACCAAAACCTTCTTGGACGTTCCATCGGCAGCACGACTGGCGGGCTTCTCTATTCGCCATTTCCGCAGAATCATTGAGGAAGATGAGATTCCGATCATGCAGATCGGAAGAAAGTTCTTCATCGTGGCGGCAAATTTTGAGCACTGGCAGGCGACGCACGGCCAGAGACGAGTCGGTTCCTGTCTACAAAATTGATGGACTCTTTAGGGTTTTGTCTACAAAGTTGATGGATTGAAACCCAGAGCGCCAGTCGGCCGAGTAGTCGACGACCTCCCCGCCGCTCGAAGGACCATCAAGAGCGGCACAACGAAAAATAACACCGTCCCATTGAAAGGCGGCCCTCCGGGGCCGCCTTCTTACGTTCTGGGTCCCAATCTGTGCCCTTCTCACCCTGCAGTCGCGTCACACTCCTGCTTAGAACCGTGTACGCGCTGTATACGATCCGGCGCTGCGGTTTTCTTCGATCGGACCTGTCCGGCGGAGACATCCTTATATACGCCATGGCCGTTCTGAGGGGTTACAATGAGCGGGTTCGAGTTGTGGAGTAAACCGTGATCAGTGACAGGCTGCGAAGAATTCGGTGAAGGTCACCCAGTAGCCATGACTTGTCGACTTCCGGGAACATCCTCGAGATTCGTGAAACTCGGAGCCGGGACATTTCGTATGTTCGGATGAAGATGAAAGGTGTCGATGCACTTACGCTTGTCTGTTTGTCTTTACTGGCCTTTTCGTGCTCGGGTGACGACATGAGTACTCTGGGAACAGAGGTGCTGTCGCCCCCGATCGCCGCCAAGGTGCCCAAAGTGTACACAGTTCACGGCGACCGAAGGGAAGACCCTTATTACTGGCTTCGCGAAAAGACGAATCCTGACGTGGTTTCCTATCTGGAATCGGAGGATGCCTACACGGCCGCGATGGTGGCGCCTACCGTGCCTTTCCAGGAAGCCCTGTACAAGGAAATGGTGGGACGCATCAAGGAAACGGACCTCAGCGTCCCATACCGGCGTGGAGAATACTGGTATTATTCCCGGACCGAAGAAGGAAAACAGTATCCAATCCATGCCCGGAAGCGGGGGAGCACAGACGGTGCCGAGGAGATCACTCTCGATCTGAACGAGTTGGCCGAAGGGCTAGAGTTCCTGCAATTGTGGACATTCGATGTCAGCGATGACGCAGGCTTTCTCGTCTATACCACCGATGTGACGGGTTTCCGGGAGTACACCCTCAGTGTGAGAAATCTCGGCGACGGAACCTTTCTTCCCGAAGCAATCCCACATGTTGACGACGCTGTCTGGGCCGGGGACAGCAGGAATATCTTCTACACCGTTGAAGACGAGGCCAAGCGGCCGTATCGCGTCTATCGCCACGAAGTTGGATCCGCCCCGGACGGGTCCGCAGACGAACTCGTCTATGAGGAACCCGACGAGCTGTATCGCCTGTCGGTGGCTCGTTCGCTCGATGACGAATATGTGTTTGTGACTTCCGCCAGTTCGACGACGACCGAGGTGCGTTACATTCCGGCGAGTCGTCCCGATAAGGAACCGCGAGTGGTGTTGCCGCGCGAAACGGATCACGAGTACCACGTTCTTCATCGGGACGGCCTGTTCTACATCCGATCCAATAAGGATGCTCCCACATTCCGAATCCTGACCGCGCCCGTGGGAGATCCCGCCTCGAAGAACTGGACCGAGTTCATTCCTTACACCGAAAACGTGACGCTGGAAGGAGTCGAACTGTTCAACAGTCATGGAGTGGTTCTGGAGCGGGAAGACGGCCTGCAGAACCTGAGGATCATCGATTTCGAAACTGGAAAGCAGCACAGAATCGAGTTTCCCGACCCCGTGTACTCGGTGTTTCCGACCGCGAACAGGGAATTCGAAACCGTCAAACTGCGTTTTCGCTATCAGTCCCTGGTGAAGCCGTCGTCGATCTTTGAATACGACATGGACGAGCGGGAGTGGGTCCTGTTGAAGGAAACCGAGGTATTGGGCGGATTCGATTCGGCCAACTATGACTCGAGACGGATCTATGCTACGGCACCTGACGGAGTTCAGGTCCCGATATCGTTGGTGTATCGCAAGGGGATGGAACCGGATGGGTCTAACCCGACGCTACTCTATGCATACGGGTCATACGGTATCCCGCTTTCCCTTTCGTTTTCGTCTGTTCGCCTGAGCCTGCTCGACCGCGGCGTGATCTACGCGATGGCGCACGTCCGGGGCGGCGGGGACATGGGCAAGAAGTGGCATGACGCCGGCAAGATGATGTCCAAGCGAAATACGTTCACTGATTTCATTGCGGTGGCGGAGCGCTTGATCGAGGAAGGATACACCTCGCCCCAGCAGTTGGTGATCAATGGCGGCAGCGCCGGTGGCCTGTTGACGGCGGCAGTGACCAACATGCGACCCGACCTGTGTAAGGCCGTGGTCTCCAATGTCCCGTTCGTGGATGTCCTCAACTCGATGCTGGATGAATCGCTGCCGCTCACCGTTGGGGAATACCTGGAATGGGGTAATCCGAACGTGAAGGAAGAGTATGACTACATCAAGTCGTACTGCCCCTATACAAACATCGAAAGCAAGGACTACCCCACGATTCTCGTGAAAACGTCTTTCAACGACAGCCAGGTGATGTATTGGGAGTCGGCAAAATATGTCGCCCGGCTGCGCGATCTGAAAACGGACGAGAACCTGTTGCTGCTGAAGATCAACATGACCGGTGGGCACGGGGGTGCGTCGGGTCGGTATGACATGCTGCGCGACCTCGCCTTCGACTATGCCTTCATCCTGACCGAGCTTGGCATTGACCGATGAGGGTGCCTTTGAACGAAATGATCGGCCAGAAGGTTTCTCATTACACGATCCTGGAACCACTCGGACGCGGTGGCATGGGTGTGGTTTTCAAGGCCGAAGACACGCGACTCGGTCGCCAGGTCGCGCTGAAGTTCCTGCCCGAGGAGTATGCCGAGAACAAGCAGGCGCTGGAGCGCTTCGAGCGTGAAGCGCGGGCAGCCGCAAAATTGAATCACCCTCACATCTGCATCATTTACGACATCGACGAGTGGCAGGGGCGTCCCTACATCGCGCTGGAGTTGCTCAAAGGACTGCCGCTGAACGATCGCATCGCTTCTGGAAAAATCGAGTTTGAGACGTTACTCGAGATGGGGATGCAGCTCACCGATGCGCTTTCCGCGGCGCATGCCGCTGGAATCATTCATCGCGACATCAAGCCGGGTAACATCTTCGTCACTGAATCCGGCCAGATCAAGGTTCTCGATTTCGGCCTGGCCAAGCTGTTGCCGAGGGAAGGTGGGAGTGCAAGCTCCGCCACCACGGTCGATGAACATCTGACGAAGGCGGGATCCACGGTTGGGACGGTGGCCTACATGTCTCCCGAACAGGCACGTGGGAAAGAAGTCGACAATCGGACCGACCTGTTTTCGACCGGCGTTGTTCTTTACGAAATGGCTACCGGGCAACTGGCGTTTCCAGGAGAGACTTCCGCGGTCATCTTTGAAGGCATATTGACGAAGGAGCCCGTTTCACCGTCCCGCCTGAACTCCACACTGCCGCCGGAACTGGATCGCCTCATCAGTAAGGCCGTAGAGAAGGACCCCGATCTCCGCCACCAGAATGCAGCCGATCTCCGGTCCGATCTGAAGCGGCTGCGTCGCGACAGTATGATGAGTGTTTCGGCAGCCAGGACCGCGGTCGAAGTGCCGAATGTTCCGATGCGGGCACCGTCACCCGCACCACAAGTGCAGGTGCAGGGGAACGTCGTCGACGTCACGGTTGCCGACGAGCACATCGGAGGCAAGCGACCCGGACTTGCCTTCTTTCTCGGGTTGATGCCGGGTGTTGGCGCACTCTATAACGCCCAGTTCCCGAAAGCGGCCGCGCATCTGGTCGTGTTCGCCGTTCTCGCGGGCTTGTCAGGCATTACGAACGGCTTTTTCGGAACGGTTTTCGGCATGTTGACGTTCGGTTTCTACGCCTACATGCCCTTCGAGGCCTACCACACGGCCAGTCGTCGTAAACTCTTGCGTGGACGGCGTGACGATTCCAGTCCCGTCTGAAAGGAACTGCCTCGGACAATGGGGAGCGAAATGGGGAGCAAAGCATGACTGAGAGTAGCGCAGGACAGTGGCATATGGTCGAATTCGATGGTGATGAAGGAGGTGAGAGGTTCGCGGCGGATCTACTGCTCGACCTCAACAATATCTGGAGGGAGACCGGCATGCCGAAGGGGGTGGAAGTGTGGCACCGGAAGGCCCCTGATGGCGGGCTTGTCTACTACCTTTCTCCCCAGGCATCGATCGTTGGCAAGCAGCTGCTGACCTATCCGGGACTCGGGGCAGCGCCTTGCCCGGAACCAACGCTTGAGGGGTGCATGAGAGTTCACGACTTCTAGCTCTTCGAGCTTCCGCCGCCGCCGCCGAAGTGATGCTCGGGCGAGTTGAAGCGTGGGAAGATCAGCGTCCGAGCCGATAGCCCAGCCAGATGCCGAAAATTCCACCTATGAACGATAGGAGGATTCCCGACAGCGACAGCATGCTTCCGCCCCACAGGGAGGGCAGGTAACCTCCAACCGTCGATCCCAGAAACAACCCACCCCAGATGACCTTCTTGGTCATAGGCGAGCCCAGTGTGCGTCCGGGCCTGCCCGAAATCAAGCCGTGCGATCGAAACGGGTTTCATACCACCCTATCGCTTCTCTATTGCGGCCACCCCGACACTCTGTCCTGTTTCTTTCGATTCGTATCGAGGTTGCGGTGGTTATGGAGCACCGGCGGAAGAAGGCTACCGTTTTCTACCAAGGAGACGTTCTGTGAGCGAGCTGCGTTCGGGGGAAAACTGGGAGGCTGCCGTCTGCAGGTAAGGCCGAAACTGTTTGGTCCAGTACCGCAGGAAGCCTACGTCGGAAATTTCCGAGAGAGTGTTGCGGTAATGTTCCAGCAGCGGACCGGCAAACATCTGGCCGGTGCGTTCGCCTGCCAGCTTTACAGAGCGGGATAGCCAATACACTTGTTCAGGTAGCGCGCCAACCGCGGAGAGAGCCATCACGGAAGATATCTCGAACACCGACCGGTTCTGAGCGTGGGATTCCCGTTTGATGTCATCCCATGTTCCTGTGAGCGCACCCATAGAAGGCAGGTTCTTCGGTGGAAGCTTTGCCAGTTCGGCCTTCAAGCTGATCCATTCTTTGCGCAACCCCGGCACATCCAGGGGAGGAGTGTTGATCGTTTCAGCCGCCTTTTCCGCGCTGTGTTCGAGTCCGTCGAGCATCTGGTCGACCGTGCTGAAATCGGTAGCGGCATCCAACAGTCCCTGTTCCTTGAGAGATTCTGTGATGTCCACCAGCAGGCTACGGCCGGCGCCGGTGACATCCGCCAGGGCCGCCAGGACCCATACGGGCGAGGCACGAAACGCCAGGATGCCGATCATTTCGATCCCGCCGCCCGCGGTCTTACGGATGAGGAAGTTCTCATTCAGCTCGTCTTCATTCGGGTAGACACCTTCGACCTCGCCGACCTGTTCGATCAGAAAGCGCAAAGTGACGTCGACCAGGTTTGCATACAGGCGGCTCCCCCGCACGCCTTCCGGCAACGTCACCTCTCCGATTTCGCGAAGCAGGCCGCCGGCAACGGCGGATGCCGATCGCAGAATCCGTTCCGGGAGGGACAGCAGGTAAGGAGCGTGTTCTTTCATCGTGGGTTCAAACTTCGATCGTTCCTGCCATGAAGAGTACGGCATGGCCGGCGATCGACACTCGATCACCCAGCAGTTCGCAGAACAGCTCTCCCCCCCGGGAAGATACCTGGTGTGCGTGGAACTGCTGTTTGCCAAGTCGTTCCGACCAGTAGGGAACCAGCGTGCAGTGGATCGATCCGGTGACCGAATCTTCGTCGATGCCGTAACCCGGTGCGAAGTAGCGGGACGCGAAATCAGCCGTGTCCCCGGGTGCCGTCACGATGACACCCATTCCTCCGAGACTGGCGAGGAGTGGGAAATCCGGCTGGAGTTCCCGCACTGCGGATTCGGACGCGAAGACAGACAGGAAGTTTCCCGAGCCTTCCGTTTCCATGTAGGAGAGAACTTCGTCGGGTTGGATACCCAACCCGTCGAAGAGTGCGGATGGCGGGTTCTCGCACGAGGCCGGTGAGAGACGCGGAAAGTTCATCACCAGGAGGTCGTCTCGCTTCTCGACGGTCAACAGACCGCTACGCGTGTTGAAACGCAACGTTCGGTGGGTGCTGCCCAGCTGGTTCCAGAGAACAAACGCCGAAGCCAGCGTCGCGTGTCCGCAGAGATCGGCTTCGGTTTTGGGCGTAAACCAGCGTAGATCGTAGCCATCGCCGTTCGGCACCAGAAACGCGGTTTCAGAAAGATTGTTTTCCGCCGCGATCGCCTGCATCCGTTCCGGGTCCAGCCATTCTTCGAGGGGGCAGATGGCTGCGGGGTTGCCCGCGAAGATGTTCCTGGTGAAAGCGTCGACTTGAAACAGGGGTATTTTCATGCGTCCAGTTTAGTGGCTTTCAGGTTGGGAGAAAACCGACGTCGCCAATCAATTGTCCATGGACATGAACAGGTTGTTCAAGGACTCGGCGAGCGTCGGATGAGCGAAGATGCCGTCCCGAATCGTTTTGTAACCGACATTGCCCATCATCGCCATCTGGAGCACGGCCATCACTTCGCCACCCTCAATGCCCAGAATCGCACATCCGAGGATTCGATCCGTGTCCTGATCGACGATCGCCTTCATGAACCCGCGGGTCTCGTCCATCTCGATGGCGCGCGCCACATGAGCCAGGGGTAACTTCGCGACGTGTATGTTCAGCCCTCTGGCTCGGGCTTCGGTTTCAGTCAGACCCACACGCCCCAGTTGGGGATCAATGAAGACGGTGTAGGGAACCAACCGGCCGTTGGCTGTGGCAGTTCCGCCCTTCAGCAAGTTCGCTTCGACGATGCGGAAGTCATCGTAGGAAATATGCGTGAATGCCGGCCCGCCTTTCACGTCGCCGAGAGCGTAGATCCCTGCCGTACTCGTTTCCAGTTGCTCATTGACGACGATGAATCCACGCGCGTCGGCTCGAATGCCTGCTGCTTCCAGATTGAGCCGATCACTGTTGGGCACCCGGCCGATAGCAGCCAGGATAT
Source organism: uncultured Solibacteraceae bacterium (assembly GCA_964584435.1). Lineage (GTDB taxonomy): Bacteria > Acidobacteriota > Terriglobia > 20CM-2-55-15 > 20CM-2-55-15 > CAZOZZ01. Next base: position 25,473 of record CAZOZZ010000005.1, on the reverse strand, counting down.
GGGAGCCGACTTGACGGAATCTCCATCCGGCCTTCGCAAGGTCGCCTCGATCTGTCCATCAAGCCCGCTGGAAACACCTGCCGCCTCGGTTTCGAGCAGGACCTCAATGCCTTCGCCACGGAGAATCTCTTCGATTTCGATCGCGACATCCGGATCTTCTCGACCCAATAGATGTTTTCCCCTGTGGATAATGGTGACCCGGCTCCCGAATCGCCGAAACATCTGTCCGAATTCCAGCCCGATGTAACCGCCCCCGAGCACAAGAAGATGATCCGGGATCTCGGCCAACTCCATGATCGAGGCGTTATCCAATACCGGGACATTCGGGTAGACGTCTGCCGGGATTGCCGGGCGAGTGCCTGTGTTGATGAAGATCTTACCGGCGCTGAGCGTTCGCGTTTCGCCTTCCGTTCCGGTCACTTCCACCGCATGAGGTCCCGTGAAACGTGCCTCACCGCGCACGAGTTCCACACCCTCGGTGCGCTCCAGGTGTCGTTCGGTTCCACGGCGAAAACTCGCCACAACGTCCCGCTTTCTCTGGCGTATCTGGGCGAGGTCAATGCTCAGGTGGCCGGTTGTCACCCCATAGTCCGACCCTCGACGTACAAGGTGTGCCACCCGGGCGCTTGCTACCATCGTTTTGGTGGGAGTACAACCGACGTTGATACAAGAGCCCCCGACCGCGTCCCGCTCGACTATCGCAGTCTTCCATCCCGCTTTGGCCAGACTCACGGCCAGCGGTTTCCCGGCCTGACCGCTACCGATGACCAGTGCGTCGTGTGTTTCGCTAGCCACTTGTAGCCTTCGGGCACACCGATGGATGCACCACCCGGGGCCCCATTCCGGGGGCCCCAATTGAACGCCTACTTCTTCAGCTTTGCACCCGCTAGTTGGCCGACCGCTCCCAGAGTCGTCTGGGCGGCGTTCAAACCAAGCCGGAAATCCTTGTCGCTGAAGGTGCTGAACACATCGATTGGCTGATGCCAGGTCGGGCTCCATCCGGCTCCGGTTTGCATCCCGCGTTCGTTTTCACGAAGGCTGATGGCAGGAACCAGATCCATGAAAGGAGTCGAGTCGGTGTTCGTCATGTGATTACCGACCGCTGCCGGATAATCAGTTGCGTACTTCTCGTTGGCGTCGCGGAAAAAGAACGCGAGCCGCATTGCACGGTCGGTGAACTTGGATATGGACTGGAATTCGATGTTGACGTCCGCTTCGGGCCGCTGCTCCGGTCGCCACGTGCCGTCTTCGAGGGGCATTCCGTGGTCCCACATCATCATGTCGTGTTGGATCATGGCGACCCAAATAGGTTCGGGGAACCGTCCCGATCCCGGCGGATCTTCTATTCCCTGGAGTTCCGCGCGCTGTTCTACATAAGCGCGAGAACCGTTCAGTCCCGTCTCTTCGTTGTTCCACAGTGCGAATCGAATCGTTCGCTCGGTCTCGACATCCGGCATGTTAAGGACGCGCACCAGTTCCATCACGAGCGCCGTGCCCGACCCGTTGTCGTTGAGGGCCTCGCCCCATCCGTGTCCATCCATGTGTGCCCCGATGATGTACATTTCATCCGGGCGCGTCGTTCCGACCTTCGTGCAGTAGACCTCTTGTCGCTCGCCCGGAGTCGTCGGCTGTCGGTTCAGTTCCCGCAGTGTCTCATCCGGCTGGGCATCGGCATCGTTATTCACTCCTGTCCGTCTTGTTATGCCACGGTAGCGTGAACCGCCGGGGCCGTTCCGGACCTCTCCGCTGTCGATCACCGGGTCTGGCCGGGGTCGGGCGCCACGCCCACCTCCGCCTGGCCTTGGAGGCCGTGGTGTCGGGTTGTATTCGTAAACGATTCTGTCGGTCGAGCAACCGTAGCTCTCAAGCTGCTCCTGGATCCAGTCGATGGCCGCACGGTTTCGATCCGTACCCTGCCTCCGATCGCCAAACTGGGCCAGCCCCCGGAGCGTGCCTTTGTAGCCCTCCAGGTTCAACCGCCCAACCAACTCGGCTACCGGGTCTTCGGCTTCTTCAGCCTGCGTGCCCGGTGCCTGGGCGGCCTCCGCCGTCCCCGGAAACCCTCCGGTCATCAAGCCTGTAATCAATCCACACACCGCTACGACGATGAACACGTTCCACCGCATTTTGTCCCTCCAGCAAAGATATCAGTGTCCGAGGATCATACCCTATTTAGGCGATTCACTCACTCTCGGGTTGGAGGGACATCGGCTTTGTGGCGGTCGATCCCTTACGCAGATTACGCGGATTACGCGGATGCGGGGGGGATGGGAAGGAGTCCAAAGTCCAAGGTCCAAGGTCCAAGGTCGGGGAGCTTGACGCAGGTTCCGGGCTGCTTGCTGAAAGCTAACAGCTAGTAGCCAATGGCCAACGGGACATACCGCCTGTCCCTGTTTAATCTGTTTCCATGCCGAGCTTGTCAGCCAATTTGTAGGGAACACAAAAATGAGTCTCACTGATGGAAGGATTCTTATGATTGGGCCTTTTATGCGGGTAGATGGTTCTGGAACGGTAGCAGAATTCTTCTAAGACCAGATAACCGCCGAGAGTCGCACATTTCCGCCAGCTCCACCTTTCTGACACGCCCCCGATTTCCCGAGCCGGTCTCAACCCCTGGCCCGAAATCTCATGCACATAACGAAATCCGGCATGGTAGGTGTTCCATGCGGTATGTGTGAGGGCCTCATCGTGCAAAGCTGATTCCTCGGTGAAGATCAAGACGAAGCCCGCCTCCTGGTATGCTTTGAAGACTGCGATCATCTGCTCATTGGTCTGCTTGCGAATTTCATGGAATCCGTTGCCGACCATCATCACTGAGGGCTGATCCGCGATGCCCAGTTTACTCAGAAATTGGATGACCTTGTCCGGCCGACCGATGTCCGCAGAGCGGATAAACTGCATGTTTCGCGGCAGAAGACCCTGGGTCTGTTGTTCGACCGCCTGATCAATCGCAGCGTCTTCAAGGTCTGCTCCAAAATATCTGATTTTGTCTTCGCCACTTCGTGCCAGGCGTTGACGGGTTGCTTCACCGCGTCCCACGGCGTGCTCGATGAAGATCGAATAGCGGAACCTGTATTTCTTGCAGAAGGCGTCCAACTGATCGTTCCCGGCTTTAAAGGCCTTGCGGTTGGCATCTTGACTCGCAGTGACGTTTTCGCCACGGTGAACCCAGGTGCCCACCGAGCCGGTTGTCAGGAGGGATTCCAGATCGTTGAGGTACGGATGATAGGCCCCGATGATGCCAAACGGTCCCGGCCCCCGCTCGAAAACGCGCTCTCCCAATTCGGTAATCTTGTCGTTCTTCAACAAACCGGCACTTTCGAAAACACTGTTGATTTCCGGCAGGACGGCTGGGATGTGCTCCTCCAGGAGCGCATCTTCCTTCAATGATTGCGTCTGGCCTGCGGCTCTCAAACTTGAGACGAGCGGCAACAATCGGTAGCCGAGCTCGATTTGCAGGTGATTGGCTATCCATGAATTCGTCGAATGATCAACGGCATCAATTTGGAGCCATCCTCTCAGAAGGCCTTCCTGTTGATTTCGTGCGGCTGTTGTCGGAGAGAACCAGTTCGTCAGTTCTGGAACGAAGTTGATGCGGTGTTCTGGAGCGATGATCGGAATGCTCTCCAGCACCCTGGCGACAGATGGATCCTGAGCAATCAGGAAATTCGAGTCGCCTTTCCTCAGGTAACCGCGAGAGTAAAGAAAATGGAGATCGATCTTGAGCTGCTTGAGGTTCAGGTTTCGTTCCCGGGCATATTCTTCCGGTTCCAGCGCGTTTCCTCGGATCAGCCAATCCAGCGTGCGAAGCTCCTTGTGCGTTGAGAGGACTTGCTTCAAGAGCCACAGATCGGACGGTGCGGTGACACCCGCCGTGAGGACAACCGTGCGCAAAACCTTGATCGCCCGCTCAACCGATTCCCTCTCTCCTTGTGACTTGATGCTTATACGAACAAGTTCACCCTCGAGAACTCGGAGCCAGGTCAAGATGGCCTGACCGTGATCGAAGAGGTGTGGAATTCTTTCGATGAAGAGCCTGAAGCTCTTGTCGGAGATATAAGGAAAGCCCGCGGAACTTATGTTCGTTTCACCCGTGATGATCTCGATCAGGAATGCCGATTGGGGATGTGACCCGAGGGAGAGTCGTTCAGAAAGCTGATCCTTTACCGTTCGATTCAGGAACTGATTCTGCTGCTGTTCGCCATTGTCCATGAAGTTGCGCAGTTATGTTTGCCACCGCCGGGGTCACTCTGCCACGTGCAGTTCATCACGTGGCAGCCCAGAGAGATCGTCGAAGCCATCTCCGGTGACGACGATAGGGTCGGCGGTAAACAGGAACGTATCGCCGGCGCTCCCAAAACCGAAGATGCTCAATGTCATGCCTTCCTCCAGTATATGGCTATCGCCGGTCCTGATAATCAGGTCTTCATGCCACCTGTAGCGATAAGCGATGCCCATGCTGTACCCGGCATGAAAAGCCTCGATGTTGTCGACGTCGCCGCCGGCCCTCGAAGCAGCCTCGGCGAGATCGGCTACGGCAACCCCCGGCCTTATGAGAGAGCGGACGACCTCGGCGGACTCACGTGCGCGCTTGAAGGCCTCTTCGGTATCTGTGCCTGGCGCAGTGCCGCAGGCCACCGCCTGGGCACCGATCACGTGGTAGCGGTTGATGCAACCTGCAACCTCGAAGAAAAGTATCTCACCGGCATTGAGCCTGCGCCGGGTCGGCGGCAGCATGTGGGATACGGCGGGCGGAGCCGGAACGATCATCAACGGCTGTGCCACATCGTCGCCACCAGCAGCGAAATGGGCATACATTGCCTCTGCATTGACATCGCACTCGCGAACACCGGGTTTCACAGCGTCGAGAACAGCCCCGGCTGCAACATCGTAAAGCTTCCCTGCCTGACGCATCATGGCGATTTCGGCCGGAGATTTCCGGACACACAGCTCCATCACCAGATCGGAGGCATCGACAAGCTCGCCGCCGCCCTTTTCCACTTCCTCCCGAATGATGCTGTAGTCATGTGCGGTGAGCTGAAGGCTACGGGTCTCGATGCCGATCCTCTTGCCGGAAAGAAGCTTCCGATCGGAGAGAATCCCGACCGTCTGCCGGGCGTTGGAATCGTCGAACGAATTGTCATAGGTCCGGACGTCCTGGAGCTGGGGAATCCTGGTCGTCCAGGGCACCAGTGTGTTCCGAACGTGAGCAGTCGGTTGGCCCTCGAGCGGAGCGATGAGCGCCTTGTAAGTGATGGACACGCCTGCAGCCATATCGTAGCCGTAGAGATAAAAGAAACTCTTGTTTGAATAGAGCAGCATCACGTCGAGACGTCGCCGCTCCATCTCCATCTTGAAGCGCCGAATCCGGTCCTCGTATTCCGATTGCTCGAAGACGAGCGGCATGTCGGGACTGATGTCAGGTAATGCCGGCACGGCCCTTTGCCTCGGCTCCCGACTCGCGTTCGCACCAAGGGCAGGGGATAGCCCCACCAGGGTCACTCCGGTTGCAGTCGCCGCCGCTGTCATTGCATTGCGGGCAAAGAATTCGCGTCGCGTTATGGTCATGTCGCGCTCCTTGATTGGATGAGACAGAAATTTCGATGCTATGTTGGCCCCATTCCAGAGTCAGTGTTTGAAGACACACTAACGAGCGACATCGGTCACAAATGGGGACAGGCACACCTATGTCCCCATTTTATCGGTGTGATTTCAGTAGCGGGGATCGTATTTCAAGGATCGGAGATGCTCTCGGAAATCGAGCGGCTCGGGCGCCCTCGCCAGGCCTGCTCGGTAGGCGACCTTTGCTACCTCGGTTGCGATGGCAACCGAGACCCCGTAAATATCTCTGAGTGGCGGGTAACTGGTCCCACGATCCAACGCTGCTGTATCGACCTGTTCGGCGAGAGCCTTCGCGGCCATGAAAAACATCTCATCGGTGACGAGCCTGGCCCCGGAGCCGATGATTCCGAGACCGAGCCCCGGGAAGATGTACGCATTGTTTCCCTGTCCGGGAACGAACGTCCTGCCGTTCGATTCGACGGGATCGAACGGACTACCTGAGGCGACTACCGCAGTTCCGTTCGTCCATCGGTAGGCTTCTTCGGCGGTACATTCCGCTCTCGATGAGGGGTTCGATAGTGGGAAGATGATCGGCTGTTCGTTGAACCGTGCCATTGCTTGAACGACGGGCGGTGTGAACAGTCCTGGCTGTCCCGAGACGCCGATCAACGCCGTCGGCCTGAGCGCGTTCACCGCCGATAAGAGGTCCGGCAGGAATTCGTGTTCGTGGGCATACGGGGCGTTGTGTTCAGCCAGATTCTTCCGGTCAGCCACGAGCAGGCCGTCGACATCGACGAACCAGCAGCGTCGTCGCGCCTCGTCTTGAGAGAGCCCTTCCGCCTTCATCGCCGTCACGACAAGATCGGCGATTCCAGTTCCTGCCGTGCCTGCTCCCAGGAAAAGGATCCTGTGATCGGTTAGATTCTTGCCGACAATCCGATTCGCCCCGTAGAGGCCGGCCAGGACTACTGCGGCCGTTCCCTGCATGTCGTCGTTGAACGTGCAGTATCTCTCCCTGTATCGCCGGAGCAGCGGGATCGCATGCTTGTTCGCAAAATCTTCGAACTGGAGGAGTGCTCGAGGAAACACGGAATGGACAGCCTCTACGAATTCGTCCAGGAAATCATCGTATTCCTTGCCGTCCAGACGCCTCTGGGTCAGCCCGAGATACAAGGGATCCTCGAGCAGTGTTTCGTTGTTGGTCCCGATGTCGAGTGCAATCGGCAGGGTCAGCGCAGGGTGGATTCCCGCGGCGGCCGTATAGAGGACGAGCTTCCCGATCGGAATGCCCATCCCGTTTACTCCGAGATCTCCCAGGCCGAGAATCCGCTCCCCATCTGTGACGACAATGATGCCGACTTCGGGTGCGGACCAGTTACGGAGTACCTCCGCGATCCTGCCTTTGTGATGCGCCGAGATATAGAGGCCGTTCGGGCGACGGAAGATGTGGGAATACTCCCGTGAGGCTTCGCCGACTGTGGGAGTGTAGACGATCGGCATCATCTCCTCGATGTGGTCGGTCAGGGCGCGGTAGAAGAGCCTTTCGTTCCGGTCCAGGAGCGCCATCAGGAAGATGTGCCGCTCCAGGTCGGACGGCTTCTTCCTGAAGATCTCCATGACGTTTTTCACCTGGAGATCTTGCGAGTGAACTCGCGGTGGCAACCGGCCCTCCAGTTTCCACCGAGCGCGTTCTTCCTCCGTGAATGCGGTCCCCTTGTTCACCCAGGGGTGGTACAGAAGTTCGCTTCCGATGAGCTCGGCCTTCTGTGGGGTATCTTCGGGATCTTTCGTCGCCATCGAGCACCTTCTCGAGTATCAACAAGATTAAAATACTAGAAAACAAACAGGTTGTTCACCTTGATGGCCAGCGCCCGGTCGAGCAGGGGATTGCCTCCGGTACCGCGGATTTCGGTGTAGACGATGTAGAAATCGCTCAGAGGGTGGTGGATGAACCGGAATCGGACGTTGGATGCCACTGTCCGGCGGTCGGTGTTGTACTGGAAGAAATTCTCGAAGAACATCCGGGGAGAGAAGGCAAAGTTCAACCGCAGGCCAATCAGGTCGGTTGTGAAGTCACCGCCGGCCAACTCGACCTTGTTCCTCGACCAGCTGATCGCGGTATTGAGGTAGATACTCTGTCTGTAGCTGAGGTTCGCGCCCGTCTGCCGGCGCTCTCCGTCCCAGAAATCACCGATTCTCAGGTTCCCACCGACGGTTATGCGCCGCCCGCCCGAGGTCCGGAAAGACGCGTTCCAGTCGTCGAAACCGTGATCGCCGGCCGGGATCTCGATGTCTGACCTGACGGGGAATGGCTGGTCGAGTCGTTCAAAACGCATGTTGCGGTCCAGCCCGATGTTCGCACCGTCCTGGAAGTTGACGCGGAACCCCGCCCGGTGCTCCTTGGTGATGACACGATTCGTCCGGTCGGTGACGTACGTGGATTGAACTTGTGGTGAAACGTCCCGTATCAGGCGGGTGTTCGGACGTGGAGTGATCCCAAAGAAGAAATCGCCCTGGCGGATCGCCTTTCGTCGCGTGAACCCGAAATCGTTCTGGAAGCCTTCCCCGACCGACAGGTAGCCACCCCGCACGGTGAAGAAATTGTCCCGGTAGGAAGCGTTGAACCGGCCGGCGACGTTCTCATCCTGTTTGTCCGGCGTGTCGGTTCGGAGCGCGAACCCCGAGATGTTGAAGCGACGCTGGAAGAACCGCAAGTTCATGTCTGCGCCGGCTGTTCGATTCCAGTACGGGCTCCCACCCGTATCCCGGTTGAAGAAGAAACCGCCGACATCGGAATTCGCCATGATGTCGCGTCTCAGCCGAAAGATCGACCAGTTGTCGGAAGGCGTATAGCTCGCTGAATCTCTATCGCCTTCCGAACCGACCTGGATGTTCATGACGCCAAGATCAAACCCACCAATCTTTCCGGTCAGACGCGCGCCCCCCCGGATGGGCAACGGAGACCCTCGATCGGAAAGCCCGATGCGCCGGCTGAAGAAGGGGATCACATCCCTTCGCGCCGCACCGGCCGGCGTTCCGGTTACACCGCCGACGTCGAACAGCCCGGCATTCTCCAGGAAGAAGTCACGCTTTTCAGGGAAGAACAGGCTGAACCGGGTCAGGTTGATCTGCTGCTCGTCAACCTCGACCTGGGAGAAGTCCGTGTTGACGGTCAGGTCCAGCGTCAACTCGGACGTGACGCCGTACTTCACGTCGAAGCCGGCGTCAAAGTTGTTCCGGTCGTCCGTGGCATCCGGCTTGAATTCAGCCAGTGCGAACGGCTTCACGTACAGGTTTCGGCCCTGGGTAACGCCTTCCAGACCAACCAGGGAACCATATATAAATATGTCTGCCGGACCGAACGGCCGCGGAGCCGGAGTCCAGATGACACTTTCGTTCGAGTACCGGATGATCCGGAAGATGTTCATCCCCCAACGCTGGCCTTCGCGCACCTCGTCGAACCGCAGCGTCTTGAACGGAATCGCAAACTCTGTACTCCACCATCCTTCATCGATGTGCGACACCACGTGATAAATGCCGTTCCAGTCCGAACTGCGGACTCCTCCTGCGATCTGTTGATCCCGTTTCGCGCCTCCCGGATTGGTCTGAAAAATGAACGCGTTGCGGTCGTCGTCGAACGTGTCGAGCGACACTGCGAGAAGATCGCCGTCGAAGGGTACAAAGTCGCGTCTCAACTCGGCGATGATGGGGGGGCCGGCCTGGTAACACACGATTCCGATGTAGAGGTTGGCGTCGTCATAGAGAATACGCAGCACAGTCCGCTCGTCAGGAGGGGCACCGCGTACCGGGTCGAGCTGGTAGAAGTCATCGTCGGCGAGGGCCCGATCCCACGCCGGCTCGTCGATGCGCCCGTCGATGACGATGGTTTCACTCGTCCTCTCGGCCTCATAAGCTCTTGCGGCCCGCAAGGCATCATAGTCTCCAGCGGATTCCAGGACGACTCCCTGTGCGGAAGCCAGCGTTGGAACTCCTGTGACGATCAACAGCGCTGTGATCAGGATCCGACCCATCGATACTCCTTTCGCACTCGAGACAACCATCAAAAACTGAACTTCAGGTGGAACTGAAACAGCCGTCCGGCGTTCAGGGTGTTGGTGATCTGACCGAACGACTGTGATGTCAGGTTCGTGTTCGGTTTGTCGAACTGCGGGTGGTTGAATGCGTTAATGGCTTCGGCCCGGAACAAGACGGAGCGGACCCGATCGCCCGAAATCGGGAACGATCGGGAAACGGCGAGGTTGAAGTTGCTGATCCCGTCCTTCCTCAGCGTGTTCGGTGCAAGATTCCCCCGTCCCTCCCGGAAGGGAGCAGTCGCGTCGAACGCGTCTCTCCGGAGTACCTGGCCCGAGGTATCGGGGTCGTCGACACTGGTTCCGATCAAGCCTGGATCGAGAATTGACGGGCGGTCGCTCCACTCACCATCGACGTTGCCGACGGGCGGGGCGTCCGACCCCGTCTCGATGGTAAACGGAGTTCCCGAACGCAGAATGGTCGTGCCAGACAGGTTCCAGCCTCCCAACCAGTCGGGGACGTCCCAGGAATAGCCCACCACGAAACTATGAGTCGCATCAAACCGGCTGAAGGATCTCATGTCGTTGAAGAACCCCGCTTCGGTCTGGGTTCGCGGTTCCCTCATGTCCACGCCGGTACCCGCGAAATCCCCCCCGGCATCCAGCGCCTTGCTGAAGCTGTAGGTGGCACGGAGGGCCAGGCCCTGACTGAACACCTTGTCGACAGAAACCTGTGCCGCGTCGAAGTAGGCCCGCGCCCGGTTCGTCACGGTGACAACCGAAAAGTACCGCGGGTCCGGACGGCGCAGGTTGATCGTCGCCGTGGTCAGCGGGATGCCCTCGACGGGCTCGGCCCGGTTCGCGCGCTCGCTCCGGAAGAGTTTCACGGTCCGGCTGCCGACATAGGCCATACCGAGGCGCACGTTGGCGGGAAGCTCGCGCTCGACGCGCAGGGAGTACTGGTGCGAGTACGGCGTCACCAGGTCCGGCGTGATCAGGTTCAAACCCGATCGGGGCGTCGCGCCGGGCGCCTGTTGGAAGTTGCCGAGCGGATCCAGCAGATCTGGACTCTGAACGGTAACCGGGATGATCGCCGGCGGATTCAGTCGTGCTACACGGAAGGTCGCGGGGAAGACTTCCCCATAGGAAACGCCGTAGCCGGCCCGAACCACCTGGCTGCCGAAAGAATACGCGAGGCCGATGCGCGGAGCGAAGTTGTTGGCGTCGGATTCGTAAGTAAAATCTGTGAGGTCGTTGACTTCGTTGGGCACCCCGGCGAATTCGTAGCGCAGGCCCAGCGTCAAGTGGAGGTTGGGTTTCAACTGGATCCGGTCGTTCGCGTAAAAGCTGAAATCGGTCCGACGAAATCCTCGATCCGGCTCGCCCACAACGACCATGTAGTCGCTGGCCTCTCCAAGCAGCAGGTTCTCGATCGCGGTCCGGCCGAAATTCCTCCGAAAACTGAAGTTGCCACGGGTTCCGTCGCTCTGGAATTCGTTGAGCTGCGCCCGGATGACCCCACCGCCCAGGTCGAGCTGATGCCCCCCCGAGTTTCGCGACACCTGCCCGAGGTACTGGAAATCGTTGCCGACCCTTCGAACCGGGAACGTGAGGCGGGGGCCCAGCGGCTCGATCTCGAAACTCAGGAAGACGAACGGGCCGACCGAGCCCGGTGGCACCAGGACGTTCACCTTGCGCCTCAGGTAATTGAAGCCCAACCGGAACGTGGTTTCGCTTGAGGCCTGTTGCTCGAAGGCCAGGTTCAGGGCCTGCGGCCGGAGGCTCTGGTTCGGATTCTGCCCGACGACGAATTCGAACGAATCGATGAAATTGTCGTTCATCGAATAGCGGAGGGAGAATCGTTCGCGATCCCCAGGCGTCCAGTCCATCCGGAACGTCCCTCCCGTGTTCCGGACGGTTTGAATCGCATTCGTATTCAGCAAGCGCCGGTCAATTTCAGGGCGATTGGGCAGCTCGTCCGGGTATCTTTCGAGCCAGCGCGCGATTTCCGCGTTGACGGCCGGATCCGCCGCGACTGGAGTTCTTTCATCCGGCAGCGGCACCAGGACGTTCCCGTTGACGAAGCCGGATTCGCGCGTTTCTTCGCCGGTCAGCACGAACGAGAGGCGATCTCGGACGATAGGGCCGCCGATGCTGAAGCCGTACTGGTTTCTCCGCGTCGGCCGGACCTCCCCGACCTGGAAGAAAGTACGGGCGTTGAAGACGCTGTTCTGCAGCGAATCGTAAAGCTCCCCGTGGTACGTGTTGCGTTGATCGGGGCCTGCAACCTGTGGGTCGCGGCCGACTCCGCCCAGTTCCGCGGCATAGTTGCCGCGTGTTGCGGAGAACTCGGTGATGGGCAAAACCGTTGCACCCTGGCGGCCCAGCGCTTCGGTGAGGGCCTGGTTGTCGATGAGGTTGACCTGGATGTTCTGGTTTCTGCGCGCCCCGGTCGCCGCCCCGGCCTCCTCGGACTGCTGGAGTGACTGTTCGTTGATCGTGATGTCGAGCGGGTTTGGGCGGGGTACCGCGATGTCGGGAAAGGAAATAATCGCCGTATCGTTCACCTCGGCCCGGACCGTGTAAAGTCCGTCCTCGAGTTCGAAGACGTAGTCTCCGGGCTCTTCGACGGGTGTCCGACCGACGATCGCACCGGTCCGGTCGACGACGACGAGTGTCAGCCCATCGACGGCCTCGGTCACGTGCACTGTGAGATTTGCCAGGAAGAAGATCAGAACTGTGAGCATGTAGACACCATATTAGTCCACGACACTCGAATATGCCTCTTGTAAGAGTGGTTTTTGGAAAGTTCAGGTGGTAAGTGCACGTGGGGGGCTCGGCCGGACGGTCTTTGCTTTTATCGTGCCAGTAAATACGTCAGTTTCACCACCAACTGGCGGTCCATAGCGAAACCGCGGCTGACGGAATTGTCACGCAATTCATTGTAGACAATGTAGAGATCGCTTCCGGGGCGGTAGATGTAGTTGAACCGAATGCTTGTGCTGATGTCCTGGCTCGTCGAGTTGTACTGGACGACGCTTCGCACCGTCATCCGTGGGGAAAGCGAATAGTCGACGCGCAGAATTCCAAGGTGGACGTCGAATTTGCCCCAGGGCAAGTCCACGTCGTTGTGGCGGTATCGCAGTTCGGTGGCCAGCTTGTTGCTGACCCGGATTCCTACGGTCGCATCCACGTCTTTCCGAAAGCCGCCGAAGAAGGTCTTCGGAGAATATGAGAACCGTTGATAGATTCGTCGCGAGGGGTTGCTGTTGAACGCCATCGTCAATTCCCCATAACGGTAACTGCCCGACGGTATCGTCACTCCGGGGTGGATCTTGAACGGCTTGTCCAACTCCTCCAGAAAGCGGTTGTACATGAAGTTGAAATAAGACCCGTCTTCCATACTGAGGGAGATCATGTAATGCATCCGGCGGCTGACGAGCCGGTTGTTCTGGTCGGTCGTATAAACCACGTTGACCATCGGATCCATCTGGCGGATCTTGAATCTCCCCGGCCGGGGCGTTTTCGCAACGTGAACCTTCGTTATCTTTATCCCACGCCGTGGTACGAAGCCTACCTCGGCGTTGAAGTTGTCCTGAATATTGATGTGATGCGCGAAAAGATTCCAACCGGGGTCCTTCCACCCGACACGCCCGTATAGAGCCATGTCGTCGTCGACAACACCTGGAGTTGACGTTTTTGCAACGAACGAATTTACGGAAAGATTGTTTCCGAGAGCAAACGTGGCGTCGGCGGCGATCGTTCGGTTGAATTGGGTGCCCTTCGAAGAGTCTTTATTGATGACCAGACCTCCGATCTTGGACTTAGACAGAATGTCGCGGCTGTATCGGGCGACGAGAAAGTTCTCACCGGGTTGTCCGAATGCCTCGGAGGTCTGTATGACCATCATCGCGATATTATGCCGGCCCACCTTGCCTGTCAGTCGGGCTCCTCCGACTATCGGAACCGGAAGACCATCTTTCGACAGCCCGATACGGCGGCTGAAAAACAGAACGGCTTCCTGTCGATCGGTCGCGATGTTGAACTGTCCGGCGTTCTCGAGGAAGAACTCCCGTTTCTCCGGGAAGAACAGGCCGAAACGGGTGAGGTTGACCTGCTGCTCATCGACTTCCGCCTGTGCGAAATCCGTGTTGTAGGTCAGATCGAGATTGAGGCTGGAGGTCAGCCCATACTTGACGTCGAGTCCGGAGTCTCCGTTAAAAGACGTGGACGTTCGGCCACCCTCCCGTGCGCTGGTTGCCCCCCCGATCAGGAACGGCTTGATTCGGAGATCCATTCCCTGGCTGATCTCACTCAAACCGACCAGCTGTCCGGCCATGCTGACGCGGGTCAGGCCATATGGTTTCGGAATCGGCGCCCAGAACAGCTGTTCGTTCTTCCTTCGGATATTCCGCATGAAGTTGATGCCCCAGATCTGGACATCGGTCTGACGGAAACGGAGCGTCATCATCGGGATGGCGATTTCCGCGATCCAACCTTCATCGGTGTGCCGCGTGGCGACGTTCCAAACCCCGTCCCAGTTCCGATTGATGTTGGAATTGGTCCCGAAACTGTTCCCTTCGCCTTCCTCGAAAATCTGCTGTTCCAGCTTCGCCCCCAGTGGGCTCGTGACAAACATGTATCCGGAGCGGTGGTCGTTGAAGGTATCGATGATTATCTGGAAATTGTCTTCCTGGAAAAGGCGATCGGAATCGCGCCTCATCTCGGTCGCGATGATGGCATCTGGATTGGAATCGAACGCGCGGACGCCGATCAGGAGTCGCCGCGTGTCGTGGACAACCCTCACCTCGGTGCGTTCGGTCGCGGGAGCTCCTTCCTGGGGCTCCTGCTGCGTGAAGCTATCGATCACGGCTGCCGAGGCCCACTCTTCCTCGTCGAGGAATCCGTCGATACGAAAGTCCGATTCCACCATTGCAGGCTGGAATTGGTAAGGTGCGATCCCGCCGGGAGTGGCTTGCCCGGATGATGAAGTTGAGTAAGGAGACTTTTCTCGTGGTGAATCGGCCGCTCCGACCTGCTGGCCTAGAACGGGTGCAGGGGTCAGCGCCAACCCAACCGAGAGCACAGCGATCGCCAACAGCGGATTTTTGCTTTGTCGCTGGGCGTAGCTCCGAGGGCTGGACTTTAGACCATCAACCATTTGCACACGGTAACTATTCCTTTGGAGTTTCGTCGTTTCCCATCGTGCAAATGAGGGTCAGCCTACCAGTAGGGGCCGGTAAACTGTTTGGCGTCCCGAGAGGCGTCGCTGATGAAGACAGCTTCCTCCCAAAACGCGGGCTCTGGAGGTTCAGCCGAAACCGGTAACACGATCGTATTACGGTCGCTTTCGAACGCTTTGATCGTTGCCGATACCGGCACTTCGATGCCGTGTTCTTGTAACACTGCCGCCGGATCCTTCAGCATTCGTTTCCTCAGGCCTTCATCTTCCCACGATTCTGTCACGAGCTTGGCCCACAACTGCTTGATGGCATCTTCAGCTTTCGGCATTGCTCTCAAACCTCCAGGCACTTTCGCCGACTGCGTTGACTGATTTACCAACGGACCTTTATTCAAGATCACTCCGCATGTGACCGAAGTCAAATAAGAAAACCAAAACTAATGCATGTTGCACTATTAAAATGAGGCATTTGCATCATTTTCCTTCGGTCAGGGAAGATTTGGGAACGGTCGCGGTATCATGGGCTTCACCGGTTGTTAACGAGTGGGTTTCTTCCTCCGGCAACTGGTGTTCCGGAGTTGACTTCGGATTGGGCTTACCGCGTAGAACTTCCCAAGTGGTGGCCGGGACCGGGCATCATCTTTCCCAAATTCGGGCGCAGCGTCAGTGGAGTGCTTAGATGACAAGTGACAGCGAGAAACCGTTCGAGGGAGCCGTTGCGGTGGCGCCGGAGGTCGACGAGTTACACCAGATCCGATTGGTGGGCCGCGGTGGACAGGGCGTGGTTACGGCCGGCGATCTTCTCGGCAAAGCCGCCGTTGGCGAGGGACGTTGGGCCCAGTCGATTCCGACTTTCGGTCCAGAGCGCCGGGGGGCCCTCTCGCTTTCCACTTTGAGGATTGGACAAAAAGAGGTTTTGCTCAAGTGCAATCAGGCCCAACCCGATGTCCTGTTGGTTCTGGACACGACGATCTGGCATCAGTCAAACGTGTTCGGTGGAATAAAGGAGGGTGCAACCCTGGTCTTTAACACACCGCGTTCGGCTGAAGAGATCAACCAGGATTTGCGGTCCGCACGTTATGGGTTCAAGATCGCGGCCGAGCACTTCCGGTTGTTCACCGTCGATGCAACCGGAATTGCTCTGGACACACTTGGCAGGCCGATCACCAACACTGCCATGATGGGCGCCCTGGTGGGCGCAACCGGCCTGCTCAAAATGGCATCCGTAGAATCCGTGCTCGAAGAACGGTTCGGTGCGAGGGCGGCGGCCAACGTCGAGGCGGCGCGTGCTGCCCGCGATAGCTTGAAGGAATTGGAAGACTGACATGGGAATTGAGAAGTACGAATACTTCGTCCGCAAGGCAAAGAATGTCCTGACCTACCCTCCCGGGTGGTCGCACGACAACCATAACGGTGGCTGGCGGGCCGTGTACCCGCTGCTGGATGTGGACAAGTGTACTAACTGCAATCTTTGTTGGCTGTATTGTCCAGAGACCAGTATCGAGCGGGACACGATCGCGATCGATCTCACCTACTGCAAGGGTTGCGGCATCTGCGCTACCGAGTGCCCTGTCGATGCAATCCTGATGGAAAGGGAAGGCGAGTGACTACTGAGTTCATAAATGGCAACATGGCGACCGCCCTGGCCGCCAAGCATGCGCGTGTTCAGGTGGTCGCTGCCTACCCGATCACCCCGCAAACCCACTCGGTCGAGCACATTTCCCAATTCGTCGCCGATGGCGAGTTGGATGCCAGGCTGACCAAGGTAGAGTCGGAACACTCCGCGCTTTCAGCCTGTGCCGGTGCGGCTGCCGTTGGTGCCCGGGCCTTCACAGCAAGCTGTTCCCAGGGTATCGCCCTCATGACCGAGGTGATGTACTTCACTTCGGGGATGCGGTTTCCGGTTGTGATGGCGGTGGCCAACCGCACCCTGTCGACTCCGGTCAACATCTGGGCCGACCATCAGGACACCCTGGTGAACCGGGATGCCGGCTGGCTTCAGTTCTACGCGAGGACCGTGCAGGACGTCTACGACTTGACGCTCTGTGCGTTCAAGATCGCCGAACACGAGGATGTGCACCTTCCGACTCTGGTCGCCTACGATGGGTTTATTCTTTCACACGCTTCTGAGCCCGTTCACCTCGTGTCGCAGGAGGAGGCGGACTCATTCCTGCCGCCCCCGGGACAGACCGGCCGCCCGACCCTCGACCCGGACGATCCCCAACAGTTTGGAGAAGTATTGTTCCCCGACTGGTATCCGGATTTTGAATACAAGAAGCACAGGGCACTGGCCGACTCGATCGACGTGATGCGTAAAGTCTTTGACGACTACAAGGTGATTTCCGGCAGAATGCTGGCGCCGGTTGAAGCGTGGGACTGCGACGATGCCGAGTTCGTCCTGCTCGGCATCGGATCTATGATGCAGACCGCACGTTTCGCCGCCCAGGAAATGAGGCAACGGGGCCTCAAGGTGGGCGTGCTGGCCTTGAGCGTCTTTCGTCCTTTTCCTGAGCAAGAGGTCATCGAGGCGCTACGGGGAGTCCGAACGGTGCTTGTGCTGGATCGCGATATCGGTTACGGGACCGCCGGGATGGTATACCCGGATGTGACGCGGATTCTCTACCACCTCGATCAGAGACCGCGGGCCCTGAATTTTATCATTGGAACCGGTGGAAAGGACGTGACACCGGAAACCATCGAACGAACGGTCGCCCTGGGCAGCGAAGCCGACGGAAGCCAGACGGTGTTCTGGCCGGACGCGCACGGGCCGGAAGAGGGGCTGCCCTATACAGAAGGCCTGTCGGTCTAAGGGTTTCAGGAAGAGGAAAGAATGGCTGTCAAACTGAAAGAAGTTCCGGATAAAGAACACCTCTCGATGGGCAACCTCGCCTGTGCTTCGTGCCCCGAGGTTCTGACGTTCCGCCATGTGCTGAAAGCGCTGGGCCCGAACACGATCGTCATCAACGGAACCGGCTGTCTGGCCGTCGTCATGCAGATGGGCGTTCCGAAGGTCCCCCACTTTCACGTCTTATTCGAGAACGCCGCGGCTGTCATTTCCGGGATTGACGATGCTCTGAAGGTGACGGGAAAACGTGAGGGAATGAACCTGCTGGTGATCGCAGGGGACGGTGCTACGGCCGATATCGGGCTGGCCTCGCTTTCTGGCGCGATCGAGCGCAACCAGGATTTTATCTACGTTTGTCTCGACAATGAGAGCTATATGAACACAGGCGGGCAGCGGAGCGGAACGACGCCGTTCGGTGCCAGGACTTCCACAACACCCGTGGGTTGCGTCATCCAGGGTGAGGACCGCATTCCCAGGTTACGTAAGGACATGGTGGAGATCATCGCCGCGCATGGAATCTCTTACATCGCCTCGACTTCGATAGGCTATCCGATGGACCTGATCGAACGCATGCAGAAAGCAGCTGCGGTCCGTGGCCCTTCTTACGTCCATGTGCACAATCCCTGCCCCCCCGGCTGGGGAGTGGCCGACCCGGACATGATCACCGTGGCAAAGCTCGGTGTTGAGACCGGCTGTGTGGTCATGTACGAGATCGAAGACGGCGTTCGGCGGATGACCAAGAAGATCCGCAAAAGGCGTCCCGTCGTGGAGTACCTGAAACATCAGGCCCGGTTCAATCACGTCGTCAACGATCCGGAGATGGTGGCGAAGATCCAGGAGAGTGTCGACGAGACCTACACCGCTGCTCTCGAACGGATGGGATAGAAGATCGGGCTCCCCGGTCCATCGCCCGCTCCCTTGTCAACAGAACCCTTTGCTCGATTCTTGAGGAGCGCCTCGGATCTATCCCCTTAATCTGCGGACAATCTGCGTAATCTGCGCCTGGACCTTGGACTCCTACCCCACACCTCAGTCGTGTCGCCCGTTGTGCCGGAATACAACTGGCAATGAGCGCTGCCACCGGCAGGACCGCCGATAACCCCACGAAGATTATCGGTTCGGTCGGACTGACCTCGTAGAGTTGCTCTCGGCAAGTCCCGGCTCACAGAATCACGTTCGAGACCAAATGTTGAAATTCCTAATACGCTCATAATATCAATAGGATAGACTCTTTATTGGCAGATCTGGATCCCCTGGATTGTTCGCTCTCGGGACAATCTGTCCGATACCGGATACCTCGTCGACCACGGCTGAAGGGAGGGTTGGGTCCGACCGAAAGCCCGAGCGCTCAGAACGCTTTCTGAGGGCGTACCCGTATCAGGCTCACATGCTCATCTGGCTTCAATTCATCGGAACAGCAGCGATCATCTTCGTTTCAGGAAAACGCCTGTCTACCTACGCTGACGTCATCGCCGAAAAGACCGGTCTCGGTCGCACCGTGATCGGCCTGGCGTTACTTGCCTGGATCACATCTCTTCCGGAACTCATTACCGGTGTGGCTTCGGTCCTTGTCCACGACCTGCCCGAAATCGCAGTCGGCAACGTATTTGGGAGTTGCATGTTCAATCTCCTGATTATCACGCTCCTGGATCGTCTCAGCCCGACTCCTATCCTCAGTGCAGTTCGTGGGACGCAGCAGGTGGTTGCGGCATTCGGCCTGCTGATGTTGAGCCTTGTGACTGCGACCCTGCTGGCGGGTCCCGATCTGTATGCTCCGCTTTGGTTCAGTTGGAGCAGCGTCGCTGTGATACCTGTCTGGTTTGTCGCCCTTGAGATCGTTCGGCTCTCCGAAGGCGGTGCCCGGGTAGGTTCAGACATCGCCGTGGATCCCGTACGGTATTCGGAGACGACCCTGGGGCATGCATTGAGGATGTTTTCTCTGAATGCGGCCTTCACGGTGGGTGCTGCAATGTACCTTCCTGGCATCGGCGAGCAGATCGCGGAGATGACCGGTCTGGGTCAAACCTTTGTAGGAAACGTATTCGTCGGCCTGTCCACTTCGCTGCCTGAGTTGGTTGTTTCCGTGGCGGCCCTCAGGATTGGAGCAGCTGAGTTGGCGGTAGCAAATGTTCTTGGCAGCAATCTCTTCAACATCGTCGTGCTGGCGCTGGAGGACTTCTTCTACTTGAAGGGACCCATCCTTGCAGCTGTTTCCCCGAACCATGGAATCCCGTCTAACGCTGCAATGGCTCTGACTGCCCTGGTACTGGTAGGCCTGGCCGGACGAAGGAGTCGCAGGCTTCTGTCGCTTTCACCCGTAGCCTGGGGAATCCTTGCGATCTACCTGGCGGCGACGGGGCTTTTGTTGATGTCCTCTTAGGCGATCCGTTCCCTGGCAGGAGGGATGGACAGAACCGGGACAGAGCTCGCTCGAACCACGCGTTCGGCGGTTGCCCCCAAGAGAGCCCGTTCAATGAAGCTCATGCCATGAAGACTCATAACGATGAGGTCTGCCCCGCTTTCCTCAACATACTTCAGAATAGCCTGCGATGCCTTTCCTTCGAGAACGACCTTCCTGACAGCGACACCCGGGGTCGCGTCCGCTGGAGCCATCCCGGAAAGGGCAGATTCGGCGCGCTCGACGAGTGAACGGCGTTCTTCTTCCAGCTCTTCGTCCGTATAGGGAGGGGAGGTCGGAGAACGATGCAGTCGCTCCACAACGTGAACCAGCGTCAGTTCCGAGCGAAATCGCCGGGTGAACCCGAGTGCCATCGGCAGTGCGATTTCGGTGCTGTCGGAGAAATCGGTCGGATACAGGATACGCTCAAAACGGAGGGGCTCGGATAGCCGTGGTTCTACTCCCTGCTCCACCTGCGACAGGCTCATCACAGGCACCGGGATCTTCCTCAGAATGTGCTCTGTGACGGAGCCGAGGAACCAGCGTTTGAAACGGCGCCGCCCGTGACTGCCCATGACGACCAGATCGATGGCCTCTTCGTCAACGAGCTTCAGGATCTCTTCTTCGGGACGGCCTTCGGTCGCCAGGGTTCGGACCTGCAGGTTGCGGCCCTCTTCCGGGATGAGTGCCGACATGTCTCGCTCTGCGTCCTTGAGGTGGCGGAATTCCTCTTCGACTGCCGGAATGAACATCGTGTAGCGGCTGTCCAGGTATTTGGGCGAAACGTGCAACAGGACCAATTCACCGTCGAACTCGCGGGCGACATTCAGACCGTAATCGAGTGCCCGCTTTGAAGCATCGGAAAAGTCGATTGGAACCAGCACCTTCCGGATCGGATTCATTTTGTTTTCTCCCCCTGTTTTCGTTATAACACCTTCGGGGCTCCCAGCGGGTGGATCAAGGGACAGATCAGATTACTTCCTGGAGGATGACGCAAAAGATGACGGATGAAATTCGTTCCTGGGGTGAGTCGGCGCCGTATTGGGAAAAGCACTTCGACACAATCCGGGAGATGTTTGCTCCCGTTAGTCTTGCGCTGATCGAGGACGCTGCTCTTGTGGAGGGGAATCGCGTCCTGGATGTTGCCGGGGGATCCGGTGAGCCGTCACTGACTGTGGCCGGGGTTGTCGCCCCCTCCGGGAGTGTGACCTATTCGGATCCGTCAGCGGTAATGCTGGCTGCGGCGCGTCGTCACGCGGTTCGCTTCGGCGTCGGAAACATCTGCTTCTGCCAGACGGTCGGCGATTCGCTCCCGTTCGTTTCCGATCATTTCGACGCTGTCGTGTGCAGGTTTGGAGCGATGTTTTTCGAAGACCCTGAGATCGCAGTGCGGGAGTTGCTGCGTGTCACCAGACCCGGTGCCCGCGTTGCGACAGCCGTGTGGGACACGAGTCGGGCCAATCCCTTCCATCACGTCGTCACAGACGTGCTGTCCAGGTACGTCGAACCGGCTCCTCCCGATCCGGATGCCATGGGAGCCTTCCGTTTTGCCGAGTCCGGCAAGCTTCGGAAAGTATTCAGGGCGGCGGGTGCCCACGACGTCGAAGAGCGAGTGCTGTCGTTCGACATCAAAGCCCCGCTCTCGGTGGAAGGTTTCTGGGAGTTACGTTCGGAAATGTCCGGCACACTCCGAGACAAACTGAAGAGCCTACCCGCCCATCAAGCCCAGCAGATCGCGACGGAGGCACAGGAATCAGCAAGGGAATTCGCCGTCGAGGGCGGCCTGAGTTTTCCGGCACAGGTCATCGTGGTGAGAGGCGTCCGGATGTAGCTGCGGTCTATGACCGCAAAATCCGGATGTAGGTGCGGTCTGTGACCGCACAATCATGCGCTCACAGAGCGCACCTACATCAGATGCTTACATGCGGGGCGAATTCAGGCGGGTTTGTTTGTAGCCTATTTATTAACTATGGTTTAGTGGATTCTTGGGCGGAGATGGCCGGACAGTACTGGCCACTGATCACTGACCACTTCTCAACACTTCCTTACCCATCACCGAGCGCAACACTTCCGGCACTTTCACGGATCCGTCCGGTTGCTGATAGTTGTCGAGGATCGCTATCAGCATCCGTCCCATAGCGCAGCCGGTGTCGTTGACGGTGTGACAGTACCGGAGTGCGCCGTCGGAGGTGCGGTATCGGATATTGAGACGGCGTGACTGATAGTCGGATGCATTTGTGTCCGTCATCACTTCCATGAATTCACCCGATCCCGACATCCAGACCTCGACGTCCCTCTGACGGAAACTGGCCAGGTAGCCGGCGTCACCGGTGCATTTGTCGACGATTCGATAGGGAAGCTCGAGTTTCTGCATCAGCCATTCGTTCATCCGGCCGAACTCGGCGTAGATCTCCCCGGACTGCTCCGGGCTGCAGACGGCATTCATTTCGATCTTGTCGAACTGGTGCACCCGTTTGATTCCCTTGACGTCCTTTCCCCAGGAGCCCGCCTCGGACCGGAAACAGGGCGTTGCGGCGAAGACTTTGAACGGCAAACTGTTTTCATCCAGCGTCCGGTCCATGAAATAGCTGAAGTTTGTCGGCTCCGAACTGCCAACAAGGAAGAGGGGGAAGGGTTCTTCGACGTTGTCGGTCTTGATCTCATAAACCTGGTCGCGCCCCTCGGGGAAGTGCGACGTGCCGTAGAGAGAACGTTCCCGGACCAGCAACGGGGGAAAGATCGGTTGATACCCCCGGCGGACGAGTTCGTCGCTGAGCAGGCGGTGTATTGCCATCTGCATCAGCGCGATGTCTCCCAGGATATAGGCGAAGCGAGATCCCGAGACCTTTCCGCCCTGCAAGGTATCGACTCCACCCAGTCTTTCGCCAAGTTCCGTGTAATGCAGTGTCTTGAAGTCTGCCCCGTCGGTATGGACTGGTCTTTGAGGCATGAACTCGGCCGAGTGATTGGCCCGGCCCAGTTGGTCCGAATCGAGGTACCCGGAACCCGGTATCCAGGCACATTCTTCGACGTTGTCTTCTTCGCCCGCGCCCTCGGGCATTTCCGGATCGATCCAGTTTGGAAACCACTCCATGTGTGATTTCCATTCCGCGGTGACTGCGGACAGATCCTTGTCCATGCCCCGGAGCTTCTCTCGAAGTTCCTGCCCCTTGGCCCGGGCCGCCTGGGGATCTGTTTTGCCGAGTCCGGCGATCTTCTTCTTTTCCGTGTTCAGACCGTCGATCTCGGTTTGCAGGCGACGTCTTTCCGTATCCAGGTCCAGCCAGCGGTCGACGTCGGCTTTGGACGGGTCGACTTTGCGGAGCCGGACGATCTCTCTCAGCCTGTCCGGGTTTGCTCGGATTTGCTTGGCGTCGATCATTATTCCTGACTCAGGACACTAGAGGCTATCGACCATCAGCTTGGCCACAGCATGGTTGAATTGCGTGGGGTCGGGGAGTTCCGATCCCTCAGCGATCATCGCGTAGCCGAACAGAAGGTCCGCGAATTCGTTGATGGCGGGATCGTCTTTGTTCGCCGTCACACGTGCTTGTAATTTCTTGACGATGTCGTGATCCGGATTGAGCTCCAAGATCCGTAGCTGTTCAGGCGAATTCCCCTGCTGGGCCTGGAGGATACGTTGCAGATGCGGACTGAAATCCTCTTCGGCAACGACCAGGCAGGCGGGCGAGTCCGTCAACCGGTTCGACAAGCGGACTTCCTTGACATGCTTTTCGAGCTTGGCCTTGAGAAGTCCCAACAGGTCTACATGATCTATTGCCTTCGCGTTCAAGTCTTTTCGTGCTGTGTTCTGCTCCTCGTCGCTTCCCAGCGAGACGGTCCCTTTGCCGACCGACTTCAACTTCTTCCCATCGAACTCCGTCAATGATTGAACCATCAGTTCGTCGACCGGGTCGCTCAAGAACAGCACTTCCAGGTCTCGTGCCTTGAAGGCTTCCAGGTGGGGAGAATTTTCGATCCGTGACCTGGATTCGCCCGTAAGGTAGAAGATCTCGTCCTGGTCCGACTTCATCCGGTTCGCGTAGTCCTTCAAACTCGTCAGATTTTCTTTGTCGTGGGAGGAAGCGAACAGCAGAAGTGGAGTCAGCTTGTCCTTGTTCTCGAAATCGAATCCCACGCCTTCCTTGATGACCCGCCCGAAGTGCGTCCACAAGGTGGTGTAGTTTTCCCTGTCGTTTCGGAACATGTCGCCAAGCGTATCGATGATCTTTTTCGTGATCCATTTCCGAATTTGCGTGATGTGGCGATCTTCCTGTAGCCGTTGCCGCGAGATGTTGAGCGGCAGGTCGGAGGAGTCCACCAGGCCCTTCACAAAGCGAAGGTACCGGGGCAACAGGTCTTCGCAGTTGTCCATGATCAGGACTCTTCGGACGTACAGTTGCAGGCCGAACTTCCCCGTGTCGAAGAAGAGATCCATCGGAGCCTGCGAGGGAAGGTAGAGCAGGGCCTGATACTCGATCCGGCCCTCTGCCTTGAACGCGAAGTGCTTCAGCGGTTCATTCCAGTCATGACTGACGTGCTTGTAGAACTCCTTGTGCTCGTCCTCGGTCACTTCGGAGGGTGGGCGTGCCCAGATCGGCTTCATCGAGTTGATGGGCCCGGTTTCCTTGTCTTCCTCCTTCTTGTCCGCATCCTTCCCGGTCGGTCGAAACTCGATCGGGTAGGTCACGAAATCGGAGTACTGCTTGACGATCCGCTTGACGATCCACTCTTCGGTAAAGTCCTCGAGGCCGCTTTCCGTGTCGACCGGTTTGAGGTGCAACGTAATGGACGTGCCCCGGCGGAATTTCTCACCTTCCGACAGTGTGTACTGTCCGTCCCCCGTAGATTTCCAGAGCGTGGCCTTGTCATCACCCGCGCGGCGTGTCAGCAGCGAGACCGAGTCTGCGACCATGAACGTGGAATAGAAACCCACGCCAAACTGGCCGATCATCTTTTCAGCAAGATCTCCGGACTTGCCCTTCAGGCTTTCGAGCAACTCGCGAGTCCCGGATTTTGCGATGGTTCCGATGTGCTCGACCACCTCATCACGGCTCATTCCGATACCGCTGTCGTGGACGGTCACGGTTCGGGCGTCCGCGTCGCTTTCGATCGTGATTTCGAACAACTCGTCCTTGCCCAGCAGATCCGGGTTCGTCAGTGATTCAACCCGCAATCGATCCAGAGCGTCCGACGCATTCGAAATCAATTCCCGCAGAAAGATTTCCTTGTTTGTGTATAGAGAATGAATCATCAGGTCGAGAACCTGCTTGGCCTCGGCCTGGAACTGAAGTGTCTCGGCAGTACTCATGCTGTCCCTTTCCTCCAAAAACTAACCACCCATTGTAAGCCGTTTGTGCTTGGAGGGGAAAGTGCGTGTATTCCGTCCTGCCTCCCAGTCACTAGTACAGCACCCCTAAAGTTCCGGTACAGTCCATTAGTAGGACGCGACCAG
>CAZOZZ010000004.1:0-53669 GCA_964584435.1 uncultured Solibacteraceae bacterium | reverse complement strand
CGACGAGGGGGGAGGTCGCTCTTCGCGTCCTCCCCTACTCTACCGGTGAAAATCCGGCTGTTTTCTGCGTGCTGCCGTTCCAGGATGTCAGCTAAGGTCCTGTTTCGGCCGTTCATTCGACGAGAATATGGCCTATCCATTGCTATTTTCTCGACCGATGTTATAAATTGGCTGCTTCCGCTCTTGCCGAGACGGCCTGCCATTCACGATGAAGAATGTTGCTGAATCAATTCGTTACTCCGCCGACATAGTTCAGGTCGTATCCGACTATATGGCCCTCAAGGGAAGCGGTAACAATTTCAAGGGGTTGTGTCCGTTTCACGAGGAGAAGACACCCTCGTTTTCCGTCCACAGAGAGAAACAGATTTTTCATTGTTTTGGTTGTGGGGTTGGAGGTGATGTTTTCAAGTTCGTGATGCTGGCCGAACAGGCCACTTTCCCGGAGTCGATCCGAATCGTTGCCGAGAAGTGTGGCATCCCGATGCCAAAGGCATCTCCTGGAGATGATCGGGCCGCCAGGGACCGTGAGCAGCTGCTGGGGGTGTACGAGAGTGCCGCGGCATATTTTGAGCGCAAACTGAAGACCCCGGAAGCCGCGCCGGCCAGACGGATCCTGGAAGAGCGGGACATCAAACCCGAGTTCGCTGAGCGATTCGGCCTGGGCTACGCTCCGACCGGGGGTTTGTTAGGGGTGCTCAAACCAAAGGACGCCGTCAAGACGGGTTTGTTCATTAAGAACGATCGCGGCGAGGTCTACGACCGCTTTAGACGACGCCTGATTTTCCCGATCTGGAATGAACGGGGAAAGGTCATCGCCTTCGGTGGACGCATCGTTGGAGAAGGCAAGCCCAAGTACCTCAACTCTCCGGAGTCCCCCCTTTACTCGAAGTCGTTCGTTCTCTACGGGCTCCACCTGGCGCGAACCGCAGCACGGAAGGCGGGACGGATGGTCGTCGTGGAAGGATACTTTGACTGTCTCAGTCTGCATCAGAACGGCATTGAGAACGTCGTCGCTTCCTGCGGAACCAGCCTGACACCCCAGCAGGTGGCGGTGCTAGCGCGCTTTGTCCCCGAGGTCGTGATGAACTACGATCCGGACTCAGCGGGCCAGAGCGCCACGAAGCGTTCGATCGAGCTGCTGCTCGAACGCAATCTGACCGTCCGGATACTGCGTCTGCCCGATGGCCTTGATCCCGATGATTTTGTTCGCCGGGAGGGTGCCGACGCCTACAGGAGGCTGTTGGATCAGGCTCCGTATTTCTGGGAGCAACTCATAGCCGATGCGCGGGCGCAGCCGGATATATCCCAGCCGGAAGTCAAATCGCGCGTCGTCCGCGAAATCATCCAACACGTCGACCACATTCCGGACCGGCTCGTGAAGCTGGAAGTGGCAAAAGCCCTGGCGGAGAACTTTGCCATTCCAACAGACGTGGTCTTCGAACAATTCAAACTCAGAGGGAAATCCAGGGACAGGGATCTACGGTCGGCCCCAACGCGGTCCCGAAATCTGACACTCGCCGAGAAGCAGTTAATACAGGCGCTCCTTCAGGACCCGGAGATCTCGACGTCTCTCAAACCGTTCCTGGAGAACGATTTCCTGGCGGGGATCAGGTCCGGCGGTGTTTTGAAGCGGTTGATCGATGGCGGAAGTTCCGGTGTTGAGTCGGCGTTGGAGGGCATCGAAGACACGGAGTTGGAGCAGCAGGTCCGCGCGGCGGCGTTGGAACCCTTCACCCGGATTGGGCACGAGGTGGCAATCGTGTCGATGGGGCAACTCTATCAGGAGTACCTCGTCAAAAAGGAAGAGGAGATCCGGGCGGAGCTGAAGACCTATGGTACGGGCGTTGCGCCCCCCGACCTGGTGCGGAAACAGATGGACATTGCCACGGAGAAATCCAGGATCAAGGCGATCCGACCCTAATCTGGACCTTGAAAGTGAGTATAAGCTCTTGAAAATGAAACGTTGGCGCCTATCCTTAAACTTTGTTGAAGTGTACCTACCGATAGTCGGTCGGGTTGTCGAATTCAGTCTCGCGTGACCGTTTGAGGATATCTACCGAAGATTCTGACTAAACGCCATCATTAGAAGTAATTACGATCTGGAGGAGCATGGGACTCGAAGACAAGTACGATGAAGTGCAGAAGCTGATCGACCTGGGCAAGGAGAAGGGTTACCTCCTCTACGATGAGGTGAGCGATCTCCTGCCCCCCGAGATCACTGCTTCGGCCGAGGATCTTGACGATCTCTTCTCCGCTTTCGGAACGGCCGGAATCGAGGTCATCGAAACCGAAGACCAGTCCTTCTCATTCGATAAGCTGCAGCGGGACAAGACGAAGTTCGAAGCCACGCAGAGAGAAGTCCAGTTGGATCTGACGCCCGGCTCGCTGGAGAAGACCAACGATCCGGTTCGCATGTACCTGAGGGAAATGGGGACCGTTCCCCTGCTGACCCGGGATGGCGAGGTCGTGATCGCCAAGAGGATCGAAAGGGGTCAACTCCGCGTCCTCCAGGCGCTGTCCCGCTCTCCGCTGGTGGTCCGTCGAATCATGACCCTGGGGGATAACCTCAAGAAGGATCCAAGCGTCATCAAGGACCTGGTCCAGTTTACAGACGACGATCTTACCGAAGAGAAGATCGAAGCCAAGCATGCCGAGACACTCGAGACGATCGCCCAGATTGGAAAACTGTATCGCAGAGTGAATACGCTTCGGACGAAGCTGGCGGCAATTCCCCGGACCCGCAAACCCAAGGAACACCGGCGTTCCCGTTGGAAACTCGGACGCCAACGGATCAAGTTGTCCAGACTCCTCCTGTCTCTCAAGTATTCGATCCACGAGAGATTGGCCTTGATCAGCCTTGTGCGGGATGCGGTCAGCACGATTCGCCCGATCGAGAGGGAACAGGCCCGACTCCAGCGCAAAGCGGACCACACCAAGAAGGAATATCGGAAGAACGTTCAGAAGGAGATTCGCGCCGTCAAGGCCAAGATCAAGGCTTTTGAGGAGGACAGCAAGGCCAGCGCACTGGAAGTGCGTCGAACCCTGCAGACCATCGTCCGTGGTCAGATCGAAGCGGAGAACGCGAAGCGCGAACTCGTCGAAGCGAACCTGCGACTGGTAGTGTCGATCGCGAAGAAATACACGAACCGTGGCCTGCAGTTCCTGGATCTCATACAGGAAGGCAACATTGGCCTGATGAAGGCCGTCGACAAGTTCGAATACCGGCGAGGCTACAAGTTTTCCACCTATGCGACCTGGTGGATCCGTCAGGCGATTACACGGGCCATCGCCGACCAGGCAAGAACGATTCGAATTCCGGTCCACATGATCGAGACGATCAACAAGCTTATCCGAACCTCTCGTGCACTGGTGCAGGAGCTGGGCCGCGAACCGACGAGTGAGGAGATTGCCGAGCGGATGGACATTGTCGTGTCCAAGGTGAGGAAGGTGATGAAGATTGCCCAGGAGCCTATTTCGCTCGAGACGCCGATCGGCGAAGAGGAAGATTCCCATCTGGGCGACTTCATCGAAGATCGCGGTGTCGTGTCGCCATCCGACGCAGTAATAAACATCAACCTCAAGGAGATGACCGAGCACGTTCTCAACACGTTGACGCCTCGTGAAGAACGGGTCATCAAGATGCGTTTCGGTCTGGAAGACGGTACCGAACACACGCTGGAAGAGGTTGGACAGAATTTCGCTGTGACTCGTGAGCGAATCCGTCAGATCGAAGCCAAAGCGCTGCGGAAGTTACGTCACCCAAGCAGGAGCCGCCGGTTACGCGCCTTCCTGGACGTCAACGGACGAGATTAGAGTGAGATTCCGAACACGGTCCTGTCGATTCCTGGCAGGCTCCTCGGGGCTGTCATGGATTTCACCGGGCCCATAGCTCAGTTGGTTAGAGCTCCCGGCTCATAACCGGGCAGTCGTAGGTTCGAGTCCTACTGGGCCCATTAGTGACAAAAAGTTAGTGGAAGCCGGCACACCGTCGCTTCTCACGTTTCAAACCCCGGGCCGATGCTAAATGAACGCTGATTTAAAGAATCTGATTCGCCTCCAGGCTGTTGACACATCCATTCAGGAACTTCGCGACAAGATTGACGCTTTCCCCGCCAAGTCCAAAGCGCTGGACGAAAAGCTCAGCACTGCTCAGGAAGCCGTTCGGAAGGCCACCGAAAACATCAAGAGCAGTCAGTCCAGACGCAAGCAACTCGAGTCCGACATCGCGGATGTCGAGGTGAAGATTTCCAAGTACAAAGAACAGTTGATGTCGGTGAGGACGAACGCAGAGTACAAGGCGATGGTCAAGGAGATCGAGTACAGTCAGGCTTCCATTGGAACGGTGGAAGACGAAATTCTCACGTTGATGCTGGGTTCGGAAAACCTGGAAGCGGAGCTGAAAGCCGCTGAAGTCACACTCAAGGAAGACGAGCGGACCGTCAATGCGGAAAGAATTCGGCTGGAAGAATTCACTGCCCAGGACGAGAAGGCGATGGGCGCGTACGTTGAAGAACGAGAGGTCCTGGAAAAGAACGTTTCTGACGATATCTTGTCCCGTTACGATCGCATTCGAAAAGCTCGATCGGGAATCGCTGTTGCGAAGGCAAGCGACGAAGCCTGCGAACTGTGCAACGTTCGGATGCGTCCACAGGTTTTCCAGGAAATCCGAAAAAACGACACTATTATCGCCTGTGACAGTTGCTCGCGGATCTTGTACGATCCAGAAAACCTCGATCACCCCTTCGAAGTCGCATGACCCTGGAGGCATACATCGATGGCGGTTCGCGAGGTAATCCCGGACCCTCCGGCCTCGGGGTTTATTTCCCGGGCCTGGTCAGCGTAGCCGAGTACCTGGGGCACCAGACGAATAATTATGCGGAGTATTCGGCTCTCGTTTCGGCTTTGCGTTTTGCCGCGGACCGCCAGTGCAAGCAGCTCAAGATTTATTCCGATTCCGAACTCGTCGTCAAACAGATCAAGGGGATCTACAAGGTTCGGAACGAAAACATTCGTCCGCTCTATGCATCGGCCAAGCGCTTGATCGAACAGATTCCACGGTTCTCCATTGAACACGTCCGGCGGGAATTCAACAAGGAGGCAGACAAGCTTGCCAACGAAGCGATGGACTCGAAGGGCGACGTTATGAGATGGGAGTCCGCCAATTCTTCCCAATAACTGACCGCCCATTCTATATGCCGCCCTTTTAGCTGATGCCTGAAGACGCATACCGATTCAAAGAGATTGAGGGGAAGTGGAGGGAGCGGTGGGCCCGCGAGCGTCTTTACGAGGCGCGGGATGACGACCCACGCCCGAAATATTATTGCCTCGACATGTTCCCGTACCCGTCCGGTTCCGGCCTGCACGTTGGTCACTGGCGCAGCTATGTCCTGCCTGACGCCTGGTCTCGTTACAAGTTATTGAAGGGTTTCAACGTCCTGCACCCGATGGGATGGGATGCGTTCGGCTTGCCTGCTGAAAACGATGCGATTCACAAGGGGATTCATCCGGAGATCAACACCCGGAAGAACATCGAAAACTTCAAGCGGCAGTTGATCGATATGAGCACGATATACGACTGGTCGCGCGAGATCAATACGACCGATCCCGAGTACTACCGGTGGACGCAGTGGATTTTCGTCCAGATGTTCAAGAAGGGGCTGGCGTACCAGGCGTCGATGCCGATCAACTGGTGCCCCAGTTGTAAGACCGGAATTGCCAATGAAGAAGTGGTCGCCGGTGAGTGTGAGCGGTGCGGGACCCGGGTCACCAAGAAGGACATGAAGCAGTGGATGCTGCGCATCACTGTCTATGCCGAGCGCCTGCTCCGAGGTCTGGACGACTTGGATTGGCCCGAGAAGGTCAAGACGATGCAACGGAACTGGATTGGGCGATCCGAAGGAGCCCAGGTCACGTTCGCCGCCGTCGACAACGACGGAGGCGAACATCCGGTGGAGATCTTCACGACGCGGCCGGACACGCTGTTCGGCGCCACCTACATGGTCCTCGCTCCTGAACATCCGCTCGTCGACAGACTGGTGTCCCCGGACCGGGCGGAGGAAGTCGCGGCCTACGTGGAGCGGTCTCGAAACGCTTCCGACCAGGACAGGACGGCGACGAAGAAGGACAAGACCGGATTGTTCCTTGGCGCCCATGCAAGGAATCCGGTCACCGGCGATCAGATCCCGATCTGGGTGGCCGACTATGTCCTGATCGGTTACGGAACTGGAGCCATCATGGCCGTTCCCGCACATGACGATCGGGACTACGAGTTCGCACGAAAATTTGGCCTGGAGATTCGAGAGGTCATCGCTTCAAGAGAGGGGGTTTCAGAGCAGCCGTACCTGGGTCAGGGCAAGATGGTTCGGTCCGGTGAGTTTACCGGTCTGGACTCCGCCGTGGGTCGTGGGGCGGTCACCAGTTGGTTGGAGGGAAAAGGTCTCGGCCGGGGAACAGTCCAATACAAGTTGCGCGACTGGGTCTATTCGCGGCAACGCTACTGGGGGGAACCCATTCCTATCGTCCATTGCGGGGAGTGTGGCGCGGTTCCGGTCGATGAGGCTGATCTGCCGGTCCGCCTGCCGGAGGTGGAGAGGTACCAGCCGACCGGTACGGGAGAATCTCCTCTTGCGACGATCGAAAACTTTGTCCGGGTCGAGTGTCCGAAGTGCCAGGGGGAGGCGCGCCGGGAAACCGACGTCATGCCTCAATGGGCGGGTTCCTCCTGGTATTTCCTCCGCTACACATCCCCAACAGAGAAAGATACGCTGGTGAGCGAGACGGGGAAGAAGTGGCTTCCCGTCGACATGTATGTCGGTGGTGTCGAACATGCGATCCTTCACCTGCTCTACGCCCGCTTCTTCACGATGTTTCTCTACGACATCGATGTCGTTGATTTCGAGGAGCCGTTTCGACGCCTCTTCAACCAGGGCATGATTACCCGGTTGGCCAAGAACGGGCGAGTCGAAAAAATGTCCAAGTCCAAGGGAAATGTGGTCAATCCGGACGAACTGGTCGAGCGGTACGGATGCGATTCTCTGCGGCTCTACGAACTTTTCGTCGGTCCGCCCGAGATGGATGCGGAGTGGAGCGACAGCGGTATCGACGGTGTTCACCGTTTCTTGAAACGTGCATGGACGTGGGTGCTTGCCAGTAACGGCAACTGGTCCCGGACTCCGTCGCGACAGATGCTCACCGAGCGGCATGTGCTCGTCAAGAAGGTGACCGAGCGATTGGAGAGTTTTCGTCTCAACACCGTCGTGAGTGCCATGATGGAGTTCCTGAACGTCGTGCATGGTCTGGACGAAGCGCCTGACCGCGAAACCGTCGAAGTCTTCCTCACACTGCTCTCCCCATTCGCTCCGCATCTTGCCGAGGAGCTGTGGGAGCGAACCGGTCACGAGCCTTCCATCTTCAAAGAGACATGGCCGGAATGGGATGAAGCCTACACGATGCCCGACAGCGTGACGGTCGCCGTTCAGATCAACGGGAAAATGCGCGGCAAGATCGTGGTCCCGATGGATTCGGCGGAAGAGACTGTTCTCGAAGCGGCGCTGGCCGACGTCGCCGTCGGCAGGCACATGGACGGGAAGGAAATCCGAAAGAAGATCTACGTGAAGAACCGGATCCTGAATCTCGTGGTTGGGTGATCAGATCTACTGAACCAATCCCGCCAGGGCTAGTATCGTTGTGAGAGTCACCTGGACCCCCTGGACGGTTATTTCCTGTTCCACGTCCACCCATTCGTCGAGGGAGTGACCACGACCTCCCATTCCGCCACGACCTATCGTTATCGCCGGGATTCCCATGCTGATCGGGATGTTGGCATCCGTGCTTGAGATACGAAAGACAGGCTCGAGCCCAAAGGCATTGAACGCACTGGTTGCGGTCCGTGCGATATCGGAATCTTCGGCAGTCTCCCCGGATGGCCTGTCTCCGATCATCGTCATTTCCAGTTCGATCTCTCCCTGTGCCGTAGATCTGGCGGCGTTCTCTTCATCGACGGCTTCGTGCATGAGCCCGATAAACGTTTCGGCCAGTTCGTCCAGTTCGTCCCGAACTTCCGATCTCATGTCGACGTCCATCCAGGATTCGAAGGGGATTGAGTTCACGGAGGTTCCGCCGCCGATGACGCCGACGTTGAACGTTGTCTTGGGATCTTCGGGCACCTCCAGCAACGAAAATTTCCGCATGGCGTTACCCATGGCGAACGCGGGGCTGACCAGTCCAAACGCTCCGTAGCTGTGGCCACCGGGACCCTTGAACGTCACCCGGTACCGTTTGCTGCCCAGGGCTCCGTTCGTAATGCTGGTCTGGCGCCCCCCCTCGACCGACACGAACATCCTGATGGCGTCCTTGTAGGGACCTTCCCGAAACAGGTACTTCATGCCACGGAGGTCTCCCGGACCCTCCTCACCCACGTCGCCGATGAAGAGTATGTCGCTGTTCGTCCGGAGATCGGCGTCATCCATGGCACGAATGACCGACAGCAGGGTGGCCAGACCGGCAGTGTCGTCACCGATGCCGGGTGCGGACAGCCTGGTGCCTTCGCGTTTGACGGTGACGTCGGTACCTTCAGGAAAAACAGTGTCCAGGTGGGCTGCCACTGCGAGCAAACGCCCACCGTTTCCCTTTCGGATGCCCATCACGTTGCCTTCTTCATCCATCTGGACATCCGTGAGACCATGCTGGCGCAGCATTTCCATATAGGCTTGCGCTCTTTGTTCTTCTTTGAAGGGCGGGGCAGGAATCTCGGTCAGTTCGATCAGTTCCTCGACGAATCGACTGTGGTCATTTTCGATATAGACCAATGCCTTCTGGTAGTTCGCATCCTGCCGGATCCCTTCGACCGTCTCATCCGGAGACTGAGCGCCACCAACGTTTGTTAAGAAGACAAGGGCGAGAAAGACACTAGTGATGGTCTTCATAGACGATTTCTCCCCCGACAATGGTAGCCACCGCCTTGCCTTTCATCTCCCAGCCGTGGAACGGACTGTTGCGACCGAGCGACCGTGATTCGTTGACGTCGAAGGTCCACCGCCGATCCATGTCCAGAACGGTCAGGTCTGCCCGACTGCCTTCGTACAAACCCCAGCCCTCGACTTTCATGATTCTCTGTGGGTTCGTCGAGAATAACTCCACAAGCCGTGAGACGGGTAGTTCCAATTTCGTCGTTGTCAGGCCGACGGCTGTCTCAAGACCGGTGATGCCGAAGGGCGCACGGTCGAACTCCAGCATCTTGAGGTTTGCGTGATGGGGGGCATGGTCGGTCGCAATGGCATCGATGGTTCCGTCCTCAATGCCTGCGATAACGGCCGCCACATCTTGTTCGGACCGCAACGGCGGCTGCATTTTGGCGTGTGTGTCGTACCCGGAAACCGCACCGTCGGTCAGTGTGAAATGATGTGGAGCAACTTCTGCCGTCACGTTCAGGCCCGCCGCCCTGCCTTCTCGAACCATCCCGACGGCACCGGCCGTGCTGATATGGGCGACGTGGTACCTGGCCTGGGTCACCTTGGCAAGAATGAGATCCCTGGCCACTATCGAGTCTTCTGCCGCTCCAGGGATGCCCTTCAGGCCAAGTCTTGTCGAAACGATCCCCTCGTTCATCACACCACCGGCAGACAGGTCCAGATCCTCACAGTGTTGGATGACCGGCAGGTCAAACATCCCGGAGTATTCCAGCGCACGTCGAAAAAGACGGGCGTTCATCACAGGTTTGCCGTCGTCCGAGATCCCGACGATCCCTGCTTCCACCATTTCGCCGATCTCGGCCAGCTTTTCGCCCTGTTGTCCCATCGTGATCGCCCCGATCGGGAAGATTCTCGCCGGAGAACTCCGACGAGCTTCGGTGACGACAAACCGGGTCGTTGAGGCATTATCGTTCGGAGGCTCGGTGTTGGGCATGGCCGCGACCGCCGTAAAACCACCCGCGACAGCGGCCTCGCCACCCGTGCGGAGTGTCTCCGCTTCTTCGGTTCCAGGCTCACGCAGGTGAACGTGGATGTCGAAGAAGCCTGGAGCGACGACCAGGCCACTCGCATCGAAGACAGTACCCTCCCAGGCCGCTGAGTCGTCGATGGATTGGATCCTGCCGTCTTCGATCAGGATGTCCGCAACCCGGTCCAGATTGCGGACCGGATCGATCAAACGGCCATTCTTGATAACCAGCTTCATGAACCTCCCAACAGTCGATCGAGAATCGCCATGCGGACCGCGACACCGGCGGAAACCTGGTCGAGGATCGCCGAGTACGGGCCGTCGGCAACTTCGGCGGAAATCTCGACCCCGCGGTTGATCGGACCCGGATGCATTACGGTGACGTCGGGAGCCGCCAGGCGCAATCTTTCCGCCGTCAGGCCAAAATATCGGCAGTACTCCCGGGTCGACGGGAAGAAAGATTCGCTCATCCTTTCGAACTGAATTCGCAGCATCATGACGACATCGGCATCCTGGATGGCTTCGGTCATCGAACTGGTAACGTGGAGATATGGGTTTTCCGAACCCGTGATCCTTTCGATGCCGGGAGGAATCAGAGTCGGCGCCGCGCACAACCAGACGTGGGAGCCGAATCGGGTCAGTGCCAACAGGTTCGATCTGGCCACGCGGCTGTGTGTGATATCGCCAACGATTGCAACCTTCAGGCCGTCCAATTTTCCCTTGTGCCGGCGAATCGTGTAGGCGTCAAGAAGGGCCTGTGTCGGGTGCTCATGAGCCCCGTCCCCGGCGTTCACAACCGACGCTTTCGAGTGCCTGGAAATCTGGTGCGGTACACCGGCCGATGCATGCCTGATAACGATACAGTCGGGAGCCATCGCGTCCAGGGTCTTTGCCGTGTCGACGAGGGTTTCGCCTTTCGAGACGCTGCTGCCCGAACCTGATACGTTGATCACGTCGGCCGAGAGCCGCTTCCCCGCCACTTCAAACGAAGTTCTGGTCCGTGTTGACGCTTCGAAGAACAGATTGATAACTGTCTTACCCCGGAGGTTCGGAAGCTTCTTCACCGGACTGTCGCCAATTTCCTCGAATGACACGGCGGAGTCCAGAATCGCGAGGATATCCTCGGATGACAGGTCCTCGATTCCGAGCAGGTCTCGTTTTTGCATCATTTGGGCATTAGAAGTCAGCTTTCAGCGAGCAGCCCTGGGTTCAGACCCGGGACTCATAATCTGCGTAATCTGCGTAATCTGCGTAAAGACTTTGGACTCTGGACCTTGGACTTTGGACTCTGAGCACGTCATCGCCGGAGGATTATATGATAGATTCGTCTCGGTATGAGTAGCCTTCCTGACCTCTCCGTGGAAATAGCGGGCATAAAGCTCCCAAATCCAGTCGTTTTGGCCAGTGGGACGGCCGGTTACGGAGAAGAATTCGAAGGGCTGCTCGATCTGGCCCGGATCGGCGGGATCTCGGTGAAGGGGACGTCGGCCAGACCGATCGAAGGAAATCCCGCACCCCGCCTGTTTCCAACCTCGTCCGGGATGTTGAATTCGATCGGACTTCAGAATGTCGGTGTCGATGCCTTCATCCGGGACAAGATGCCGTTCCTTCGGACCTCAGGCTGCCCTGTCTTCGTCAATGTATTCGGTTTCTGCGCTGACGAATATGTGGAAATTGTTCGAAAGCTCAACGCGTGTGAAGGAATCGCCGGCTACGAACTGAACGTTTCCTGCCCGAACACCAAGGAAGGTGGAATGGTCTTCGGGACGAATGCCGCCGCGACGGGCCAGCTGACCATGAGGGTGAAGGAAGTGTCAAAACGTCCTTTGATAGTCAAGCTTTCCCCGAACGTGACCGACGTTGCCGGGATCGCTCTTGCAGCCGAGGAGGCGGGTGCCGACGCGCTGACCGTAGCGAATACCTACCTGGGGATGGCGATCGACCCGGAATCGTTCCATCCTCGTATCGAGACGATCACCGGTGGGCTCTCGGGGCCGGCCATCCGGCCGATCACCCTGCGGATGGTCTACCAGTGTGCCCGGGCAGTAACAATACCGATCTTTGGCCTTGGCGGCATCTCCTCAGGTCTGGATGCCGTGGAGTACTTCCTCGCCGGAGCCTCGGCGGTCCAGGTCGGCACGGCGAATTTCGAGGATCCCCGGGCCTCGATCCGGATTGTGGATGAGCTGGAACGATTCATGAAACGGAAGCGCATTCGGTCGATCGCGGATCTGGTCGGGCAGGTGAAGGAATCATGAACGTTTCGGCGGGACCGGCCCCGGTCATCGTGGCTCTGGATGTTTCATCCCGCGCCCACGCCCTGCGACTCGTGGAAGAACTGGGCGGGCTGGTAGGGATGTTCAAGATCGGCAATCAGCTCTTCATGGCCGAAGGCCCGGATGTCATCCGCGAAGTCGTCGAGCGTGGCGAACGGGTGTTTCTCGATTTGAAGTTTCACGACATTCCCAACACCGTTCGAAATGCGGCCGCCGAGGCCGCGAAACTGGGAGTTTCGATGATGACCATCCATGCCTCGGGTGGTCCTGCCATGATAGCGGCGACGATAAGCGACCTCGAAGATCGCTTCGGCAATGAAAGACCCACCGTGGTGGCCGTTACCGTGCTCACGAGCATCGACCCGACTGCCCTTCGGAAGACGGGTGTTGAGCGGGATGCAGCCGACCAGGTACTGCTGTTGGCGAGGATGGCACTCGATGCCGGCGCGGACGGTTTCGTCTGTTCGGCCGAAGAGATCGGGCTGCTGAGAAGCAACATCGACGAACGAGCCACAATCGTAACGCCCGGTGTTCGAATGCCGGGACAATCCGCTGACGATCAGGAACGTGTCGCCACGCCGCGCCAGGCCATCGAGGCAGGCGCCGACCATGTCGTCATCGGCCGATATGTGAATCAGGCCGAGGACCCTCGTGCAGCCCTCATCGAAGTTCTGAATTCGCTGACCTGAACGTTCCTGTCAACGCAAAGACGCCAAGTCGCAAAGGTCGCAGAAAATATATATCTATCTCCGTGGCCCTCTGCGACTTGGCGTCTTTGCGTCGAAACTTCTGAGCCCTTCTAGCTCGGACTCTCGCCCTTTTGAAACATACGGATGGCGGCGATCCCTGCTGCACCAGCCTCCACTACAAGAGGGGTGTTCTTTTCGGTGATGCCCCCGATCGCAAGAACCGGGATGCGAACGGCAGCGCTCACCTCACGGAGGCGATCCAATCCCACCGCGGTTTTCCCGGGGGTGTCGAAGATCGGGCCGAAGACCACGAAGTCGGCACCCGCGGCTTCGGCGTCCCGAACTTCCTCCTTTGTGTGGGTGGAAACGCCGAGGATGTCGACCAGAGGCCGTACGCTTGCGGCCGGGAGTCCGTTTTGAGGCAGGTGTACGCCGGATACTCCAACGGCCCTGGCGATATCCAGACGGTCGTTCACCAGTACGCGCGTTGGACTGTCTTCTGCGATCCCGGCGATTCGACGGACCAGGTCGAGGAGTTCGCGAGAGGTCAGATCTTTCTCTCGAATCTGAATCATGTCGATCCCGGAGGCAATCGCAAGCTCCGCGGTTCGGAGGACATCACATCCGTGGCGGTTCGTGACGTAGTAGCGAAGCATTTCGAGGCGGGTTTCTCCGAGTCCGGCTATTCGGCGTTGACCATGCGCGAGGCACGAAAAAGGCGTCTCACTTCAGAGACGCCGATCAGAAAATCAAGCACGCCCAGCCCCGACACCCCTGCCCGGACCACATAGTTGAGGAAGAGCGGGCGAAGACCAGGCGCGTACGAGAAGAGAAGGTTGTTCTCCCACAGGGAGGACCAGGGGACAATGATCAGGAAGAAACCGATCTCGAAGCAAAACAGGATGACTGCCACCGCAAAGACTCGATTCATTGTTGGTCCAGGCCGAGATAGGTAACGCCTGTCAATGAAACTGTGTTCAGAGGCGTCACGGGCCAACGCTGACTATCGTCTCTTGAGTTCGCGGATGCGCGCGGCCTTTCCGCGAAGCTCGCGGATGTAATACAGCTTTGCGCGCCGGACGCGACCCCTTCGTATGACTTCTATCTTGTCGATGATCTTTGAGTGGAGCGGGAAGACGCGTTCTACTCCCTGCCCGAACGAGATTTTGCGAACGGTAAAGGTAGCTCTGACACCGCCGTGCTTCTGTGCGATGCAGACACCTTCGAATACCTGAATCCGCTCCTTTTCTCCTTCGGTGATGCGGACGTGGACTTTCAGCGTGTCCCCTGGACTAAACGCGGGCAGATCGTCTCGCAGTTGTGCCTCTTCCACCATGTCTATGACGTTCATAACTTCCTCACATAATACCTGATTTCTGTTCTTTGGCCACACAGTGACACTGTGTTTTCGGTCTTCAGCTCGTGGTATCCCGTTTTCCCTCGATCTTCGGTCGGTCTTCCTCGTGTACGAGATCGGGCCTGTTCTTAAGAGTCTTTTCGAAAGCCGCAGCCTGTCGCCATCCGGCAATGGCCGCGTGATCACCCGAAATCAAGACCTCGGGCACCCGGAGCCCGCGGTACTCGGCGGGTCTCGTATAATGCGGATGCTCGACGCGTGGCGATAGCGCCATCGGGTCCGAAAAGGAATCCCGCAGAATCGACTCCTCTTTACCCACGGCTCCGGGTACGTAACGAGTTACCGCGTCAACGACAACCGCCGCCGCTATCTCCCCTCCCGACACGATGTAATCGCCGATCGAGATTTCCGCCGTGGCCAGGTCCTCGGTCACGCGCTCGTCGATACCCTCGTAGCGACCGCAGATCAAAACGATCTGGTCGGACTTCGACAAACGGAGTGCTTCGGCCTGAGTAAACGTGCGGCCAGCCGCACTCAGCACAACGGTTTCAACCGCTACGGCACTCTGGTCTCGGACGGCTTCGACCGCCTCGAAAATCGGCTCCGGCTTCAAGACCATTCCTTCGCCGCCACCGAACGGCCTGTCATCCACCGTTCGATGTTTGTCACTCGTGTAAGTTCGCAGATCGTGAACCGCCGTTTCGATCAGTTCGCGCTGTCGGGCCCGACGGATGATGCCGTGCTCGAACGGTCCGTTAAAGAATTCCGGAAAGATGGTGATGATGTCGAAAGACAACATTGAGAAAAAGTGGTCAGTGGTCAGTGGTCAGTGGTCAGTTGCTGGAATCCAGAGGTGGTCGGTCGCCCCTGTCTGCACACTGATCACTCCAACACTACTTTCCCTTGTTCAACTCCACCAAACCCTCCGGTAATTCCACCTCGATCCGCTTCTTCTCCGTATCGACCGTTTTCAGGAAAGCATGGACGAAAGGGATCAGTATCTCCTCACCTTCCCGGTCCAGGCTCAGCATCTCGGTTCCGGCGTAGTCCACTACCGCCTTGACCGTTCCGATGTTCTCACCTGCTGCAAACACCTGACATCCCTCGAGTTCGAAGCTGTAGAAAGAGCCCGGTTCCGACTCCGGTAGATCCTGCTTCGGGATCGAGATCCGTCCCCCGAGCCATTCCTCCGCTTCGGAGATCGAATCGATGCCCTCGAGCTTCAAAACAAAACGGCCGTGCTGCTGGCGGAAACCTTCGATCGTCGATTTCCTGCGCCGCTCTTCCACAGCCAGTGTCACCTCACGACCGGCAGCGAAAAGCCGAAAGTCTGCAAATTCGACCTGAACGCGAACTTCCCCGCGACGGCCTTGAGTCCGGGTGATTCGAGCGAGAGGGATAAAAGGTTCCTGGTGGCCGATGGCGCTTACTCCAGGATTTCTAGCGTGAACCGCTTCTTCAGCTTCATTCCGGCCGCACTGAGAATGGTTCGAATGGATCGCGCTGTCCTACCCTGCTTTCCAATAACCTTGCCGAGGTCGCTTTGAGCGACCCTCAACTCGAGAACGGTGATTTGTTCCCCTTCGATCGGACGGACAGTTACTTCGTCAGGACTGTCCACAAGCGCCTTCGCGATCTGTTCGATGAGCTCTTTCATGCTACTTCCTCCCGAACGTCAACTACACGCGTTTCAGGTCAGCGTCTGAGCCCGAGTCCATACCGCGACCGGAGTTCTACACGATTTCTTTCTTGCGTAGAATACTGCGCACCGTTTCCGAAGGCTTTGCCCCTTTCGACAGCCAGTAACGTGCCCGGTCCTCGTTGACCTCGATGCGGGCCGGTTCGGAAAGGGGGTTGTACTGGCCTAGGATCTCTAGAAAACGGCCGTTCTGC
The DNA here is from genome assembly GCA_964584435.1 of uncultured Solibacteraceae bacterium. Taxonomy (GTDB): domain Bacteria; phylum Acidobacteriota; class Terriglobia; order 20CM-2-55-15; family 20CM-2-55-15; genus CAZOZZ01. The sequence continues at coordinate 37,518 of CAZOZZ010000004.1, read as the reverse complement.
GCCCTGCGTTTCTCAATCACAACAATTCTGTAACACGGGCGTTTTTTCGACCCGATTCGGGTCAGTCGCATCGCTACCAAAATATCTGCCTCCTAACTATGTGAACAGAAAACACCGTCTCGGTAGCGACTGAAGACAGTACGACCTACGGAGTCTCCACTAAACATTTTAGAATTATAGTTTTCCAGAGAAAAGACCGTCAATAGAATTATACCCCTACATGGGCATTTGTGGCATTCTGAACCCGCGCATCCCTCGACCTTTCTTACCCTTCTTTCCCTTCTTCTTCGAGCCCCCCGTCAGTCCTTTCATCATCTTACGGGTCTGGATGTACTGTTTGAGCAGCTGGTTTACCTGCTGGACCGACGTGCCGCTGCCCCTGGCAATCCTTTTGCGACGGCTGCCGTTTATTACCTGATGGTTCCGGCGTTCCTTAGGAGTCATCGAATTGATGATCGCCTCGGTTCGCGCCAGTTCTTTCTCGTCGACCTGTACTTTACCCAAATCCTTGAACGGGCCCACGTTGGGAAGCATTCCCATGATCTGTTCCAGCGATCCCATCTTTCGAATCTGCCGAAGCTGGTCCCTGAAATCGCCAAGTGTGAAGGTGTCTGAGAAAACCTTCTTCTGGAGTTCCAGGGCCTTCTTCTTGTCGATCGTCTCTTCCGCCTTTTCAATGAGCGACATGATGTCGCCCATGCCGATGATCCGGGAGACAAGGCGATCGGGATGGAACACGTCGATAGCGTCGTACTTTTCACCTGTACCTACGAACTTGACAGGCTGGCCCGTTACCGACTTCATCGACAGGGCTGCTCCGCCGCGCGCGTCGCCGTCGAGCTTAGTGAGGATGAACCCGTTGAAGCCGAGCTTCTCGTGGAATTGTTGCGCGCTGTTGACAGCGTCCTGACCCAGCATCGCGTCCGCAACGAAGAGAATCTCGTGGGGTTTGATGGTTTCTTTGATTTCAGTGAGTTCTGCCATCAAATCGTCATCGATGTGCAATCGGCCGGCCGTGTCGATGATCAGAACGTCGTGCGCGGAATTCCGGGCCTCGGCGAGCGCTCCCTTGCATAGTTGGAGGGGGCTGTCATCCGGGCTGCCGTCCCAGATCCGAGCGCCAATCTCACCAGCGATTACTTTTAACTGTTCCCGTGCAGCCGGTCTGTAAACATCAACTGACACCAATATCGGCCGGTGACCCTCTTTTTGGGTCCAGCGGGCGAGTTTGCCGCTCGAGGTTGTCTTTCCGGAGCCCTGGAGCCCTACCAGCATCAGAACGGTGGGAGGCTGGGAAGCAAAGTTGATCCTTGCCGTCGTGCCACCCATGATCTCCACCAGTTCATCGCGGACGATCTTGACGACCTGTTGACCCGGGCTGAGGCTCTGGAGAACTTCCTGGCCCAGCGCCTTTGTTCGGACGGTGTCGGTGAATTGCTTCACGACCTTGAAGTTGACGTCGGCTTCGAGCAACGCCATACGGATTTCTTTGAGGGCACTTTCGATGTGCTCGGCCGAGAGTTTGCCCTCACCGCGAAGGTTCTTGAAGATGCCCTGGATTCTGTCGGATAGATTCTCAAACATTGCTACCCTCGCTGGATCCTTTCGATCGACCTGGCCTTGCCCGTCCCGGAATCCACCTCGATCAGGACGGCGTTCAGCCGCGCATCCCGGGATGCCGGTTCGAAACGTACCGGCGTTTGCTGAAGAAAGCGCCGCAGCACATCTTCAGTCATAACTCCGATGACCGAGTGGAACGGGCCCGTCATGCCGACATCGGTCTGGTACGCCGTTCCCTCCGGTAGAATCGTTTCATCGGCTGTCGGGATGTGGGTGTGGGTGCCGAGGACCGCCGAAACCCTTCCATCCAGGTACCACCCCATTGCGACTTTTTCCGCAGTGGCTTCGGCATGCATGTCCACGATGATGACCCTCACGTCTGGCGGAAGAGCCGAGAGCTCAGAGTCGACCGTCCTGAACGGATCGTCGATCGATGGCATGAAAACCCTGCCCTGAACGTTCAAGATAGCCACTTTTTCGCCGCTTCGGGTCTTTGCCACGACACTTCCGCGTCCCGGGTTCCCTGGTGGATAATTCGCCGGGCGTAACAAGAGGGCGTTGGAATCCAGGTAGGGGAAAATCTCTTTCTTGTCCCAAATGTGATTACCCGAGGTCAGGACGTCAACACCCCAGTCAAAGAGTTCATCGGCGATCTTTGGAGTGATACCGAAACCACCAGCCGCGTTTTCACAATTGACAACGGTCAGATCGACCGCGCAGGTCTCCTGAAGCGACTTGAGGTGCTGGTGAAGAATCGAGCGGCCCGCGCGGGCAACCGTGTCTCCGATGAACAGAATATTCATAAGCGCAAAAAACCCCGCTCAGCCGTGTGGCACTCTTATTTGAGCCTGTCGAAAACAGGGTGGGTGTTCTATTCCGCGCTTCAGGGATCCATCAACCCGAAGGGACGGCTCACGCACACGACGAAAATCGAACCCCTTCAAATAAGACATAGGTCAAATATGAAGGTGCCAACACGCACTTCGCAGGGCACGTTGATTGTAGGTAATAGCCGGGGGGAGGTCAATGTGGGTTGGGGAAGTGGGAAGTGGTCAGTGGTCAGTTGAGGAAGAGGGGAAGGCGTGGAACTATGAGCCCACATAGTCGCTGACCAAAACAAGCTCCAGCCCTTCTCCAACTGACCACTGACCACTGACCACTGGCAACTGACCACTACAACACTTTGTCTATCGCACGAATCCACTTTCGTGAGCCGACGGCCACTGCCGCTTCGAGTTCACCTTCACCAGTCTCACCATCGCGGAGTTCCTGGGCCAGATGCAGGGCAGTCAGGATTGCGACCTTAAGGGAATCCACGGTACCGGTTTGCTGCGCGATTTCGCGCATCCTGAGGTCGACCTCTTCGGCCAGCTTCAGGATGTTGTCCCGTTCGGCGTTTGCGCTCAGTCGAAGTGGATAGCGCTGATCGTAGACTTCGATTTCGACAATTTCGCCCTTGTTCTTCCTAGACAAGTCGTTCCTCGGTAAGCTCGGATATGCTGGAAATGAGGCCCTCGACTCTGCCCCGCGCTACCGCGCTGCGTTTCTGTAACCCTTCGACTTCTTTCTGGAGTTCAAGAATCTCGGCCCGCGCTTTTGCCAGTTCATTCTCCACGGCCTTCTTATCCGAGCGGGTGCTCTTGATCACGTCTATTGCTTGCGCGATTCGTTCTTCAAGAGCATGAAAATGTTCGAGTGTTTTCGCCACGGTCCTAGGCTCGCAGTTTGGCTCCGAGTCGACCTTCGAGTCGTTCCAGGATCCTTCGATCGAAATCCTGGACCTCCGCGTCAGTCAGTGTGCGTCCGGGCGATCGGTAAACAAGGGCAATCGCCAGGCTGTAGCAGGACTCGGGAAACGGACCCTTGTCCAGTCGGTCGAACGGTTCGACCTGGATCAACTCTTCCACTGCCGCTTCCCGGACCGCGGAAATCACTTCCGAGTATCGGATCTGACGATCGAGCAAGAGTGAAAAATCCCGCCGAACCGAAGGGTACTTCGGAATTGCTTCCGCTGCAACGGTCTTCAAGCCGGCCTGGTAGAGTTCTTCAATTGCGATTTCTGCCAGATAGACCTTGCGCCGTAGCTTGAACAGCTTTGTGCCATTTGCATGAAGTTCGCCAAAGACCGCGAGAGAGCCGATACGCATGCAGCGGCCTGGATGGTAATAGTCCGGGACACCCTCCAGGCTGGGCTCCTGATCCACGGCGAACATGCTGAGCAGTTCCTCGACATCGCCTTTCAGGTCAAAGAAATCGTAGTCAGTCGCTTGACGATGGACGGTTTGTCCCCCCTGGCGGCCAGTTGCCGCGAAAACCAGCCGGCGGCATTCGCCGTCGGTTGGATAGACCTTGCCGATCTCGAACAACTGTACATCGAGGGTTCCGCGGTTCAGATTCCATTGGATCGACCTGAGCATCGTCGCGACCAGCGACGTCCTCAGGATCGGTGCATCCTCCGACAGGGGGTTCAGGATGACGACCGGATCGACACCCGGCGCGAACCGGCTTTCGTGGTCGACGTTACTGAAGGCGATGCTGCATGCTTCGGAATATCCAAGGCTCGACATCAACTCCCGAATCGCCGACTCCTCTGTGTTCCAGGGCAGCTTTTGTCCCTGGCCCGACCAGGCCGGCAAGGTTGAGGGAAAACGATCGTATCCATAATGACGGGCAATTTCCTCGAGAAGGTCTTCTTCGCTTGCGATGTCGTGCCGAAAGCTGGGAACCTGGACTTCCCATCCTTCCGGCATGGGCCGGTCAGTCGAAACGAATCCCAACCTGCGGAAAAAGCCGAGGACTTCCTCGTCAGGAATGGGGATTCCAAGATACTCGGCGATACGACGGCGCCGGAGTGTCGCTGTTCTCGGCTGGCTCTGGCCGGGGTACACGTCGATCACGCCTCGATAGATCTTGCCGCCAGCCAATTCCTGAATCAATGCTGCCGTCCGATCGCAAGCGAACCGTGCCATTTCGATATCTGCGCCCCGTTCGAACCGGTATGACGCCTCCGTCGTGAGGTTTAATCCTCGCGAGGTTTTTCGGGTCGACATCGGGTCGAACCACGCGCTTTCGAGCAGCACGTTGGTTGTGGAGGCTGAAATCTCGGTTTCGGCCCCGCCCATGATGCCGGCCAGGGCTACGGCCCGGCCCGAGTCGGCAATTACCAGCATCGATGGATCAAGTTCCCGGTTTACGCCATCCAGCGTTTCGAGCGTTTCGTCGAACGCGGCCCGTCGAACGATGATCTCTTTGCCTTCGAGCGTGTCGGCGTCGAAGGAGTGCAGCGGGTGTCCCAACTCCATCAGTACCAGGTTCGTGGCATCGGCCACGTTGTTGATGGATCTTATTCCAACTGATTCCAGTCTCTCAACCAACCACGGGGGCGACGGACCCACCCGGACACCTTCGATGTAGCGGCCGCAGTAGCGGGAACACAAGTCGGAATCGACAATGGAAATCGAGAAGACATCCTCGGCGGGCAGATCGATTTCCTGGAGTCGTACCTCGGGTAGACGCACGTCCTGGTTGAGGATTGTTGCCGCCTCACGTGCCACGCCCAGGTGTGACAGGCAGTCACCACGATTTGTCGTGATGTCCAACTCGAGGATCGTGTCGGTTTCCTGCGGCTCCACGCCGTCGATGGCGAGGCCGACCATCGTCAGACGATCTCCTAACGCGCCCGCGTTGCCGTCGAAGTTTACGAACTCTCGGAGCCAATTGAAGCTGACAAGCATTTTAAGTCCAGGCTGGGATGTCGATCCCTTGAAACCTCGTTCCGTTTCCGGCTAAAACTGTTCTAGAAATCGCAGATCGTTCTGAAAGAGCAGCGGAATATCGTCGATCTGGTACTTCAGCATTGCGTACCGATCGATACCTCCCCCGAAAGCAAACCCGCTATATCTCTCCGGGTCATAGTCCACGAACCCGTAGAGAACCGGGTTTACCATTCCCGACCCCATCAGTTCGATCCATCCTGTCTGCTTGCACACCCGGCAACCGTCACCGGAGCAGAAGATGCACGAAATATCGACTTCGGCACTGGGCTCCGTGAAGGGGAAATAGCTGGGACGCAGCCTCGTTCGGGTGTCTTCTCCGAAAAACTGACGGTGGAACGTTTCCAATGTACCTTTCAGGTCTGCGAAGGTGATGCCTTCATCCACCACGAGCCCTTCGATCTGATGGAACATGGGGGAGTGAGTCGCATCCAGGTCGTCATGCCGAAAAACCCGTCCCGGGCAAATGATGCGTATCGGTGGCTGGGTTTTTTCCATCGTACGGACCTGAACAGGTGAGGTTTGTGTTCTCAGAACCGTGTTATCGGAGATGTAAAAGGTGTCCGAAGGGTCGCGTGCGGGATGTCCTGCCGGAATGTTGAGCGCTTCGAAATTGTAGTAGGTCGTCTCGACTTCGGGGCCGTCTTCGACCGTGTATCCCAGCGAAACGAAAATGCGTTCAATCTCGGTTCGAGCCAGGGTGATCGGATGTTTATGGCCGACCCGGCGCCGCGTTCCCGGAAGGGTCACATCGAGGGCCTCGGCCTCGATGGCCGCTCCTCGTTCGTTGTCGTCGATCGTCTTCTGGAGTTCGTCGATCGACGACTCGATCGTCTTCTTCAGTTCGTTGCCGAGACGACCGAACTCGGACCGCTCTTCCTTCGGCAGTTCGCGTAGTCCTTGGAGTTGTAAGGTGAGGAGTCCGGATTTTCTCGAGAGGTATCGGGCGCGGATCTCATCCAGCGATCGGCGATCGCTGATCGAATCCTTCTCACGTTCGAATTGTGCGCCTATCTGGCGGAGTTGATCTACACCAACAGACATCGGCCTGACCTATCCGGTTTGGCCGATTGCTGCCTTTGCTTTGTCTGCAAGCTGGGCAAAACCGGCCGGATCCTCGATGGCGATGTCCGCCAGGACTTTGCGGTCCAGTTCGATCCCAGCCTGTTTCAACCCGAAGATGAATTGGTTGTAATTGACACCGTTCTGGCGAGCCGCAGCCCCGATACGGACGATCCACAGACGACGGAAATCACGCTTGCGGGTTCGTCGATCGCGGTAGGAATACTGGAGAGCTCTATCGACCGATTCCGCTGCGAATTTGAAGAGTTTGCTCTTGCCGAGGAAATATCCGCGGGCTTGTTTCAGAACCTTCTTGCGTCGATCGTGCCTCTTGGTTCCACGTTTAACTCTTGGCACTGGTAATAGTCCTCATCAATAAATGTCGGTCAGCAAATGTCGGCCAGCCCAAGGAGCCCAGGCCGACTGCTATGCATACGGAAGCATCTCGCGAACTTTGCGAGCATCCGCAGGGGTGAGTATCGCGGACTTGCCGAGGTGCCTTTTTCGTTTTGGCGACTTCTTGGTCAGAATGTGACGCATCAGTGAATGTCGGCGCTTCACCTTACCGCTGGCCGTAAGCTTGAACCGCTTCCGCGCACCACGGTGCGTTTTCAATTTCATCCGCATGTCAAATTACTTTTCCTTCTTCGGAGCTAAGATGGCGATCAGGTTGTTTCTTTCCATTCTTGGCTGATCTTCCACCTCGCCGATCTCCTCAATTTCTTCTATGAGTCGTTGTATCAGAGCCCGTCCAATTTCCTTGTGGACTATTTCACGCCCACGGAACCAGATGTTGGCCTTGACCTTGTTGCCCTGTTTGAGGAAGCGAATGATGTGGTTCTTCTTGAACTCGTAATCGTGCTCGTCTGTATTCGGGCGAAACTTGACTTCCTTGACGGTGATGCTTTTCTGATGCTTCTTTGCATCGTGCGCCTTCCTCTTCATCTGATACCGGTACTTGCCGTAATCCATGATCCGGCAGACGGGAGGAGTACCGTTGGGCGCTACTTCGACAAGGTCCAGACCGCGCTCTTCAGCGACCCGTAGGGCTTGCTGCGGAGGCATCACGCCAAGCTGCGTGCCTTCTTCATCGATGACACGAACCTCGCGGTCGCGAATCCGATGATTCACCCTTGTTCTATCTTTGTTCTGACTCCCTGAGAATCTTCTTACTTTTGACAATCCCTAAACATAACAAAACACCGGGCCTTTTTCAATCGACACTTAGTGAACGGACCTGGCCCCGGGCCGGGGTCGGGAAGAGTCCAACTGGGTGAGTTTTAACAGCAAATCTTGTACGGGAAGTCAGTTTGAGATAACTTGGGTTTGTGCGATACGAACTCATAGATAGCCCGATCGGTTGGCTGACCGTCGTGTCCGTTGATGAGGGCCTGGAATCAATCCGGTTTTGCCGGAACACCCCCACAGGCGCAGTTGTCAACCTGAAGGACGACTCCGCTGCCGTCCGGCAATTGTCTGAATATTTCGACGGCAAGAGAAAGCAGTTCGACCTTTCCCTGGCATTGAGGGGAACCCCTTTCCAGTTGTCCGTCTGGCGGGAACTGTTACGCATTCCCCACGGCGAAACCCGAACCTACGGCCAGATTGCAGACAATCTCGGCAAACGCGGTGCGGCCCGGGCGGTCGGGAGAGCAAACCACGACAACCCCATACCGGTCATCGTACCCTGCCACCGCGTCGTCGGTCACGACGGGTCCCTGACGGGGTATGCCGGCGGCCTCAACATCAAAGAAAAGCTCCTCTCTCTGGAAGGAGCGCTGACCACGAAGGAGCAGAAAGTCACGGACGCGGGTGTTCGTGGCCGATCGACGGCCTTCGAGCCTTCTCTGTTCTGAATCGGGTCGGCGTCCGAAATCCCATCTTCCGGTGTCTGTCCCAGGATTTAAATTTCCGTCGAATGAGAGATTTGCCATGTCTAAGAACAAGAATAGTCTGGAAACAATTCGTCACTCCCTGGCGCACCTGATGGCCGCCAGCATTCAGGAGTTCTACCCCGAAGCGAAATTCGGTGTCGGGCCGGTGATCGCGGACGGATTCTATTATGACGTCTACGTGGAGAGCCCTTTCACGCCGGAGGATCTGGAAAAGATCGAGCAACGGATGCGGCGCAAGGTGAGTGAAAAGTTGGAGTTCGAACGTTCGGAAGTGCCGACCGACGATGCTATAGGACGATTTGGTGAACTGGGACAGGACTTCAAGGTTGAACTGCTCAACGACCTGAAAAGCAGAGGCACGACTGCTGTCGCTGACCTGGAAGACGAAAACCTCGTAGGCGGCAGCGTCGATACCGTCAGCTTGTACGAAACAGGAGAGTTTGTCGATCTCTGCCGGGGGCCCCACATCGACGACGCGGGAGCAATAAGGGCGGATGCCTTCAAGCTGACCCGCGTATCGGGAGCGTACTGGCGCGGAGACCAGTCACGCCAGCAGATGCAGCGTTGCTACGGAGTTGCCTTTGAGAATAAGAAAGAATTGAAGCAGTACTTCGTGCGACTCGAGGAAGCGAAGAAACGGGACCATCGTAGACTGGGCGTGGAACTCGACCTGTTCAGCGTCCATCCGGAAACCATCGGCGGTGGCCTGGTTCTGTGGCATCCCAAGGGCGGGCTGATCCGACACCTTGCTGAGGAATACTGCAAACAGGAGCACTTGAAGAACGGCTACGACTTCGTCTACACACCGCACATCGGACGGGCCACGCTCTGGGAGACAAGCGGTCATCTGGATTTCTATTCTGACGGTATGTACGCCCCGGTCGAGATCGACGATCAACTCTTCTATTTAAAACCGATGAACTGCCCGTTCCACGTCAACATATTCAAGACCGGTGTGCGCTCCTACAGGGACCTGCCGATACGTCTGGCCGAATGGGGCACCGTCTACCGGTACGAACGCAGCGGTGTGCTTCATGGCTTGACCCGAGCGCGGGGATTTACCCAGGATGACGCGCATTTGTTCTGCCGGCCCGACCAGATGCCTGCCGAGATCGACAAGGTTCTGAACTTCAGTCTCGATATCCTCAGGGCTTTCGGATTCGAGACCTTCAAGCTCTACCTGAGCACGCGGCCAGAGAAAAGGGTGGGCCCGGACGAGAGCTGGGATGCGGCCGAAGAGGCGCTGCACGGATCATTGGAGCGATCCGGCCTGCCGTTTGAGATCAACCGAGGAGACGGCGCGTTTTACGGACCGAAAATCGACATCGTCTTGACCGATGCCATTGGACGACCCTGGCAGCTGAGTACGATCCAGTTCGATTTTAATCTTCCTGAGCGGTTCGACCTGAACTTCATCGGCGACGACGGCGCGCCGCACCGACCGTACATGATCCACCGCGCGCTGCTGGGCAGCATGGAACGCTTCTTCGGCATCCTGATCGAGCACTACAGCGGTGCGTTCCCGGTCTGGCTGGCCCCCGTTCAGGCAATGCTCATCCCGATTGCTGATCGGCACGTCGATTACTGCACCCAGGTCCTCGCGCGACTGAAGGCAGAGGGCCTGCGCGTCGATCTCGATGCCGGCGTGGACCGGATGAACGCGAAAATCCGGAAAGCCCAGGTCCAGAAAATTCCCTACATGCTCGTTGTCGGTGACAAGGAAATCGAAGCCGACTCCGTAGCAGTCCGCCTCCGCTCAGGGAAGGACCTGAAAGCCAAAACCATCGAAGAGTTTCTCGGCCTGGCCCGGGAAAGCATTGCAAGCCGAACGTAGTTGTCAACGCAAAGACGCAAACTCGCAAAGGACCGCAAAGAAATATTAATTTGCGGTCTTCGCGTTTTTGCGTCTTTGCGTTGAGAGATCAGTTTGGTGCCGTTGCCAGTATGCGTTGCATTGTGGCTTCGTCGGTGCTGATCAGGTTAGAGGCGGGCAGTCGGATCAGGAGGGTGGCCCAGTTTCGGTCCTGGGTGAACACTTCTTCAAATAGCGGCAGGGATTCGTCGATGCGGTTGGAGTTTACCAGGGCAACCGCATGCCAGAACTTCATCTCCAGGTTTGCCGGGAACAGTTCCTCGGCGGATCCGTACTCCCGAAGCGCACCGTCGATGTCTTCGTTTTCCATGGCCAGGTCACCGCTGTTCATGTGTTCGTAAGCCCGGTGTAGCTTGATCAGTCGGCGCAGTTCTTCGAGGGGTTCAGGTGCGTCCTCAACGCGAAGGTCCATGATTCGGTCCGCCCAGGGCCGGCCTGTGGACTCGCCGCTGACAATGACGATTGCTGCGGACTGCTTTCCGCGGATGTCGCCTCCTGCACCCTGCGCGGCATCCAGAGCGGCCATCATCCGATCGGCCAGGTCGCCGGTGGCGGACTCGAAGGCGACCGACATTGCGCCCCAGACCTGATCGTTGAGCATCATGTTGGCCTGGACCGAATAGTTGATTCCCGAGATGTGACCGGCGGCCTGGATACAGTTCGAACCGGTATGCGTGGCCACGTTACCCGCGGCATCGATCATTGCCACCTGACGAACCGCTTTTCCAGGATCAGAGGCCAGCAGAGACTCCAATGCCTGCTCGGCGGTCTTGCCCGACCTCATCAGTTCCAGTCCGAGCGGGCCGTAAGTTACTTCGACAAAAGATTGAGTCGCCACCGCGCCCACCCCGGCCTCGGCCCAGGGGACCAGGGTTCCAACGGAGAACCAGTTCGACTGAACGGCCACACCCATCTGGCCCGTTGCCGCGTCCCGGGCCACGATCGAGTACGTGTGGACAGGACGATCCGTCCTCTGTTGCGCTTCGACGGAACCTGCACTTGCGCAGGCAATGAAGGTCAGGAAAAGGGTCTTTGATGACATTGGTTTCTCCCGGGTTGTTCGAGTGGCGGTCGCACAGTATACGTACCGGTCTGGAAGCCTACTCGTGCGCGGACTCGCGGTCAACAGAGGGGTCGTCTCCACCAATGGATTTGGTTGTCGAACCGCACGTAATTCTTCAACGCAAAGACGCGGAAACGCAAAGGGCGCACAGGCACATTTTCTTCAAGGAAATAGGATTTGCGGTTCTTTGCGGCTTCGCGGCTTTGCGTTGAACATCCGACTCACCCCCTTCCTTATTCGTTGACTCCAGCCCACATCGGCAGTAAAAGGTAAGGAATCACTTCCATAGGAGGAGACCATCATGGGTGCTCGCGCTTTTCTCTGGGTGCTTGTTGTCCTGCTACTGCCGGCGACGCTGTTCGGACAGGCTGACGACAGGCTGACAATGGACCTTTATCTGGAGTTCGAAGGAGTGTCCGGGCCCCAGTTGTCGCCGGCCGGATCTGAGATCATCTATGTCCGGCAGTGGGTGGACAAGGTCAACGACCGCAGGGAGTCTTCCCTCTGGATCATGAACGCCGACGGGACCAGAAACCGGTTCCTCGTCGAAGGTTCGAACGCACGGTGGTCCCCGAACGGAGACCGTATTGCCTACACTGCGCCTGGCAAGCCGGATGGAACACAGATCTTCGTACGATGGATGGATGCGGAGGGAGCCGTTTCTCAGGTCACGCGAGTCGAAGAGTCGCCGGGTTCGATCGAGTGGTCTCCGGACGGAGAGAGCGTCGGTTTCACGATGCTCGTCGAACAAGACAACTCGTGGTCGATCGACCTCCCGTCCCGGCCGGAGGGAGCGAAGTGGACGGAAACACCGAAGATCGTCGAGCGGTTGAGTTACCGCCGGGACCGGCAGGGCTTTACCGACACCGGTTACCGGCACATCTTCGTCGTACCGGCGACTGGCGGCACGCCCCGTCAGATAACCTCCGGCGATTACAACCATTCGTCGGTCGAATGGACGCCTGATGGGGTGAGCATCCTCTTCAGCGGGCTGCGGGCTGATGACGCCGAGTACCAGTGGCGCGAGAGCCATATCTACGCGGTCGATGTGGCGACGGGCCAGATCCGTCAACTGACCGACCATCATGGACCGGACTCCGGCCCCGTCGTTTCACCTGACGGCACAAAGATCGCCTACGTCGGCTACGACTGGACTGAAGACACATTCGTGGAACGGAAGATCTACGTCGCCGATATCGATGGCTCGAACGCCCATCTGGCATCCGGTGATTGGGACCGGTCCCCGTCCAACATCACGTGGAATGCTTCCGGTTCAGGCATCTACTTTACGGCCAGCGATTCTGGGCTCAGGAACCTCCATTTCCTGCCGCTCGAAGGTTCCGGCGCGGGAACGGTTCGTCCGGTAACATCCGGCACCCATCTGCTGACGACGACCGACATCCACCCTTCAGGCACGGCCGTGGGCATCCTGACGAGCTTTCACAAGCCTGCCGACGTGGTCCGTTTTGACGTCGACAGTGCTTCGGATATCCACCAGCTCACCCACGTTAACGACGACATCCTGACGGGAAAGAATCTCGGCGATGTTCACGAGATCAAGTACACGTCGACGGGTGGTCTCGAGATTCAAGGCTGGTACGTCACGCCGCCCGACTTCGATCCGAACCGCAAGTATCCGATGCAACTCCACATCCACGGTGGGCCTCACGGCATGTACAACGTGGGCTTTAACTTTGGATGGCAGGAACAAGCGGCCAACGATTACGTCATCCTCTACACGAATCCAAGAGGCAGCTCCGGCTACGGGAGCAGCTTCGGTAACGAGATCATGCGGGCGTATCCCAGTACGGATTACGACGACCTCATGGCGGGCGTCGACACGATGCTCGAAAAAGGATTCGTCGACGATCAGAACATGTTCGTTACGGGCTGCAGCGGTGGAGGAGTCCTGACGGCCTGGGTCGTGGGACACACGGATCGGTTCGCCGCCGCATCGGCTAACTGCCCCGTCATCGATTGGGTCAGCTTCGTGGGCACGACCGATGGCGCCAGCTGGTACCGGAACTTCGACAAGCTGCCATGGGACGACCCGAGCGAGCACATTCGCCGCTCACCGTTGACCTACGTTGGAAACGTGAGCACACCGACGATGCTGATGACCGGAGTGAACGACCTTCGAACGCCGATGCCGCAGACCGAGCAGTTTTACAGCGCTCTCAAGTTCCTGAAGGTCCCGGCGGCCATGGTCCGGTTCAACGACGAATGGCACGGGACGACATCTAAGCCATCGAACTTCATGCGGACGCAACTTTACCTGAGGCACTGGTTCGAGAAATATATGCGCCCCGGGACCAGTTCCGACAATCAGAATCGGTAGATTGGAGTTACAGGGACGGAGAATTCTTCTCCGACGAGGGGTGGGGAGGGCCGGCTAACCCCATTAGGTCCTCCCCACCCCTCGGTTTATTTGCAAGATCTTCAGCCGAAAGGCGCTAAGACCCAAGACACCGCAAAGCCTTCTTTCAGAAGAACCTTCGCACTTTTTGCGTTTTAGCGTCTTTGCGTTGATATGAATCCCAACTGTCAGATGTACGTACTTTTCAATTCAGGTCTCCAATCTTGACGGATTCCTTCCCTGTGGAACACGGAACCGAACAGAATCGAGTTTTCCACCTTCGCTCAAATATGCCGACATTGAATCCCATTTCTTGTATTTTAGGTTCCAAAATCTGTAGTTTTGCCCTGTCGTTTGTGTAAGTTACTGTGACAATTGACCGTTGTTTGGCGACCCAATTGCCTCGTTGCAAGGAACTGGGGGCCGGTCACGCCCGCTAAGGACATGCGGTTTCGTTGTAACCGACATAAAGAATTGGTATATTTCTGGGCCACACGAATCAGCAAGCTGTCTTGTTTCCGGCTTCCTGATGTTCCTGAATGTGAGTCCTGTGGTTACTGACGAGAAACGATAGGGGGATCCACGATTGGCAGATGATCGCGTTGGAACTTACCCGCCCTCACTCTTTCCCCCACAAGGATTATTGACTTACGTAAACTTGAACAGGAAACTGCAGTCCGCTAACGCACTCCGGACTGATAGTGGAGGTTACATGCATCGTTTACGATTTACTGTCTTGGCGCTGGTCATGGTACTGGCGCTGGCGCCCACTGTAATGGCGCAGTCGACGACCGGTTCGGTCCTCGGCGACGTGGCCGACCTGTCCGGTGCAGTCCTGCCGGGCGCGAGTGTCCGGATTACGAACAACGCCACCGGTGCGACGCGTGAAGCATTGACCAACGAAGTCGGTGCATTCCGGTTCTCCGGTCTCGCACCCGCCAACTATACGGTGACGGTCGAGTTTCCAGGTTTCAGAAGCGTGACCCGCCCGGCAGTCAACCTTCCGGTTGGCGGTACGACCAAGGTCGACTTCCAGCTGGAAGTCGGACAGATCACTGAGTCGATTACGGTGACCGAAACGGCGGCTTTGGTTCAGACGACAGAGAACACGATTCAGGCCGTCGTCGACAACCAGAGAGTCCAGGAACTGCCGACCAAGAGTCGCGACTTCATGGATCTGATGCTGCTGTCTCCGGGCGTGACGATTGACCAGAGCTCGGCCCGCGGCGGAAACAGCGATTCTGTCGCCTTCTACGGCATGGACGAGCGGAACAAGACGGTCTGGCTGGAAGGCGTGGACTTCAACGACGAGGTCACCATGGGTGGTTCCGGAATCTCCGAGGCGACCCGGACGCGTCTCGGCCAGGAAGCAATCCAGGAGTTCCAGGTGATGTCGAGCGGTTATTCGGCCGAGTTTGGCCGGACCGGCTCGGGCGCCATCAACGTCGTTGTGAAGTCGGGTGGAAACGATGTGCACGGTAGCGGCTTCTACTTCCTGCGCGACGATTCGTTCGACAAACCGCCCTTTGCGGTCAGCGGAGGCAAGGCCAGACCGGCTTCAACCGTTCCGCCATTCAAGACCCAGCAATACGGTGTGACGGTTGGCGGTCCCATCGTACGGGACAAGGCCTTTTTCTTTACGTCGATCGAACGACGGACGGATGAGAACAGTGTGCAAATCTCGATTCCGGCTTCCGTGAAAACGTTCGTCGACTCGCTGAACGCGGGTTATGACACCTCGAGTGCGCTTCCGTTGACTGCGGACGAGAAGAACGCACTGGGGAAATTCACCTTCAATCTGGCGCCCGAGCACACGCTGAGCCTGATGTATCTCTACGACGACCGGGAATTTGCCAACAAGCAGGCCGGTGGATCTAATGGTGCCGACAACGGGTTCGACGACGTGCGGAGTTCCTACAACGCGACGGCAAACGTGACATCGCTGTTTGGAACCAGTGTTGTGAACGAATTCCGGTTGAACCGTTCGATTCAGCGCCTGTTCCGGAGCCTTCAGGCCAGTGCGGCGGGAGGATTCATTCCGGAACTGGACTTCCCATCGGTCGACCTCGGAACTGCCGGCAACGTGCCACAGGGCCGCGTCCAGAAGAACTGGATCGTCTCGGACACGATGAGCTGGGAGTTCGGTAACCACTCATTGAAGTGGGGCGGGGAGTCCAACCGCGTGGTTGCGACCGCCGACGCAAACGTGACTTTCCAGGGCATCTATCGGTTCCCGTCGGATACCTCAACGGTTCCGGATCGCTACACGGCGAACTTCAACCTGCCGTTCCAGCGTGGAGAGGCTGCGGACCCCACGTTCATCAGCATCCGGCGCGACGTGGCATCCTATGCTGCGTTTATTAACGACACGTGGCGGGTGACGCCGACCTTCACGCTCAACATGGGTCTGCGTTACGACAAGCGGACGTACCTGGGTGTTCCCGGCGTTTCGTCGATTGGTGGAGTCGACGCGTTCGAGCAGCCCGGGTTTTCCAGGGATCGACCCGAGGACGTTTGGGTTGCCGTTGCGGTCGGTGGCGGCGCCCTGGGCACGCAGCGGGACTGGCGGCCGGGTGTCGAGGATGACCTCGACCTGTCGCCGCGGTTCGGCTTTTCCTGGGATGTTTCCGGGAACGGTAGAGCGGTCGTGCGTGCCAGCTACGGCCTCTTCCACGACCGGATCAACTCCAGCACGCTGCGAAGCCGCGTGTTCAGCTACAACGGTCTGTTAACTTCGGGGACACAGCTGAACGACGATGAAGCGTCAGAGAACTCGATCATCCAGGGTAACTTCCCGAAACTCATCTCGACGAGCCTGCTGCCGGCACAAACGGGTGTCCGACTCGGTGGGACGCCGGACGCTCCGACGCCGACGATGAACACGCCCTACACCCAGCAGTCGAACGCAGGGTTCCAGTATGCGATCACGCCGGACATGGCATTCTCGGTGGACTTCATGCACATCCTGGGCCTGTTCTATGATACGGCGACGTTCGAACCGAACTCGCCGCTTCCGGGCGCCACATCTTCTTCGAGTCGCGTCTGTCCGTTGGCGTCTCAGATCCTGACGGCCGCGGGCCGGGCTATTACGGCTTCGTCGCTGCGCTCTTCCAGCGGCGGCTGCTTGCGGATCCAGATTCTGGATTTCTCAAACCGGATGCACATCAACACTCTGGGCTTCCGGTTGGAGCGTCGGTATGCGAACAACTTGGGCTTCCTGGCCGGCTACACGCTGGGTTCGGCGAAGAACTTCGACCGCACCTCGACCCACGAGAAGTTCGGTGAAGCCAACTTCGGTCCGACCGACAACGACGTAAGGCACCGGTTCACGGGCAACTTGATCTACGGGCTGCCCTATGACGTTCAGGTGTCGTCGATCGTGACGGCCAACACCGCGCCGCCGTTCGATCACACGACCGGGTCCGACGACAACTTCGACTTCAGTCGGAACGATCGTCCGGCCGGCGTCGGATCCTGGGTGCTGCGTGGCGATAAGTTCTTCCAGATGGACCTGCGGTTGGCGAAGAAATTCGTCATCAACGAAGATATGACCGCGGAAGTTCTGTGGGAAATGTTCAACGTGACGAACCGTGCGAACCTGGTGAACTACAACGGGAACGCGCGTTCGTCGACGTTCCACAAGGCCCGCGGCGCTCTGCCTCAGTTCCAGGGGCAGTTCGGACTGCGGTTTACGTTCTAGTGATCTAGCTGTTAGCAGTTAGCGATTAGCTTTTAGCCGGAGCATTCCAGTCCTGTTCGTTGGGGCTGGAATGCTCCTTTTCTTTTTGACAGGACCGCCACCACCAAAACTGTAGGTGCGGTCTGTGACCGCACATTCTATAATTCAACCTGCTGTGCTCCTCAGGATTCCAATACATCGTCTTAGCGGCGTTTTCCTAACAGCGATCGTCGTCCTGACACTACTTCCCGTTGCCCTGGCTCAATCGACTACAGGCTCGATTCTCGGCGACGCTTCCGACTCGTCCGGCGCAGCCCTTCCGCGTGCGACGGTCCGTGCCTTGAACGAACGAACAGGTGCCTCTCGCGAAACCGTCACGAATCAAACAGGCTCTTTCCGCCTCAGCGGACTCGCACCGGACCGATACACCGTGACGGTGGAGCTCAGCGGGTTCCGAACTGTGACACGACCCGGAGTCGTCCTTCCCGTGGCGGGCGAAGTGAAGGTTGACTTTCAGCTGGAGGTCGGGCAGGTCAACGAATCGATCACCGTGACTGAGATTGCGCCACTGGTGCAGACGACCGAGACCACGATCCGGACCGTCATCGACAACCAGCGCGTCGAGGAACTGCCCCTCCGCAACCGCAACTTCATGGATCTGATGCTGCTGGCGCCGGGCGTCACGCTGGATCAGTCGTCTGTTCGAAGGGACACAACCGATTCGGTCAGCTTCTTCGGCATGGGAGAGCAATACAAAAGTATCTGGCTGGAAGGCGTCGATTTCAACGACGAGGTGACGACGGGCGGGACGAACATTTCCCCCTCCACACGAACGCGCCTGGGCCAGGAAGCGATTCAGGAATTCCAGGTGATGTCGGCGGGCTACTCGGCCGAGTTTGGCCGAACGGCTTCCGGGGCCGTCAACGTCGTGATCAAGTCGGGTGGGAACGATCCCCAAGGGAGCGGTTTCTATTTCCTGCGAGACGATTCGTTCGACAAGCCACCCTTTGCGGTCCGCAACGGCGTGGCAAGCCCGATCTCACAGCCACCCGAGCGAAGGAAACAGCAGTTCGGCGGGACGATTGGCGGGCCGATCGTTCGCGACCGTGCATTCTTCTTTGGGTCGTTCGAGCGGCAGGTTCAGGACACGAGTACCGAAGTTGCAATCCCGGAAGATGTGGAACCGTTCGTCAACGCGCTCAACCTGGGATATGACACCAGCCGCGTAGTTCCTCAGAACAGAGAAGAGATCAACACCGTCGGGAAGTTCAGCTTCAACCTCAACCCGTCCAACACGCTGAACCTGACGTATCTCTACGACGACAACGACGAATTCAGCAAGGATGTGAACTCGTCGATTGCGGCCGACGGGGGCTTCGACGATCTCAGCAGTTCTTATTTTGCGTCGGCAAACCTGACGTCATTGATTGGAACGGGCATCGTCAACGAGTTTCGTCTCAACCGCTCTATCCAACGACTTTTTCGAAGCGCGCCCGGAGGTTCGACGAAATTCCTTCCCACGCTTGTGTTTCCTTCGGTGGAGATCGGGACCTCGGACAGCGTGCCTCAGGGTCGAATTCAGAAGAACTGGATCTTCGCCAATACGATGAGTCATCAGTTCGGCAACCACAGTTTCAAGTGGGGCGCCGAGATGAATGACGTTCGGGCGCTGGTCGATTCGAACAACAGGTTCAACGGGTCTTACCTGTTCACGTGCGAAGAAATCACCTGTGCGGAGTTTGGAAAACCGGCGCGCTACACGGCCAGTTTCAACTTGCGCTTTGCCCGGGGAGAAACCCCGGACCCGACGATCGCCAGCATGAGTCGCGATGTTGATATGTACGCCTTCTTCTTGAACGACACCTGGCGCGTCAGGTCGAACTTCACGCTCAATGTGGGCTTGCGTTACGACCTCCGCCGGTTCGCGGGCGACATCGGAGGTCCCGACCCCTTCGAACAACCCGGTTTCTCCCGCGATCATCCCGAGGACGTCTGGCTTGCCGTGGCGGTGGGCCAGGCCGGCGGCCTTGGTGTTCAGAACTGGCGCCCGGCGCCCAACGACACGCTGGACCTGTCGCCGCGTTTCGGGTTTTCCTGGGACGTGCTTGGAACGGGCAAGGCCGTCGTTCGCGCAAGCTACGGGATCTTCCACGACCGGATCAACACGATCACGCTGAGGGGAACCGTTTTCGGTTACAACGGTCTGATCACCCAGAGCGTCCAGGTTTCGAACCCGGATTTCTTCCCGCTCATACCGAACGCCGCCCAGCTTCCCGCCCTCGCCAGCGGGCGCCCGTCGGTTCCCAGCCCGACCGGGAACACCCCCTACATGCAGCAGAGTAGCGGTGGTTTTCAGTACGCGATCACACCGGACATCGCGTTTTCCGCGGATTTTACGCACATGCTGGGCTTGAAGTTTGGCATGAATCGTAATGTGAACGCGCCGCTTCCGTTGAGCCAGACAGGAGGAACGCGTGTGTGCCCGTTGGGCGAGAAGCTCAAATTGGCAGGAGTTTCCGAATGCTTGCGTATGCGCCTGTCCCTGGACCATGGGAATCGAATCCACATCAATACCCTGTCGCTGCGATTGGAGCGGAGGTTCGCCCACAGACTGGGTTTCCTTGCAGGTTACACCATCGGTGACGCGAAGCAGTTCTCCGGCGCGAACTTCGGGCCCGCCCAGCCAGTTGACGCAGCCGACAAGTTCAACAGTCTGGATTTGGGCCCCCTGGAAAACGACGTGCGGCACCGGTTCACCGCTAACGTCATCTACACACTCCCTTACGAATTCAATGTGTCGTCGATCGTCACGGCCAACAGTGCACCGCCGTACGACCACACGACCGGCAGGGATGACAACCTCGATTTCATCAGGAACGACCGCCCGGCAGGAGTTCGGTACAACGCCTTGAGAGGAGACAGGTACTTCCAGATGGACCTGCGCCTATCGAAGAAGTTCTCCTTCGACGACACCCGGAAAGTCGAAATCCTGTGGGAAATGTTCAACATTTTGAACACAGCAAACCTGTCGAATTTCAACGGAAACGAGCAGTCATCAACTTTCCGAAAAGCACGTGCGGTATTGACTCCCTTTCAAGCACAGCTTGGCCTGAAGCTTCTCTTCTGATTATCTTTCTGTAAGGTCCAGCGTTTCAATAGGTTGTGAGCATTCCAAATTGGGGCTTCGACTCGTCCGAGACGCCTGATTTCCACATCGATTTTCTTTCCCATTTTGCCTGTGTTCAGTCCGTTCTTGGGATATACTTACGCTCGTATAATTGGCCTTTAATGGTCAGACTGTTCTTTTAGACGGACCCAGGAGGAATCCTATGAAATCTGGTCGTACCCCATGGCACGTAGCGCTCGTGTTGTTGGTCGCCGTGGTGATCGCAATGCCGATCGTGGCCCAGCAGCAGAAAGTGCCGCTGACGAACCGCGTCGAGCAAGCCGACATTCTTAACACCGGGCACAGCACAGGCAAGATCGCCAAGGCTCCAAACCTCATGGAGTTTTACTTTGACGAGAGGCCGGAGTCGGAATGGATTCCCGACGAATTTATGTCCAACGCCGATCGCAGGGTGGATGCTGCCAACCTGAGGGGCTACCACATTTCGCCGCAGATCATGGAAATGGAGTTGCTGACTCCAAAGCAGGTCAAGATCGGCGACACCGTCAAGGTTCGGATTCTGATTCGAAGCAGGGTGCCGGTGAACCCCAATTCCATGATGTACGAGGGTATCGATGGCCGCGACACGCGGATGACTCTCCGAATGGCCAGGGCCCTGAGCACCGAGGAAAGAGACGACGGTATGCTCTGGGAGACCTGGGAAGCTGTCGGCACGGTTCCCGAGTGGAATCCAGGTGGGACCTATTTCCCACTCGCGATCCAGAACCTCAACAACCAACTCGGTCACGGAAAGTCCTTCCGGTCGGATTACCATCCTGTGATGGATCGGAACTCGCTTTCCTTCGAGGTTGAGGACAATCCGAACTATGACCTGACGCCGCCGGCTCTGACGAAGTTCGTCCTGGGCTCGCTCGACGGCTCCAGGCCGCAACAACCGCTTCAGGCGAAGATCACCGACCTGATCCCGGTCTATGCGGAGGTTGAAGATGCGGGTTCCGGTGTGGACGAGGTAACCGTCACCCTGGCTTCTCCGGAACGCAACCTCTATAGCGATATCGTGTTGAGCCCGCTTCTCGACCAGGAAAACCATCCGAATGCGATGGTCGGGTACTTTCGTTTGAACCCCTACTATGAAGGCGGCGAGTACCGGGTGGCACGCATTCGCCTGCGGGACCGGGCTCGAAACCAGAGAACCGCGTTTCCGAACAGCAACGAGGCGCTCGGAGAACAGCGGATCAGCATAATCGCGGACAGGGAAGACCTTACGCCTCCCCAGTTGATCACGCTTTCGATCGACAAGCGTTCTGCCCAGCCCGGAGAAGGCGTCACGCTGAGAGCCGTCATAACGGATAACCTTTCAGGCGTGGACAACATCACGGTAACGATCCACAGCCCGAACTCGATCGACAAGCGCCGGGTGTCCTTAACACCGAAGGCGAAGCCGGATGTCTTGATCAAACCAGCCTACGATGTTCAGGAAAACATCTACGAAGGCACGTTCACGACCCACCCGTTGGATGAACCTGGCTGGTGGACCGTTAAGCGTGTCATTGCCCGGGACCTGGCCAACAACTACATGGACATGATCTCCAGGGACTACGTAGAGATAGAGACGGTTCAGGTGTTGTTCTCTGAATCCGATCTGGAAGACGGAGCTTTTGGGAACACCGGCTACACGGACCGCGTACGCAGGTCCGGATCCGGCACGGTTCCGACTCTCCGGCGAACCGATATGATTCCACCGCATCCGCCGCGTGGCGCCTGCTTGAATTGCCACGTTCCATAGGAAGCGGAGTTAGTTCTTATAGCTGATTAATTATTCGCAACAACAAGGCTCGAAGAAGTAAGGAGAAATCATGAATAGACGTGGATTTCTAAAAGGTGTAGGCAGCGCCGGTGTCGGTCTGGCGGCTATGGGAAAACTTGGTCCCGAGGCGTGGGCGCAGGGTGGCTCCGATCATGGCCTCAAGACCAAACACATCATCCTGATTATGAACGGCAACGGTGCGCGGAAGATGGAGTACTACGAACGCGACGACATCGCCGTTAAGATCCGTCCGTTGCTGGAGAAGTCGGCAGTGTTCGAAGAGGATCACGGAACGCATGTCTCCAACCACGGCTACATGTTTACCGAGTACCTCACAGGACTGGATGTTTCCAGCGATCAACCGATGTTCCCGACCTTCATGCATTACGCCCGAAAGGCGAACGGCGACAAGGCGAGCAACTACTGGTACGTCAACCCGGTGTCTTATTATCGTCAGTGGCGCTTCCATCGGAAGTACTACACGTCGCATCCGGACTTCGGAGTCGAGAGCCGGGGAGCCAGTCTCCAGGCGCACGATGCATTCTTTGACGGCCAGGACATGTCACCGGCCGATATCGTCAAGCAGCAGTTCACAGCCGACATGGGTTTGAACTCCGAGGAGTTGAAACAGATCGAAGGCTTCGTTGGCGGTGTCCTCGAAAAAAGAAGCTGGGAGCCGAAGCTCGAGATCCCGTATCCGGACCGCACACCGCACATGCAGGAAGGCCATGCGCTGGCATTGGTGCCCCATGTTCTACAGGAGTTCAAGCCGCGGATCATTGCCGTGCAGATGGTTGCGCACGACACCGGACACGGTGCCGGTGGGTATCTGCGGGATGAAACGGGCTACCTGGATTATTCCGATGTCGCAAAGTCGACCGACGAAATGATCGGCCAGATCTACGACTTCGTACGGAACGATCCGTATTTCAGCACGAACACCGCAATCGTCATCCGGCCGGAAACCGGACGTGATGACGAGGTGAACCTGTATGGCGAGATCCATCACTCTGACGGTTACTACTACGCGCACCGGCCTGCCAGTGTCTGGTACGGTCCGGACTTCAAGGAGGGCGCCAAGATTAAGGATATAGTCAACCGTATGGATATGGCTCCCACGCTGGCCTGGATGATGGGTGCGGAAAAAACCATGGCCAAGGGCCATGTCCGTGGCCATATGTTCAAGGACCACGTGACGGGTGTTCCGGAGTACAAGAGCATCAGCTGGGTCTAGTTTCGATAAGGGGTATCCGGCGAGTTCCGGCCGGGTATGCTTTGTCTGTTCGGTACGACGGGCAACTTCATTCAGAAGTGGATGGGGTTGCCCGTTGTTGCGTCCAGGCGGTTTTTTTTGGGAGTTCTTGCGCGTTCGGAGAATCCTTTGAGTAAAGGCAGTTATCGATGACTTGTACCTTGCTTGTGCTAATATGTGCCTTCCCGACAAATTCGAAAGGAAACACTCCTGTCAAGCCTCGCGCAGGTGTGTCTGTGCGGGCACGCTAGAGATGGAAGATCTACTGAGACAGGGAATCGAGCTCATGCTGGTGGGAATGGGCGTCGTGTTTTCGCTGCTGGGTCTGCTGGTCCTGGCGATCAAGGTAATGTCCCGACTGGCAGCCATGTTTCCCGAGCCGGTGATGGAGCCTGCCCCTCCCCCGTTCGTCGGCAATGACCCGGAGTTGATCGCAGCGATTACCGCATCGATTCATGCTCATCGGGCGGGAGTGGGCAGTCGCAAACAGCAGCCGCCGAGGGAGAGAGAATGAAGAACCCTTTAGGCATTACGGATGTCGTCCTTCGGGACGCTCCCCAGTCGCTGCTGGCGACCCGCATGCGGATCGACGACATGCTTCCCGTCTGCGACAGGCTGGACAAAGTCGGCCTGTGGTCGGCCGAAGTATGGGGCGGGGCAACGTTCGATGCCTGTATTCGTTTTCTGGGAGAAGACCCCTGGGAGCGGCTGCGCCTTTTCCGAAAGGCGATGCCCAATACCAGAATGCAGATGTTGCTGCGTGGTCAGAACATCCTGGGCTACCGGCATTACGCGGACGACGTCGTGGACGCTTTCGTCGAGACGGCTGCCGACAACGGTATGGATGTCTTCCGCATCTTCGATGCGATGAACGACATAAGGAACCTCCAGGAGGCAGTGTCGGCGACTCTCAAGGTCGGCAAGCATGCTCAGGGAACGATTTCCTATACCATCAGCCCGGTCCACACCGCCGACATGTGGGTTGACATGGGGAAGCAACTCGAAGATATGGGTTGTCACTCCATTTGTATTAAGGACATGGCCGGTTTGCTGAAGCCGTATGTCGCATTCGAGATTGTGTCCCGGCTCAAGGAGTCGGTGTCGGTTCCGATTGCCATGCACTGTCACGCCACCACGGGGATGAGTACCTCAGCGCTCGTCAAGTCGATCGAAGCGGGGCTGGACATCGCCGACACCGCGATCTCTTCGATGAGCCACACCTACGGACATCCGGCGACCGAATCGCTGGTCGGTATCCTTCAGGATACCGACCGTGACACTGGCCTCGACCTGAGGTCGCTCGAGGAAATTGCGGGTTATTTCCGCGAGGTCCGCAAGAAGTATGCCAAGTTTGAAGGCTCGCTCCGCGGTGTGGATTCGCGGATCCTGATCGCACAGGTTCCGGGCGGCATGTTGACGAACATGGAGAATCAGCTCTGCCAACAGGATGCTACCGACCGAATCGATGAGGTGCTCGAGGAGATGCCGCGGGTTCGGGAAGACCTGGGTCTGGTTCCTCTCGTCACGCCCACGTCCCAGATCGTGGGGACGCAATCTATCGTTAACATTCTCGGCGGCGAGCGCTACGGGAGCATCACAAGGGAAACGTCCGCGCTTCTCAAGGGGGAGTACGGGCGTACACCCGCGCCCGTGAATGCAGCCCTCGCCAAACGCGTGCTGAACGGAGACAATCCGGTCACCTGTCGTCCGGCGGACCTGATCTCTCCGGAGATCGACCGCCTCGGAGGAGAACTGGACCGCATTGCCGCCGAAGAGGGCATTCGCCGAGCCGCCAATCCGATCGAGGACGTTCTGATCTACGCGCTCTTCCCGCAAGTCGGTCTACGTTTCTTGAAGAACAGGGACGATCCAGACGCCTTCGAGCCCCTTCCCTGGTTGGAAACCGAGACGATTACGCCGGCGTCTCCGGCCGGCGTTTCACCCGCCGAAAGCGGATCCAACGGCTCTTCCGGGCCGCCTGTTACGAGCCATCCCGCGCGTTATCGCGTGTCCGTCAACGGCAACAATTATGAGGTTGAAGTCGCACCGGAAGGAACGGTTACTTCCGTCCAGCCTGCTGCTCCATCACCCGCCCCGGCAGCGCCAACACCGGTCGTCCAGGGAGAGCCGCTGGCGTCACCTCTGACAGGAACAGTCTTCCGCGTCGAAGTTCAGGAGGGCCAGCAGGTCCAGTCCGGAGACGTCGTCCTCATTCTTGAAGCCATGAAGATGGAGACCGAGGTTCGCGCCGCGCGTGCGGGCCGTGTGGCTTCCATACCCGTCCGCGAAGGTGATTCGGTCCAGAACGGGGCCGCCCTTCTCTACCTCGCCTGAGTAACAGCGTGGACACAAGCCTTCTTTCAAAACTGTGGGGCACGACCGGTCTCGCTCATTTCGAGTTGGGTCAGATCGTGATGATCGGAGTTGGTGGAGTCTTGATCTATCTTGCGATCGCGAAGAAGTTCGAACCGCTCCTGCTGATCCCAATCGGATTCGGTGCGATCCTCAGCAACATTCCCGTCGCCGGAATCAGTGGACCCGGGGGTCTGCTGGGGCAACTGTATTCGGTCGGTGTCGAGACCGGAGTGTTTCCCTTATTGATCTTCATGGGGATAGGTGCGCACACGGACTTTGGTGCGCTCATTGCCAACCCGCCGACACTGTTGCTCGGAGCGGCGGCGCAGTTCGGCATCTTCACAACCTTGCTCGGTGCCCTGGCGATGAACGTGATTCCGGGCCTGGAGTTTTCTCTTACGGATGCTGCTGCGATTGGCATCATCGGAGGCGCGGACGGCCCAACCGCAATCTTTCTGGCGTCCCGGTTGAGCCCGACCTTGCTTGGCGCAATCGCGGTGGCCGCGTACTCGTACATGGCGCTGGTTCCGATAATTCAGCCGCCGATCATGAGGCTGCTGACTACCGAGTCGGAACGATCGGTCGTGATGCAGCAACTGCGGCCCGTGTCACGGCTGGAACGCATCCTTTTTCCGTTCACGGTCCTTTTCCTGGTCGTCGTCCTGCTGCCGACCGCTTCACCCCTGATCGGCATGCTCGTCTTTGGTAATCTGCTGAAAGAGAGTGGGGTGGTGGACCGTTTGACGAAGTCGACGCAGAACGAGATCATCAACACCGTGACGATTTTCCTCGGTCTGGCGGTGGGTTCCAAACTGCATTCCGAAGAGTTCCTGACCGCGGAGACCATCGGGATTCTTTCGATCGGCCTCATCGCCTTTGCCGTCGGGACCGCGTCGGGTGCCCTGATGGGAAAAGCCATGCATCGGTTGACCGCGGGCAGGGTGAATCCTCTGATCGGTGCGGCGGGTGTGTCGGCGGTCCCGATGGCTGCCCGTGTCGTCAACAAGGTTGGCCTTGAGTCCAACCACCACAACCATCTACTGATGCACGCCATGGGCCCGAATGTCGCGGGCGTCATCGGTTCCGCCGTCGCCGCAGGCTTCCTGTTGGCCGTCCTCGGCTGACACCCCGAACCCGCGACATTGTTTTCAACACGAAGACACGAAGATCACGAAGGAGGAAAAGATAATAGTTCTTCTTCGTGTGTCTTCGTTGCCTTCGTGTCTTCGTGTTGAACTCTTTTCTTCCGGTTATCTTCGGTCGTATGAGTGTGCCGGTCTTTGCTCGCCCGCGGTCGTGTCACGCGCTACAATGAAGGTGTCACCTGCAATTATTCGTAGGAGGCAAAAATGACTCTGATTAATAACGTTCTTTGCCCTGTTGACTTTTTCCCGGGTTCGAGAACAGCGCTCAAGTATGCCGCATCTGTATCGCGGAAATACGGCGCTCTGCTCCACATCCTGCACGTTGTTCCGATTCCAGTATCTACCACTTATGCCGCTTCGCTGGAGGCGCCTTCCCACGAGGCTCGCGAAGTTGCGGCTGTACGGGAGATGGCGAAGTTGGAGAAGGAAACGACGTCTACGGGTGTCCGTGTCGAAACGTCCCTGAGAGCGGGAGAGATCGAGCGCGAGATCAACTCCGCAGTCGCTTCCGTTGGAGCAGATCTCGTTGTGATGGGAACTCACGGCCGCAGGGGGTTCGAACGATGGTTCCTCGGCTCGGTGACCGAACGGATGTTACGGCGCTCGTCGGTCCCGATCCTGACAACCTCCGATGTCGGCGATGGCTCTCGACCGCTCGAGCACGTCCGAAACGTTCTGGTGACCACGGATTTCTCCGGCGGAACCGAGGTGCCGATTTCCTATGCGCGGTCTATGTCGGAAGGCTCATCGGCGACCGTTACCCTTCTGCATGTGACCAGCCATTCCCAGGAGGTCGATCGTGAAGCGATCATGGTACAGCTCAACGGTCTTGTTCCCCCTGACGCCTCGAACCTGGCATGCCGGGTTGAGAAAGGCGACCCGTACCGCAAGATTCTGGATGTCATAGACGCCGAGAGCGTGGACCTGGTCGTGATGAACATTCACGGCAAGGGAATGCTGGAGCGGGCTCTGGTGGGGGCGACGGCCGAACGTGTTATTCGTGCCGCCACGTGTCCCGTTCTGGGGATACCGTCTCTGGCATTGTGATTCGGCACGATGAGTGGAATCTACGTGTGTTGGGCTCTTCTTTCCCGTCAGGGGCGCAATCACTTCAACGAAACTCGAAGCCGGTCCTGACCGACTTCGAGCCTTGGAAGTGCTATTTCGCGAAACGCGCGATGTCACCCGGCTTTCGGAGCATCTTGTCTACTTCGATTGCCTTCTTCTTCGTTCGTGCCTTCATAATCTTTCCTCCAGAGCTAGACGGGCTAGCGTCTTAGCAATCACGATTCACCCGCGTTTCTGCCCGAGAGGGTTCGAACCCGCTCCCACAGGGCTGTCGCGTTCATCTGATTGCAGATCTGTTCGAGTCCCGGGTCCGGACCTTCCCATCGGAGTCGATCGACGGAATCGAAGACCGGTATGTTGGTGCGCAAGGTGGCCAGATCGCGAAAGAGAAGAGCCAGTTCCCATTGTTCCGACAGAGTGGCCGAAAGTCTGCCGGCGCTTCGAACCCTCACGTGCCAGGTGTCGGGGTCTTTGGGGATGTCTTCAAGGTGGGCGTAGTGCCCAAGCACGATACCCGTTGATTTCGCGCCCCATCCGCCCAGGCCAGGAAACCCGTCCGCACTGTCGCCGACCAGGGCGAGGTAGTCCGGAATGGATTCGGCTGCGACCCCAAACTTTTCGCGTACCCCGTCGGCGGTGCGGATCAGGTTCTTTCTCCGATCGAGTTGGACGATGCGATCGCCGACCACACACTGGCAGAGGTCCTTGTCCGGCGTGCAGATGAGGACGCGATCGACTCGATCATCCAAGGACGCTTTCCGTGCGGCGGCAGCAAGTGCATCATCGGCTTCCTCCTCCACCATGGGCCAGACGACAACTCCAAGCGCCCTGAGTGCTTCTTCCAGTGGAACGAATTGGGAACGGAGGTCCGGATCGATACCTTCGCCGGTCTTGTAGCCTTCGTACAAATCGTTGCGAAACGATTCGATCACATGATCGGTCGCGACACCCAGGTGTGTGGCCCCGGTCTCGATCATTCCGATGACGGAGCCTAGCACGCCTCGAACCGCACCGATCTCGTTGCCGGTCTCATCCTTCGATGATGGTACGGCGAAGAAGTGCCGAAATAACTCGTATGTACCGTCGATCAGGTGGACGTCCAAACGGCGCTTTCCTCCTTGCATTGGAAGCGCTCAGAATACACGGGTCCGGACCCCGAAAGAACAACTACCTGCCGGTCCGGCGTACGACCATCTGCACAACACAAAGGCATCCTTCCGAAACGAGAGGGTTGTTCTCCCATCCCCAAGATGTCCTCATAACTTGCTGATGATCCCTTCGGACTGCTATCCTCCTTGATCCTACTTTTCGTTTGGTTCGAGGAGCTTCTCCATGTCAAATGCACAGTCTCTCAAGATCGGCGGTGTTCAGATCAACGCGCCTGTGTCTGAAGAGTTTGCCGAAATCCTTACACCTGATGCACTTCGGTTCGTTGCGATGCTTTGCCGCAAGTATGAGGGCCGACGCCGGGAGTTGCTCGATCGCAGGCGAGCTGTTCAAGCCGACCTGGATGCCGGAAAACTCCCGCATTTCCTGCCGGAGACTGAGGAGATTCGTAAATCCGAGTGGAAGATTGCGCCGTTGCCGGCCGACCTGCTGGAACGCCGTGTGGAAATAACGGGCCCGGTCGAACGCAAGATGGTCATCAACGCCCTCAATTCCGGTGCCAAGGTCTTCATGTCGGATTTTGAGGACTCGCATTCGCCCACCTGGGAAGCCACCATCCAGGGGCACATCAACCTTCGCGACGCGATTGACGGCACGATCACTTACACGGCTCCGAACGGCAAGTTCTACAAGCTGAATGACGAAACCGCCGTCCTTCTGGTCCGGCCGCGTGGCTGGCATCTGCCGGAGAAGAACGTAGAGCTCGATGGCGAACAGATCTCGGGCGGGATCATGGACTTCGCCCTGTACTTTTTTCACAATCACCGAAAGCTCAAGGAGAATGG
Organism: uncultured Solibacteraceae bacterium; assembly: GCA_964584435.1. Classification (GTDB taxonomy): domain Bacteria; phylum Acidobacteriota; class Terriglobia; order 20CM-2-55-15; family 20CM-2-55-15; genus CAZOZZ01. The sequence goes on along the minus strand of CAZOZZ010000004.1, from coordinate 7,551 downwards.
AACGGGTCCCTACTTCTATCTTCCGAAGATGGAAAACCACCTGGAAGCCCGGCTCTGGAACGACATCTTTGTCACTGCCCAGGACAGTCTCGGCGTACCACAGGGAACGATCAAGGCGACCGTCCTGATCGAGACGATCCTGGCAGCCTTCGAAATGGATGAGATTCTCTACGAGCTTCGAGAGCACAGCGCCGGGCTCAACTGCGGCCGCTGGGACTACATCTTCAGCTTCATCAAGCGCCTCCAGAAGAACCCGGAGTTCATCCTGCCGAACCGGGCCGAAGTGACAATGACTCAGCACTTCCTGCGTTCCTACTCGCAGTTGGCCATCAAGACGTGCCATCGGAGGGGCGCACCCGCGATGGGTGGCATGGCACCGCAGATCCCGATCAAGAACAACCCGGAGGCCAACGAAGCGGCATTGTCAAGGGTGCGAGCCGACAAGGAACGCGAAGCCACCGACGGCCACGACGGAACCTGGGTGGCCCACCCCGGACTCGTAGCGACTGCAATGAAGGAATTCGATGCGGTTCTGGGAGATCGTCCGAACCAGATCGACAAGTTAAGAGAAGATGTTCACGTTGCGGCGGAAGATCTGTTGGCAGTCCCGGAAGGCACCATCACCGAGGAGGGCTTGAGGACCAACATCAACGTCGGCGTCCTGTACATGGCAGCATGGCTCGGAGGCAACGGTTGCGTTCCGCTCTACAACCTCATGGAAGATGCCGCGACCGCGGAAATCTCCAGAACGCAGGTCTGGCAATGGGTCCGGCATCCCAAAGGGATCCTGACCGACGGGCGGAAGGTGACGCTGGACCTGTTTCGCGAGATCCTGGCCGAGGAGTTGGCGAGGGTACGTGAGACCGTCGGGGAAGACGCCTGGAACGCCGGCAAGTACGAGCTTGCAGGAAAGCTTTTCGATCAGATTACTTCGAACGACGAGTTGGAAGAGTTCTTGACTCTGCGGGCGTACCAGAACCTGGACTGAGCGGGTGTTATCAGTGCTGTTGGGAGTAGTCGACTGGAGTGGCTGATCCAACCGAGAGAGGCCTCACGCCATGTGTCGTGAGACCTCTCTGGTCGGCAGGGCAACGTTATCAGGGAAAGGTTCGAGACCCTCCGTCCATTAGCTGACTTATCCGATTGCGGCAGTGCCCCGTTCGCCGGTTCGGATCCGAATGCTGTCGGGCAGATCAAGTATGAAGATCTTTCCGTCGCCGATCTTACCCGTTCGAGCTCCCTTGACGATCGCCTCGATGGTCGGTTCGACGAATTCGTCGTTAACGCCAATCTCGATCCGGACTTTCTTCAACAGGTTGATCGTGTGGATAACACCGCGATAAGTCTCCTGATACCCTTTCTGCGAACCGGACCCGACGGCTGTTGTTACGGTCATTTTGTGGATGTCGGCGTCAAACAACGCCTGTTTGACATCGGTCAGCTTGTGCGGCTGGACCATCGCAATAATGAGTTTCATTTTCTCCCTTCCTTTCTGTCAGGCCGGCGTGAACCCGGCAGGCATTCGAGTTTCTTCCGGCCGCTGATCGACTCACTCGTTCACGAAAACCTGAAAACCTGGATAGGCCTCCATTCCGTGTTCACCGATATCCAATCCTTTCATTTCCTCGTCGCTGGACACGCGGATACCCATCGCCGTCTTCACGACAAAGAAGATGGCGAGAGCCACGGGAAACACAACCGCACCGTACGCCGCGACGCCGATCAACTGGGTGACGAAGCTGTGTTCCGGATTGGTGCTGAAGATGCCGACCGCCAGGGTGCCCCATATCCCGCAAACCAGATGGACGGAAAGGGCGCCCACCGGGTCGTCGAGTCTGAGCTTGGTGTCAATCGTGATAACCGCCAGGACCACCAGCACGCCGGCTATGAGTCCGATGATGATCGATGACAATACCGAAACGGTGTCTGCACCGGCCGTGATTCCGACCAGACCGGCCAGGCAACCGTTCAGGACCATCGAAAGATCGGGCTCTTTCTGCATGATTTCGGAAGTAATGTAGGCCGCCACAATGCCGGCCGCTGCCGCCAGGCATGTTGTCACGAGGGTAAAGGAAACAGCGCCGGGATCGGCGGACAGGACCGACCCGCCATTGAAGCCAAACCACCCCAGCCACAGGAGGAACACCCCGATGGTCGCCAGCGGCATGTTTGACCCGGGCAGGGCGTTGACTGTCTTGCCGACATACTTGCCCATCCGTGGGCCGAGCAGTATGACGCCGGCCAGGGCGCCCCAGCCACCGACGGAGTGGACGAGAGTTGAACCGGCAAAATCATAGAACCCCATTCCGTCGAGCCAGCCACCGCCCCATTTCCAACTTCCGACGAAGGGGTAGACGAGGCCTACGAAAACGACCGTGAACGCCAGGAAACTCTTTAGCTTGATCCTGCCGGCGACGGCACCCGAAACGATCGTTGCGCCAGTGGCCGCGAACATGCCCTGAAACAGGAAGTCCGTCCAATAGGTGTAATTGCCACCCGCGTAATCGATCAATCCGGCGGCGCCTTCGGGAGCGGCGATTCCGAAACCTCCGAAGCCCAGCACCTTGCCCAGTATCCAGAGGTCACCGGGATACATGAGGTTGAAACCCACGATGGCGTAGGTCAGCAGACCCAGCGCCACGACGAGCGTGTTCTTGAACAGAATGTTGACCGTGTTCTTCGCCTGCACCAGTCCTGCCTCCAGGCATGCAAAACCCAGGTGCATTATGAAGACGAGAAAAGTCGCGACCATCATCCAGGTGTTGTTCACGGTGAACATCACATCGGCGGCGGTCACTTCCTGGGCATGTACCAGAGGACTCAGCCACCCGAACAAAAGCAGCAGTACCGCTGCTTTACTCAATAGTCTGATGAACATTACTTTTCCTTCCTGTTTAGAGGTTGATTAACCAATCGATTTCATACGAAGTTTCTAGAAATTGAGGTTCAGGCTGAATCCACCCCAGACGGTGTCCGCGTAGCTTTCCGGCAAGCCGGCGGTTCCACGGTGTACTTCGCGGGGATCCTGGAACTGATACTTGCGGAAGTCTCCGATCAGGCCGCTGTATGTTACGAACGCGCTGGCCGACCAGCTTTCTCCCAGACTGAAGGGGAGCGCAATGGTGACACTCGCATCGTGCGCCCCGGCCTTTTGTTTGCCGTAATAGAACGAGCCAAAACCGGAATTTGCAAAACCCAACGTCGCCGAGAAGTCGAGGCCGCCGAGAAGGGGATGGCTCAACGGAAGCGAGTGGGAAGCTGACAGAAGGAAGTAGGCACCCATGTCTCCGCCTCCGGCTCTGGTTTCATCGACGTCCACGTAGATCGTCGCGCTCGGGGCCAGCGGAACGTTATCGAATGTCAGGCCGCCGTAAATTTCGGTTGTTGCCGGAAGCGCCGCTGAACGCTCGGGAAACGTGTAAACAATTGCTCCCATGTCGATGGAAGCGCCGCTGAACGCGTGGGCAAACGAGAAAGTGTAATCAACCTCTGAGAACTTGCCCTGCAGACCGTTGTGTCCCCCAGCGGGCGCAGCGGGGTTCTCCGGGAGAAACAACGAATCGCCCTCGTTGACAGCCGTCAGGTCCATGTTGCCCCAAATGTTAGCGGACAGGCCGCCGGCGCCAAACGTCGCGGAAGGCTGCACGCTCCAATCATTAGTCAGACGCTGTCCGCGCCATATGTATTTGCTGACCGTGGCGATATCCCCGGAAGCTGAATAAGGGCTGTCTTGAGCCACGGCCGGGGAAACGAGTACGAACAAAGACACAAAACAGAATGCGAACCGGATCATCACTTTCATTGCATTTCTCCCTGGAAACGAAAAAACGCCCACCAGCCGGGCTTCGAATCGCCATGCCGGGGGACGTCGTTGTCAGTCCGAGACTTCGCTGTCAAAGACAAAAAAAGCCCTCGGGACCCATTCCCGAAGACTTCATCGTCAAGTCAAGTGATACGCCGTTGTATCTCTGTCGAGATTATTTATCGCTTACCACGGGCCATGGTGTCAATAGGAAATGTAAGGATGACGATGTGGATCGTGTTCGTGTGAGGACGGAAAGGAACTTCTTCAGGCGGTGCGCCGGAGTTCTGGCCCCCGGCTCATTTCATGCATGTAACGCTGGAGCACGTTCACTCCTTCGACGAGCCTCGGAGCGTTTCTCTGGACGAAGGAGTCCTCTTCTTCCCTTGAAGGAACGTGTTTCCGGTAGTCCTCATACGCCGCCTGGCCGTCGTAGTCCACAAAGGCAAAGCGGGCCCCGAAGTCATTCGCATCGAGCATGACCGCATCACTAGTGACGGTTGCGATGCGAAACGGGCTTTCCAGCATTGAACGGCCGAGCTGGTTGGAGTTTTCAACCCCGTGGATCCGTAGTTCTTCCGCCCGCTCATTGAAGTCGGCGTAGAAGTAGAAACCGCCCGCGGGATCGGTCGTTTGAATGCCGTCAATCTTCCGGACTTCACCGCTCATGAACTCCCCCATGATCCTGTGGATGTTGCGCGTGATCTTGAAGTATTCCTCAATTTCGGAGTTGGGCCGGTATGCCGTGACGGCGGCGTGCTGAATCGGTGTCGACACGTTGGTGTTGGCTGTCGCTGCGACCTTGATGAAGGTATCGCGAAGCTTGCCGGATGGATCCGCGGGCAGAATGCAGGCTCCAAGCCGGTATCCGCCCGCGGAACGGTCTTTCGACAGACCGTTCGTGACGAAGGTGCCTTCTGGATAAACCGACGCCATGCTCGTGAACTGTCCGATATCGTAGGTGGTCAACGCGTAGATTTCATCTGCGATGACAAGAGTGCCATGGCGGCGGAACACCTCGGTCAGGGTCTCGAGTTCCGACCTGGTATAAACGACGCCCGTCGGATTGTGTGGATTGTTCAGTACGAGCAGGTGCTGGTTTGCGGCCAAACCTCTCAGGTACAGGTCGAGCTTCAGCGGATTCAGGCGATAACCGTCTGCAGGATCCAGGTGAAGCTTGTGAAAGCGCTTCCCAAGCATGGTGAGCTGGGGTGCGTAACCGATCCATGAAGGCGACGGAATGACGACGTCTCCCCGCAAGCTTCGGAAGATCGTGTGCAGGACGTCCTTCGTTCCCGAGCCGAGGATAATGTCGTCCGGGTCAACCGCGATCGCAAGGTGCCGACCATAGAAACCGGCCATCGCTTCGCGTAGTTCCGCGATACCCTGAGTTGAGGAGTAGTGCCCTTTGGCGGCTTCTTCACTGAGAGCCTGGATGATGGGTGAAGGTACGGGAAACGGCGACTGACCAAAGGCAAACCCGAAATACTCGAAATCGCGCCCGGTCGTCTCACACTTCTTGCGTTCGTCCGCCACCAACTGTGCGATCCGCAGGTTCTCGGGCATCACGAGAGCCTCGATGTCAGGTTCTATGGATATCGGCCGACGCATTTCACCTTCTCCTTGCCTTTTAAGCGGGTCTTCTGGAGCTTCTTATCGACGTCCGTGGGGTGAACCTTTAACGAATCGTTCTGTGTCGGCCGGCTTCAGGTCAACGGAGGCCAGCAATGGGTCAAAATCTCTGGCTACCAGCGCGATGGCCTGACGGGCAAGACGACGGACATGCTTTGTCTTGATTGGAGAATGCAGAAATCGGTTCTACAGCCCGTGTCCTGGAAAGAAATTGAAGATGCGCTTCTTGCTCTAGCCGAGGGCACTTACACCGGAGGTCGTTGAGCCTCGGAAGGCGGAGCGGCTGGCTAAAACCTTGTTTTAAGAATTGCCGTAACGTGAAACACCACGGGGCCGCCAGGCTCCGTGGTGTTTCAGGGCATATTGAACCGGTGGGGTTTCCCGTGGATAGCGGGCATCGCCCAGTGACTACCGGCAGCTCGCCCCGGTCCATTCCATCGCCGTAATGTCGATGCGTTCCCGATTGGGCTGTCTGATCAGATAACCTTTCGTCTGCATCTTGTAACCCACCTTGGATTCAGGTTCGAATTCCTGCCCGAGAAACTCGATGTTCTGCAGGCGAAATCTCTGGTTTCCCAGTGCCTTCGAGCCCGCGGCCGTCATTTCTTCCTCGGTTGACCTGTTCGATGAATTCGTCCTGGCGGGTTCGCTGGCCTTGTTTATGATCCAGGCTCCGTTAACGTCCTGGTTCAGGCAGCCGACCAATTGCACCAGAGCCCCGCTCGGTAACGGCATTGGCCCGTCTTTTCCTTCGATCTGAATGCTCTGGAGCACTTCCGTGTCGAGTTCCCGAGGGCCCGGTGGAAAAGCGTTTACCATCATGACGTGGGCCACGATGTCGACGTACGTGGCGTCGCTCAAACTTCCGGGATCGCGCCGGGGCATGGTGAGTCTGATGAAATCGTACAGGCTTACCAGATCGTACTCTCGCCATCTTTCCATGAACATGTGGCCCCGGAAACGAGCGTCCGGATTTGCAGCGTCGATGTCTGTTTCGTGGCAACGAAGGCAGTGGAGCTCGAACGCGTCCTGTCCGCGCAGCGCTTGATCAGGCGTGTATATTCCGTTCCAGACGGTCGTGTAGTCGCCTGTGGTCTGGGCGCCGGTGGTTTGCGCCTCCGCGGTGCCGCCGAACAGAACCCCGGTCACCATGACTGCAGATATCATAAGGATCGTAAGTCGCGTATGCATGTTTCTCCCCACGCCTTGCCTCAGCATGACTAGATCGTTCGGTTTAAGGAAGTTTCGGGTGGACGGTGTCTCCCGAGCCTTGTTGAGGTGTATCATAGGTGCACTTCTAATTTCAATGAACCAGATGGCGACAAGATGAGTACACCTACAACTTGCTCGCGGTCGCTGGATCGATCTTTCGGAGACGTCGCAAGAATGCCGATCTTTGAGTACAAGTGCCTGGGATGCGGGCACCTTTTCGAATACCTGATCCTGCCGAAGTCATCTGAGGCCTTTTGCCCACAGTGTGAGAGCCGGGAGGTCGAAAAGATGGTCTCGGCACCTGCCGTCAGTTCCGACGGCACAAAGGAGCGGGCTCGCCAATCGGGCCTGGCTCGAAACAAGAAGCTCGGGGCCGAAAAGTCTCGGGCGGATCACGAGTACTTCCACAAGCATCACGACCACTAACTGACGTTCATCCATCTCGGCGTCCAGGCCTCAAGAAAACTCCCCAACCAACTGAACTGCGGAAGTCCTATCGACTCGCTCACTTCCGTGCGTGTTCCCGGTCTCTTCTTCCCGTTTGAAAGTCGTTCATTAAATCTCCTTATCGACAGTTCCAAAGGGCTCAATCTCACCGGATAGGTCGGTGAGAGCTGTGATGTGACAGTGCGAGAACTGTAACAGCCTCACGACCAGCCAGCCCGTAGCTCGCCTAGATTGATCCCAGGCCGTTAAATCGGCTGGGGTCCACTGTCGCAGAAGGAGACATACGATGCTATTCCTGTTACTGGGCTTTCTGATGTTCGCTGTAGCCGTACTTCCATTCGTTCTCGTCTACGTAGTCCACCGTTTGCATCAAACTCAACAGAGAACGATCTTGCGGCTTGATGGTGTAGCCCGTCAGAACATTTCAGACAGAGATCCCTAAAAAACTAAGAGACACT
>CAZOZZ010000003.1:12685-60847 GCA_964584435.1 uncultured Solibacteraceae bacterium | reverse complement strand
GGCCTGTACTAATCCTGGGGAAATAACTCTCCAGTTTGCGGGGCGCACTCCACGTTTGGTTTCGTGGAGGGTGTCTTTGAAATGTATGGCCTCATCCTCAACACGACTCACCGCCGAGAGGTTACGGCTTAGATCCGCCGAAAAACAGGAACCTGCAGGATGTCCAGGCTCGGAGAAATTTTGATCGGCGAGGGCCTGATCTCACAGGAGCAACTGGCCGAAGCGCTCGAGTCCCAGAGGACCGACGGGGGCCGTCTGGGTAGTTGTCTGGTCCGCCTGGATTTGGTTACCGAGGACGCCCTCACCTCCATGCTGTCCAAGCAATACGGCATACCTTGCATCAACCTTTCCAATTTCGAGATTGAGCCCGAGATCGCCAACCTGTTGACCCATGAGGTGGCAAAAAAGTACCAGGTGTTGCCGCTCTCACGAATGGGGACGACGTTGACGATTGCAATGGCCGACCCGATCAACGTGATTGCTCTGGACGAGCTGAAGTTCATGACAGGCCTGAGCATTCAACCTCTGATTGCTTCGGAATCCCAGCTGATGGAGGTGATCGAGAAGCATTTCGGGGCTATGTATGACTCGCGATTGAGGCAGGTTTTCGAAGATCTGTCGGACAGCGGCGAGGAGGACACCGCAGTAGAAGTGATCGACGTCGACGAGGACGAGAAAGTCGATCCGCTCTCGCTCGAGAAGCAGTCGGGGGAAGCCCCCATCATTCGACTCGTGAATCTGATCCTTCTCGATTCGGTCAAGAGAGGAGCGAGCGACATTCACGTGGAGCCGTACGAAAAGGAACTGCGTTTGCGGTTCCGTGTGGACGGCACGCTTCGAACGGCCATGAGTCCTCCGCTGAAATTGAAGGATGCGATCACGTCCCGGCTGAAGATCATGGCAAGTCTGGACATTTCCGAGAAACGGCTTCCGCAAGACGGGCGGATCCGGCTCCGGTTACGAGTAGGCGATAGACCAAGAGAATTGGATTTCAGGGTTTCCACCCTTCCGACGGTGTTCGGAGAAAAAATAGTGATGCGGCTCCTGGATCGCGAAAACCTGATGTTCGACATGCGTCGCCTGGGTTTCGAGGCGTCGTCTCTGGAGCGTTTCGAGAAGGCGATTCATCAACCTTTCGGGATGGTGCTCGTGACCGGCCCGACCGGAGCAGGGAAGAGCAACACGCTGTATTCGGCGATAACGAAACTCAATAGACCGAATGTAAACATCGTCACCGTGGAAGATCCGGTCGAATTCAACTTGCCCGGCATCAACCAGGTTCAGACCAAGGAACAGATTGGCCTCGGTTTTGCCGTCGCACTTCGTTCTTTCCTTCGGCAAGACCCCAACATTATCCTTGTAGGTGAGATTCGGGACCTCGAGACGGCGGAGATCTCCATTAAGGCGGCCTTGACGGGCCATCTCGTGCTGAGCACTCTTCACACGAACGATGCACCCAGTACGGTCTCCCGGTTGATCAACATGGGGATCGAACCGTTTCTCGTGGCGACCTCGCTTCACGCGATCTGTGCGCAACGTCTGGTGCGACGCGTTTGTAAGGGGAGTGCCGAAGAAACTAAGCCCACGGTCGAAGTTCTGTGTGGAATCGGTTTTTCGCCGGAAGAAGCGGAGCGGGTCAAACCCGTTCACGGTGTTGGGTGTGAGCTGTGCCAGGGTACGGGATACAAGGGTCGGATCGGCATTTACGAAGTCATGGAATTCACAGATGCGATTCGCGAATCGATCATCCTTGGCGGGACGGCAATCGACTTGAGACGCCTGGCCATCGATCACGGTATGATTACGTTGCGTCGGAGCGGCCTGATCAAGGTACGCGACCAGATGACGACCATTGAGGAAGTCGTCAGGGAGACGGTAAGCTGATGCGGCACGGGACGCCATTTCACGTTGCGTGCGATGGAACTGCACGATAGAGGAACGGGACAATGCCAAATTTCACTTTCAAAGGTAGAAAGCGTGGTGGTGACGAGATCACCGGAACGAGAAGCGCAGATAGCGCCCAGGACCTGGCCGTTGCATTGCGGCAGGACAACATCATGCTCATCGAGGCCAAAGAGAAGAAGGGCTTCAGTCTGAGCGAACTCGAGTTCGGCGGGGCGCCCACACCCAAGGACGTGTCGATCTTCACTAAACAGTTCTCGGTCATGATCGATTCGGGCCTTCCCATGGTGCAGTGCCTGCAGATCCTCGGCGGCCAGCAGGAAAACAAGAAGTTTGCCGAAGCCATCAACGGCGTGTTGCGTGAAGTCGAATCCGGCAACTCCCTGGCCGAGGGTATGGCGAAGTATCCGAAGGTCTTTGACAACCTGTACACGAACATGGTGGCGGCCGGAGAAATAGGCGGCATCCTCGACACGATTTTCCAGCGCCTGTCCGTTTACATCGAAAAATCGGTGAAACTGAAGGCGGCGATGAAATCTGCGATGATCTATCCGATTGCCATCATCTTCATCGCCAGCGCCGTCATCACGTTGATCCTCTGGAAGGTCGTACCTGCTTTTACCGAGCTGTTCAACAGCATGGAGGCCGAGCTTCCCTTGCCCACCCGAATCGTGATCGGGGCGAGCGAATTCGTACAGGGGTTCGGGTTCTTCATCATCGTCGGGCTGGGCATCTTCGGCTATCTTTTCAAGTCGTACTATGCGACGCCGAAAGGCCGCTACAATGTCGACAAGGTTGTCCTGAAGTTGCCCGTGTTTGGACCTCTTGTTCGAAAGATCTCCGTCGCCCGATTTACCCGTACGATGGGAACTCTGATCGCCAGCGGTGTGCCGATCCTGGATGCTCTTGAGATTACGGCCAAGACATCCGGAAACGCGATTGTCGAGGAGGCCATATACAACGTCAAGACTGCGATTGAACAAGGTCGAACCATCGTCGAGCCGTTGGAGGAATCTGGCGTTTTTCCGAGCATGGTCATCCAGATGATAGGCGTTGGCGAGGAGACCGGCGCTCTTGAAACGATGCTGAACAAGATTGCCGAGTTCTACGAAGATGAAGTGGACGTGGCTGTCGGCGATCTCATGACGGCCATCGAGCCCATGATGATGGCCACCCTCGGAATTGTCGTCGGCGGTATCGTAATTTCGATGTACATGCCGATTTTCAGCCTCGTCGGTCAGTTGAGCGGTTAGGAGAACGAGGCTCCTGGATAGATGCAGGAATCAAGGACGGTCATGGATCGTAGAAGATGGCTGCTACGCCTGATTTGGGTCCGTGCCGTTGTTTTTTCCGTATTTGTCGCCGCACAGCCCTCGGTGGATATGCTCGTTCTGCTGGGTGCGGTGTACGCCCTGTCTGTGTGCTGGGTAGGACTGATCCGTCTGAACACGTCCTACGTCTGGCAGGCATATGCCCAGATTGCGGTCGACCTGCTGCTGATCACCTGGACCGTTAACCGGACCGGCGGTCTCGATAGTTACTTTTCTTCCCTGTATTTCCTCGAAATCGTGATGTCCAGCATCCTGTTGAAGCGACGCGGTGCATACCTGACCGCAATCGCCAGCTCGCTTCTGCACGGCGTCCACATCGACCTGGCGCACTTCCAGGTGATTCCGTCGACGACTGTCAGCTTTCCCGAGTTTGTTGAGTTGCAGTACATCGTGGGCGTGACGATCCTGGGTTTCAGTGCCGTCGGTTTTCTCGCGAATTTTCTGGCAGAGAACTGGCAAATTTCCGACGCCGCACTGGAAAAGTCAGCCGGACAGGTGGTGTTTCTGCAGGCCCTCAATACGCGCATTGTCGAGAGCCTGGGCAGCGGGCTCATTACGACCGACCTTGAGGGTAAGATAGTTCTGTTCAACCCCGCTGCCGCTCGTATTTCAGGTCGCAGTGCCGCCGAAGCCGTGGGCCGCAAGATTCAGGATGTGCTTCCGGGCCTGCCTCCCGATGCCGGCCCCGGACATTTTGAAGCGTCTACCAGTGGGCCGAGCGGCCGGTCGGTGTTCCTGCAGTTTTCCGTAACGCCCCTGGCAATGGATCCCGAGCGTATGACCGGTTATGTCTGGTGCTTCGACGACGTGACCCAGCTGCGGGAGATGGAGCGGCAACTCCGTCACAGGGAACGAATGGCGGCTATCGGCGTGATGTCGGCGGGTATCGCACATGAGATTCGAAACCCGCTGGCCTCAATCACCGGATCTTTCGATCTGCTTCGTTCCGAGCTTGACTTGGGTGCGGAACAAAAGCAGCTGGCAGGAATCATTGCCAGGGAAACGGAGCGCCTGAATCAAACGATCAACGATTTCCTTCTGTATGCCAGACCCGTGGTTCCCAGAAAAGACCGGATTCGCCTGGATCATGTCATTTCAGACTCCGTCCAACTCATCCGGAACAGCCCGGACCTGGGGCCGAAGCACAACATCGAGACCGACCTCGGTCCAGTCCGCGTCGCGGTGGACGAGCGCCTGATCCGACAGGTGTTCTACAATCTGGCATCAAACGCTTTCAAAGCGATGCCCGATTCGGGCACTTTGAATATCACGTTGAAAGAGGTCGATGGAAAGGTCCACATCCGGTTCCAGGATTCGGGTGTAGGTATGACCGACAAAGACATCGATCAGTTGTTCCTGCCGTTCAACTCGTCATTCAGGACCGGAACGGGCCTTGGACTGTCCATCGTCTACCAGATTGTGACCGCCCATCAAGGCTCGATCTCCGTTCGCTCAAAGCCCGGGCAGGGAACCGTGTTCGCTATCGAGCTCCCGGCCGAACAGGGGACGGTTGCGAGTGAAAGCAGCAGGACCTTCGAGAATGCCGACATCTGATCTTTTCGTCGGCTGAATTCCATTTCGAATAGAAGATGAGTCAAAAAGCAAAAATCCTGATCATAGACGACGAGCCTTCCATCCGGGAAATGCTTCAGATTTTTCTGAAGAGAGAAGGTTTCGGGGTGACGATTGCCGGCAGCGGCGAGGATGGGTTGAGGCTTATTCAAAAGGAAGACTTCGATGTCGTCGTGTCCGACATCAAGATGCCGGACATGACCGGGATCGATCTTCTCCGCCTTGTCCGGTCCGAAAATGTGGCCGTGACATTCATTCTTCTGACAGCGTTCGCAACGACCGAGACGGCCATTCAGGCACTCAAGATGGGAGCCTTCGATTACATCCTGAAGACGGACAATTTTTTGGAGGAGTTGAGACACATCATCGACAGGGCCATGGAAGAACGGCGTCTTCGCGAGGAGAATACGTACCTCAAACGTGAGTTCAAGAAGCAGCATGGCATGGGGAGTCTCATAGGCCGAAGCGAAACGATGCAGGAGTTGTTCCGCATGATAGAGGTCGTCGGTGCGACGATCAGCACGATCTTGATCACGGGCGAAAGTGGGACGGGCAAGGAACTGGTCGCGAAGGCGATCCATCTGGCAAGCTCGAGGAGGGACCGGCCCTTCACTTCTGTGAACTGTGGCGCGCTCACGGAAACATTGTTGGAATCTGAGCTTTTTGGATACGTCAAGGGCGCGTTCACCGGTGCCAACGGCGACCGCAAGGGTCTTTTTGAGGTAGCGGACAAAGGAACGATTTTTCTTGATGAGGTGGGCGAGACCAGTCCGGCGATGCAGGTGAAGTTGCTGCGGGTCTTGCAGGAGCGGACGATCCGCCGTGTCGGGGGGGCCGACGAACTTTCGATCGATGTTCGGATCATCTCCGCTACGAATCAGGACCTTTCGGCCCTGGTGTCGGAAGGTCGGTTTCGCGAGGACCTGTTTTATCGACTCAGCATCATCCCGCTGGAAGTAGCGCCGCTTCGACATCGGGTGGAAGACATTCCGCTGCTCGCTAACCACTTCCTCGATCAGCTCAACGCCTCGATGGGAAAGAAGATTGAGAGTATTACCGTAGGGGCGTTTCGCAAACTTGAAGCCTATGACTGGCCGGGGAACGTGCGTGAACTCGAGAATGCGATGGAGCGTGCGTTCATCCTCGAGAGTTCCACCCAACTCTCGGAAGACCACATCCTGAGCAGGGTGTCAGGAATCCCCCGCACCAAGGCCGCTCCTGTGATACCGCCCGAAGGATTGGAGCTGGAGTCCTACGTCGAAGGGCTCCAGAAAGATTACTTCGAAGAAGCCCTCCGCCGAACCAACGGCGTTCAGGTGAAAGCTGCCGAACTGCTGGGCATACCCTATCGCTCGTTCCGACACTACATCAAGAAGTTCAGCATCAAGCCGAATGGGGGAAGGGGCGGATAGTGGCCGCGGTGTGATCGATACGTTCAGGAATGCGTGTCGGGGCGGCCGTCCCTGGCCGCCCGCGTTGCAGCCACGGCCATGCAGGCAAGAATCCCCCCCTGATACATGCCCCCGAAAGACCAGGCCGAACGTTTAGTCTTGCCCGCGGGTGGCCAGGGCCGGCCACCCCGACACGCTTTTCCCTACGTTCTTCCAACCTAATCTTCCGCCCACCATTTCGTAGAGCACCTTTTCCAGGCTCATGATCGTGGTCGCCTTGATGTAGCCTTGTTGGCTGAGTCCGGATACCATTCAGTACAACAGCCAGTCTTCTGCTTTGCCTCATGTTTTGCCTTCGGATGGAGAACGAATATACTCGAAAACCGATGGAATACTCGATCTTCTGTGACCCATGACTAAACCTCTTCGGATCAAAGTGATGCACCTGATAACCGGGCTGGATCTTGCGGGTTCGCAGATGATGCTTGTCAACCTGCTTCGAGGTATGGACCGGGAACGTTTCGATAGCGTGGTTGTTTCTTTGCAGGACGGGGGACCGCGGCGATCCGAATTGGAAGGTATGGGAATCCCGGTGTTTTCCCTTGGCATGGGCTGGGGTGTCCCCAACCCGGCGGGCCTCGTTCGCCTGCTGCTCCTCGTTAGAAGAGAACGGCCCGACGTTTTGCAGAGCTGGTTGTACCACGCGGACCTGTTGGGCCTGGTAGCCGCCAGGATGTCCCGGATTCCCTCATGTGCCTGGAACATTCGGACTTCGGAAATGGACATGACCCGGTATTCAACGGTATCCAGACTGGTATTCGGTTTCCTGCCATGGCTGTCACGCTATCCCGATGTCGTCGTGGTCAATTCCGAGGCCGGAAGGAAGTTGCACGAGACCCTGAGGTTTCGGCCCCGTAGCTGGAAGTTGATTCCCAACGGCTTCGATCTCGATCGGTTTCACCCTGATCCGGGCGCCAGAGCTCGGCTTCGGAGCCAGCTCGGAGCTGCCCCGAACTCACTCCTGATCGGTCTGGTCGCCAGGTACGATCCGATGAAGGACCACCTGACGTTTTTGCGGGCGGCGGCTCGATTCAGGAAGGCTCGTCTGGATGTCCGTTTTGTTCTGGCAGGTGGCGATATCGATTCTGACAATCAATCCCTGGCAGAGCTGATCAACGATCTGGGCCTGTCCGACTCGGTCGATCTCCTCGGTGAGCGGGATGACATCGAAGCGGTGATAGCCGCCCTGGACATCCTGTCCCTGTCCTCGATCGGCGAGGGTTTTCCCAACTGTGTCGGGGAAGCAATGGCAAGTGGTGTGCCGAGCGTGACGACCGATGTCGGCGATGCAGCCATCCTCGTCGGCGATACTGGACGTGTCGTGCCGATCCGCGATCCGGAAGCGATGGCCGACGCCTGGCAGCAGCTATACGACATGGGCGAGGAGGGCCGGGTTGAATTGGGTAGAGCCGCTCGCCGTCGTATCGAAAAGTCCTTCAGCCTCGCCTCGATCGTCAGGCAGTATGAGGATCTGTACGAAGGCTTGGCTCAGTAACGCTCTTCCCCCGGATCCGTTTCCGAATGTCTTCGGCTGCCCCACGTCCACTCAAGATGGAGTCTTCCATCGAATAGTAGTCCCACCTTCCATAACGGCCCGCTGGGAAAATATCCAATGACTCCAGGTAGCTGGTGAGGCCGTCCAGATGGTTCTGGCGGTGCGTGTCGAAGACGACATAGGCGCAGGGGATGTCGATGGTGTGGCGGGTCAGGATGCTGTCGCCCGGGTCGAGGATCCCGCACCTCTCCAGGTCCTCGAGGACGCGTTCGCAGGCTTCTTCCTTGTCCGGAATGTTGTCCGGCGTGTGGTTGATCTCGACGTACATGGACGAGGTACCCTCCGGCGCGACAGCTGCCGAAAAATTCGTCGGAAACCCGACCCGGGAGAAAACGAACTCGTCTTCGGGGAAATAGATCCAGTGTTTTTCCGACATGTCGGGACGATCGACGCCCAGGTTGATGTCGAGCACCGAAACCGCCTGAAGTCCTTCGGCGGCTACGGCGAGCTTGTCGGGCCGGTCGTTCAACAACCGGTAAACCATCGGGAGGGGGATCGTCGTCAGCAGGTAGTCGTAGGCCTCCTCACGGCCGTCGGCAAACCGGACGACTTTGCCCCGCGGATCGATCGATTCGAGGCGGCATCCGGTGTGGATGGTGCCCAATGGGGCCGCCAGGGCGTTGGGGACGCAATCGATACCGCCGGCCTTCGGGTAGGAAAAGCTGGGGTTATAACCCATGCGTTCGTTCGTCAATCCCAACGCGCCATTGACGACCTCTTCCAGGCTCGGTTTGGGAATCGACCAGCTCACCCAATCCGACGTGATCCGGGTCAGGTCTGTCTTCCAGAACTTCTCGTTGTAGGGAAGCATGAAGTGCCTGGCGATGCCGGTGCCAAATGTCTTAAGCACCCATTCCCTGAAGTTGTCCGAAGTGGTCGGCCGGCTGCCGATGCTCTCGATGAAACCAACAAGGCACTCTTTGACGACTTCGGTGGGGAGCCCGTGTGTGTTCGCCTGAAACGGGTAGGGCGTTAACGTAGACTTCGAGTAGATAGCGGCCCTCCGCTCCATCCGGTCCAGGCTGACCGGAAGGATCCGGTCGATCAGTTCCCGGGTATAAGGATCCTTCAGATGGATCAGGTGACCCGTGATGTCGAACGTAAACCCGTCTTGAACGAAAGACCGGCAGAGTCCTCCGATTCGGTCCTCTTTCTCGAAGACCAGCGGTTCGAACTCCTGGAGGTGAAAACCACCGCTCAGGCCGGCCAGTCCTCCACCGATGACAACGATCTTTTCCATGGTTTCAGATAGACGAATTGCGCGAGCCGGCGGTGTCGGGATAGACAGCTTTCGCCTGTGCAGAGGGTGTTGGCCCGACATCCACTTTGATCAGCAGGTAGGCCGAGATGAGTGCGGTCGACATCGTTCCCAGCAGCAGCGTGAGAGCCCAAACCAGTTCGAGCCGGCTCATCAGGAGCGCGATGCCGCCGAGGGCCGCCGAGGCCCCGTACGTGACGAATGCGGTCTGTCGGACCGAGAGGTTCAATTGGCGCAGGCGCAGAGAAAAATGATCCGGGCTGCCCCGGGTTATCGGCAGGCCCTTTTGCCACCGGACGAACATGACCAGGGCTGTATCGAACAACGGGACACCCAGGATCAGAATGGGGCTGATTGCTGCCAGCAGATTCACCCTGGTATAGCCGGCGTTCATCGACAGGGAAGCCAGCATGAATCCCAGGAACAAGGCGCCCGCATCGCCGAGGTAGATCCTCGCAGGAGGGAAATTGTGCCGCAGAAAACCAAGCGTTGCGCCCGCAAGAACGAAACACAGCAGGGCAAAAGAGTCTCTGCCGGCCATAAGGTTGGCCACCCCGATGAGTGCGGCCGAGATCACACCAACGCCTGCCGCCTGCCCGTCGAGAACGTCGATGATGTTGAAGGCGTTCGTCACGGCCAGAATCCAGAGGACCGTCAGCGGGAGGGCGACCCACAGCGGCACGAATTCCAGTTTGATGAAAATGCCCGACTTCACCAGGACCAGGGCCGCAAGGGTCTGGCCCAGAAGTTTCTGGGATACGGTGATCACGCCGAAGTCGTCGATCAGTCCGACCATCAGCACGATGGTTCCGGCAAGCAGGAGGCCGAGTGTTTCCTGCTCAAATTCCGTGAGCACACCGACCGTCAGCAGGAACGAGATGAAGATCGCCAGGCCACCAAGGTACGGGATAGCCGATTCGTGTGCTTTCAGCTGTCCGTCGGGACGGTCGACAATGCCAAGCTGGAGTGCCGCCTTTCTCATGACGGGTGTCCAGTAGAGACCGAATACCGAACTGAGCAGAACTGCAGCGAGCAAGATCATCATAGGGCCGCCAGGCACTCCCGGTATGTTTCTTCAAGCTTGGATTGTGACGTGCCGATCTCGAACTCGACCACCCTGGAACGTCCCTCTTCTCCCATCGATTGCCTCTCCTCGGGTGCGGAGACCAGCCTCAGGACCGACTGTGTCATGCCTTCGATGTCGTGAGGTCGATGAAGATATCCAGTCTTTCCGTCAATGATCGCCTCGCTGGCGCCGTCCACATTCGTTGCGACGATGGGTAGCTCATTGGCCATCGCTTCGGCGAACACACGTGGAAGGCCTTCCCACAATGAGGTGAGAACGAGCACGTCCAGGTTTCGATACACCTCGGGCATGTCCCGCCGCCAGCCGAGTAGGGTGATATCGTCGCCGATTCCGCTCTCCGCAATCTTGTTTTCGATATCTTCCCGGAGTTCACCGTCGCCGATCATGACAAAGTGGACGTCATCTCTTTGTTCGAGAACTCCTGCCGCAACCTTCACGAAATCTACAGGGGATTTCTGCGGCTTGAAACAAGCGACCATTCCTACGACGACCTTGTCCCGGTCGATGCCCCATTCGGCGAGGCTGGCTCGTCGAGGCGCCGGGACCATGAACTCATCCAGAGATATAGCGGAACGACACAACACCCATTGACCGCTCTTGAAGATTCGATAAGCTTCCCCGGTTCGCGCATTCGACAGCGAAACGACGACGAACCGTGTCGTCACGTAATAAGTCGCACGTTCCAGCCAGACATAGAAGGCGCGCACGAGTGCGCTCTGACGATCGTTGAACCCAAAGCCATGCGCCGTGTGAATGATGACGGGAACCCCGGCGATCCACGCGGCCCAGCGTCCCAGAATGCCGGCTTTGGAACTATGAGTGTGAACGATATCCGGTCGCTCCCGCCGCATTACCGCACTCAGCTTCCATAGTGTCTTGAAATCTTTCCACGCGCGAACTTCGCGGACCAGTGACGGTACCCAGTACAAGCGAACGTCAGGTATGCGTTCCGCATCCTCGTCCATCGTGCCATCGCACCCCGAGATCAGGCCGACATCGTAGAGACCGCGCGGCAGAAGCTCCAGTGTCTTCAGGGTGTTCTTCTGTGCCCCGCCCAGTTCCAGTTTTGTGATGATGTGAAATATCTTCTTTTTCGCCAAATTGATGCACCGCTGGACCATCAGGCTTCTTAGACAACTATCATATTCTGAACACGGGACAATGATTCATCCAGATATTTTGCTCTTTCCTTCGCTTTGTCGATGTGCGAGCGTTGGAGCGAGCAGCGGGTAGCGGGCAGCGAGCAGTTAGGAGCCAGGAGCTGATAGCTGCCCGTATTTCGTTGCCCGCAATTTGCTAATCAATAGCTGCCCGCTACCCGCTGCCAGCTGCTCGCTAACCCCAATGTGCGGAATTAACGGAAAAATACGATTCAACTCCGATCCTGTTGAAGCGGAGGACATCGCCCGAATGAACCTGGCGATCCGCCATCGAGGCCCGGACGACGAGAGTGTGTTCGTCTCTCCGGATGGCAACGTGGGGCTCGGATTGGCTCGTTTGGCGATCATCGATCTGTCTCCTCTGGGCCGGCAGCCGATGAGCTATCTGGATCGCTACTGGATCGTCTTCAATGGCGAGATCTATAATTTTCAGCAATGCCGGGCCGATCTTGAGCGAGATGGATACTCGTTCAGGTCGAAGACCGACACCGAAGTCATTCTCGCTCTCTACGACAAGTACCGGGAGAAATGTCTCGACCATCTTCGAGGGATGTTCGCCCTGGCGATCTACGACAAGAAGGAGCAGACGATCTTCTGCGCCAGGGACAGAATCGGGAAGAAACCCTTCAAGTACTACCTGGACGACGACGTCTTCATCTTTTCCTCCGAATTGAAGGCCATCCTCACGCAGAGCGATTACGAAAGAAAGCCGGACTACACCGCGATTCACCACTACCTGACCTTCTTTTATTGTCCTGCACCTTTTACCGGTTTCGAGGGAATCCGGAAGCTGGAGCCCGGTCACTACCTTCGCATTCACATTCCGACGCGAAAAGTTCACAAAGAGCGTTACTGGACTCTGGATTACTCCCGTCAGCTGCAATTGACCGAGCAGGAGTGGTGCGAGCGGATCCGGGACAAGCTGGAAGAATCGGTTCGACTTCGAATGGTCTCGGACGTTCCAGTGGGCGCTTTTCTTTCGGGCGGCGTCGATTCCAGTGCCGTCGTTGCGTTCATGAGCCGGGCTTCCGGGCAGCGCATCAAGACCTTTTCGATCGGCTTTGACGACGCCGATTTCAGCGAAGTGGAATACGCGCGAATCGTCGCCCGTAAATACGACACAGATCACACGGAATTCGAAGTGAAATCCAGATCCATCGACGAGCTGCCCAGGATCGTTCGGCACTTCGAAGAACCCTATGCCGACGACAGCGCCTTACCGACCTACTACGTGTGCAAACTGGCACGCGAACATGTGACCGTGGCCTTGAACGGGGACGGCGGCGATGAATGCTTCGCCGGATACAGACGCTATAACCTGCTGCGCATGTCCCTCTGGTACGACAAACTGATGCTGCCTCACAAGTACATCGGCCTCCCTGTGGCAGGTTTCCTCGCCTCGGCTACAAAGAGGGCGCTCTTTCACAAGCTGTACAGGTATGGGCGGAAATTGACGGCCGTCCCGATGGACCGTTACGTCAACTTCGTGAACTGTTTCGACAACGAAACCAAACCGTTGCTCTATAGTTCGAACTTTCGGGAGTTCGTCGATACGACGGACAGCTACGACATGGTTCGGGACCAGTTTGAGGCAGCCGGTGTCGGCGAGCTGATGGATCAGATGCTCTATGCCGATTTTGCGACCTATCTGCCCGACGACCTGATGGTCAAGGTGGACATCAACAGCATGGCTGTGTCGCTCGAAGGCCGTTCGCCCTTTCTCGACCACGAGTTCGTGGAGCTTGCCGCTCAGATACCGTTTTCGATGAAGCTGCGGGGAGTCAACACCTCCAAGTACATTCTCAAGAAGGCCCTCGAGGGGCTTGTTCCGGACCGGATCCTCGCCCGACCCAAGATGGGCTTCGGGACGCCGATGGCGCCGTGGCTTCGGACCGGTCTGGCACCCTTTGCGCGAGACACGCTGCTGTCTGGAGCGGCGCTGGAGCGGGGCCTGTTCGACACCCGGTTTGTTGAATCCATGATCGAGAGTCATGTAGCCGGGCGTCGGGACCACGCCCGTCTCATATGGGCGCTGCTGACTCTTGAAATGTGGTTCAAGGAGTACTTCGATGATCCCGACTCCGACGGGTCTCCGGATTCGTTCAGATGGGAGAGCGAGCGTCACGGCCCCGGAACGGTCTCGGGATGAAGATCCTGCTGTTCATGCCGAACCTTGGCGGTGGGGGAACAGAGCGGGCGGTCGTGAACCTGGCAAAGGAGTTTTCTCGTCGGGGCATTGACGTCAAACTGGTCACCCTGGAGCCGACGGCCGATCTGGAGGCCGATCCCGACGCGGTCGTGTGTCTCGGGTTTCCAAAGTCCGGTCTGCGGGTCAAGAGGCCGTTGTACTGGTATGGAAGCATCCGGCGGTTAATCCACTTGATGAAGCGGGAGCAACCCCAGGCCCTGGTGAGCTTTCTGACCGGACCGAATTACATGGCAGCGATTGCCAGTCTGTTCAACCGCGGCCCGCGGCTCATCTTGAGCGAACGCACGGTCGTGTCCACTTATCTCAAGGGCTGGCTTTGGCAGTTCGTGAAGGTATCGCTCGGGCGGGTTTATCGTATCGCAGACGGGATCATCGTGAATTCCAGTGCCATTCGGTGCGATCTGGAGGCGTTGGGTGTCAATGGCCGCAAGATATCAGTGATTCCCAACCCCGCCGACCTGGACGAGATCGTACGGCTCAGCGACGAGCCCCTCGGCGAACTGGAGGCTTTCTTTCGAGGACCCGTCATTTGTGCAGCCGGTCGATTGGAGGAGGACAAGGGGTACCCTTATCTCCTCCGGGCGTTCAAGTTACTTGGGGACGATGTGCGTCTTGTGATCCTGGGTAAGGGGAGCCAGGAGCGGGAACTGAAACGCCTGGCGTCCGGGTTGGGTGTAGAGAAGCGCGTCCTCTTCGCAGGGTTCCAAACCAATCCGTACAGCTTTATCAGGCGTTCCAGTGTGTTTGTACTCTCCTCGCTGTGGGAAGGTCTGCCCAATGTACTGATCGAATCGCTGGCGGTAGGGACTCCGATTGTTGCGGCCGATTGCTCGAGTGGGGTGCGTGAGGTACTCGACAATGGGAAATTTGGTGTGATCGTTCCCAGCCGGGACTCCGATGCGCTGGCCGACGGGCTTCTTGAAGTTCTGGATGGGGGAAGGCGTTTCGAGAAAACGGACCTGATCGCACGAGCCGGCGACTTCAGTCTGGAGAAGATAGGTACCGAGTATCTGGATGTCATTCTGGATCAGGTCGGAAACGATGCCTGATCCTTCGGTCCCCGCCGCCCGCGTCCTTGAATCGCTCGGTCGAAGGTTTCCGCGCCTTGCCCGCGTCCTCGATTGGGCCGAGGTCGATTACGCGATCTTCTTTGCGTTGTTGTCCAAAGCCTGGCAGGTTCTGGCTGCGCCGGTCACCATCCTGCTGGTCGTTGCCTATCTGTCGCCCGAATTACAGGGTTTCTATTACACCTTCTACAGCCTGCTGGCACTGCAGGCGTTTGTCGAGTTGGGGCTGTTCACTGTGATCATCGCGGTTGCGAGTCACGAGTGGGCGGATCTCGATCTGGACGCGTCGGGGGTGCTGGTCGGCCGTGGTGAGGCACTTTCGCGTCTGGTCAGCCTCGGAAGATTTGCCTTCAAGTGGTACGCCCTGGCGAGCGCCCTGTTGATGGTGGGTGTCGGTGTTGCCGGCTACGTCTTCTTTTCGGGAGAAGGCAACTCGGAAGTGTCCTGGCAGGCGCCCTGGACCGCGTTCATCATCGTTTCGGCGCTTGTGTTGTGGACGCTGCCGTTTGTCTCACTGCTCGAAGGTTGCAACCAGGTTGCCACGGTCAACCGCTTTCGCGTGTCGCAGGTCATCTTGAGCAGCCTTGCCTTGTGGCTGACCCTCGTTCTGGGAGGAGGCTTGTGGGCGGCCGTAGCAGCTGCAAGCACCAGCCTGATCCGCGACCTGTATCTCCTGTTCGTTCAGTATCGGGTTTTTTTCAGGCCGTTCTTCTCACCTCCCGCCTCGGATGTGGTCGACTGGAAGAACGAGGTGTGGCCGATGCAATGGCGGCTGGCCGTCTCAGGAATCGCGGTGTATTTCAGTGCGTATCTTTACGCTCCCGTGATTTTTCATTACTACGGACCCGTCGCGGCCGGGCAGATCGGGATGACCTGGACGCTGATTATCAACCTGGGCTCGATTTCATGGGCATGGATGGCGACAAAGGTTCCGCGGTTCGGCATCCTGATCCAGAAGAAAGACTACCGAGCGCTGGACCGCTTGTTTTACATCACGACCGGCGTGACGACGATTCTGATGATCGCCGGTGCCTTGGGCTTATGGGGTGTCGTCCTGATCCTGGAATGGATCGAACATCCGTTATCGGGTCGCCTTCTGGGCCCGTTACCGACGGCGTTGCTTTCCGTGGGCGCCATCCTGTTGCATGTCACCCGTTGCCAGTCGTCGTATCTCCGTGCCCACAAGATAGATCCCCTGGTCGTTTTCAGCGTGGTTTCCAACGGCCTGATCGGCTTGCTCGTGTGGCTGTGGGGGAGCCGGTACGGACCGATGGGCGCCGTCCTGGCTTTCCTGGTCGTTCAGGCGCTCTTCGTTGGACCATGGACCCTGGTCTGGCAAAAATACCGAAAACAGTGGCATTAGGAACCCCATGTAGGTGCGGTCTATGACCGCACGTCGTTGTATGCGTGGCATGCGTGGCTAGGATCTTGAAAATATGCGGTCACAGACCGCACCTACATCCCCGACTTAGTTCAGCGACAGGTTCAGACGCGTTCCCGCCTGGTTGAAGAATCGGATGTTTCCTACCGCAGACTGGCCGGCCGCCCCGCTGAAGAGGATGATCTGGGTGGTGTAGCCGCCGGAGTCGACCAGGTGGGGGAATACCATCTCGTTGCTTGACGTCGTGCTCGCTTCGTCCACAGGCGAGGTGGTCGTGATCAGGAAGTCTCCACGCTCGTTGTAGCGACCACGCAAACCGACGACGTTGATCGGAGTCGGACTCGAAATTCGGAGGACACCCTGGAAGGGCACTCCGAGAGCCTCGAGTCCTTCAATCTGGTTCAGGAACATCGCGGCCTGTCCGTTGTTCGGGACCGTAACGCTGCCGGTCAAGCCCGTGCTTACCCCGGAAAGAGTTGTGAGCTCGAATGTCACAGGGACTTCCGATGAGGTCGTGTTGGCGATGGCGATTCCTGTCTGAATGGACCCGACGGCCGATCCCGCGAAGTCGCCGGAGGCTTCTGCATATACCCGGAATGCACTACCTGCCGCCAGCGCAGGTACGCCGGCCTGGGCCACGGTAAAGCCGCCGGATTTGAGCGAGAAGACACCCAGGCCGGTCGGCGTGATCTGGTTGATGCCGGCTGTCACCCTCACTGATCCGACCCGCACTCCGGACGAGGCGCCTGTGGTGGGGAGCCGGCGTGAACTCCGCGGCGGAATGGTGTATGCGAACGATGAAGCCGTTGTACCGTCGATCGTGACCCCGACCGGTGAGGAGGCGGCTCCCGCCGTCCCCTGTCCTCGGAACGCCACCGATCCGCTGATGACTGCATTGCTCGGGTTGACCAGGATAACCTGCGTTGTCCACCCTCCCCCGTCGGCAAAGTGGGGGAAGACAACGTTGTCTCCGGTGACGGCCGCCGATAACGGACCGACCGGCAGGGTCGTGATCAGGAACTCCGACCGCTCGTTCGAAAAACCCCTCAGGGCAATGACCGAAACGGGAATGGATGCGCTGAAGAAGAACGTGCCCTGAATCGTTGAACCGCCGTTGAACGGACTCTCGTTGAGAAACGCTGCGATCTGGCCACTGGCCGGGATCGTCACCTGTCCGTGCCCGAAGTCTTCGCCGTTTGCATCCGTGAAAGAGAAGCTGACAGTCACTTCCGACGCGTTCGGGTTCGCGATCGCAACGCCGGTATTGACCGGACCGTTGACCTCCGCGTAGATCCGACCAGTCTGAATCAAGGGCGAGACAGGGACTGCCGCTTCGGTCACCAGGACACCGCCGGTGGTGAGCCCGAATATCGCCAGGCCCGACGGTGTCGTATTCGAAGAGACCGGTTGGATGCGGCCGTACGCTACGGTCGCGGCGCCGGACCCGCCCGAGGTCGCCAGGGAAGTGCCACCAAGGTTCGAGATCGAAAAGGGCGTCGGACCGATCGTCTCCAGGCTGATTAATTGTCGGCCGTGAAGGACAACGTGCCGTGCCCGATGGGAGGGTTGTCCCTGGGCATCAGTACCCGAGGCGAACAGCGTCAGGGTGACAACGTCCGAGCCGTCCGTGTCGAGGTTCGGAAAGTCCGACACGAACGTTGAAGCGTCGAAGGCGTACCCGAAGCTGTTTCCGGATGCCGGGAGGGATTTACCCTCCAGAACGAAGCCCGGCATCATGGCCGTCACATGGGCGGAGTTCAAGGTGAGGTCGGACGTCGCCGTGATCGAGAGCTGGACCGGCGCGCTGACGAAGCCGTCCGAGACGTTGACGCCCAGGAGGTCGCTGCCGGCCGGGACGACATAAACCGAGAACCGGCCGTTTGCCGTGCCGAGGACGTCACCCGTCGGGAAAGGTGTCGTGACCCCTCCTGCCGACGTCGTGCCCTCGTATGTCACCGTCACGTCGACCGTGTACACACCGGCCTCCCCGACGGTGAAGTCGTCCCCAGGCTGATAGTAATAGCCGATGCGATTCGCCTGACCGGAAGCCTGAACCACCTGGCCGCTGGGCATCGTGACCGTCGTCGACACGGCAGCCGCAAGAGTCGGGCCCACGGCGCCGGCAATCGAGAACGTATCGCCGACTTCCAGGATCGTTCCAGCACGAACACCGGTCAAGTGGATGAAGAGGTCGACATCCTCTCCCTTCAGCGTCATGATCGGGCCACCGTCAGGCCCGCCACCGTTGCCCTGAAAAGGTGGAAACGTCCGGCTGCCGCCCTTCGCGTCGCCCGCTTCGGGGATCAGGGCGAACAGCGAGCCGTAGATAGCGTATTGCGGTACGGGTACCGCGGAACCTCGCACGACGACAGCACCGTACTGGAACTTGATGTCGTTGGGCAGGTCCCCTTCGGGCCCCACGCCAAGCTGCGATCCGTACTGGTCGTTGAAGCGCCAGTACTGACCGCTCACGCGATCTTCTGCGATCTGTTCGCGAACGCTGACGAGAGGTCGCTGGATCGATCGGTAGCTGTAAGCCCAGAGGTCGACTTTGGACGGATCGATATGGGGATCCCAGCCGTTGGTGGTGCTCGAAAACAAAGGGATCTCACCTACCGAAACACGTTGCTCGAAAGTGGCGGATGGCCAGAGAGCGGGGATCGCCCGCTGGCCCATGATGGATGAAATCTGGCCGCCCGGGTCCTGGAACGACACGACGGGAACCATGGCATCGTTGTCCTGGAGCCAGGTCACATCGCCGCTGTTGAAGGGTAACTGCAGGTGACTGCTTCCGGTCTCGATCCCGGTGTCGGTTCGGAAAAACCACTGGTTGCCGATGGTTGTCTGCTCATCGATTCCACGCCGGCCGTGCGCCACGATCGAGGGATTGGTCGGTGCGATGACGCCTCCCCACGTCCGGGAACCCATCCAGAGATTGCCCGTGTCGTCTTCGAAGCTGGCGGTGACATCGACGCGGTACTCGCCGGTCTGATCGAGGACGATACCCGACCCGGAGGGATAGAAGTAGCCGAACCTGTTGGCCGTGCCGGCCACCCTGGTTTCGACGATCCGGGAGGCGTCCGAACCCTGTGCCAGGCGGTAGCGCACCTCCACCGATGCCGGAACTCCGGGTGTGAGGGTCACACCCGGACTGAAGACGTCACCGACTTCAAACGGCGTCGATGGCAGAACGGCCGTGTCAAGAGAAAGGTCCTGGGCCACCCAGACTTCGTAGGTACCGCCCCCGGTCCAGGTGTTTCCCCAGATGTCGTCAATCGTTCCGTTGAGCGTGATCGTGTGCAGACCGTCCCGATCGAAGGTGGCCTCAAGGTCCGTGTTCATCGTGCTGAGCTGGTAGGCGTCGGTGATGTGACCCCCACCGTTACCGAGCGTCATGCCCCCCGAGTCCACCAGGCCGCGCATTCGCGATTGCACGAACGGGAAGGGCCCGAATGTCCGGCTGACTCCATCGGGACTTTCGACGGTGACCGACAGCCCACCAGAGGGAAAGCTGAAAGGGATCAGTGGGATTGCCGGTGGCGTTCCGCGGTCGCCCACCGAAACGCTGAGGGCGAACGGTTCCAGCCGGTAGGTGATCGTCTTGCCGGTCTCGGCGTCGACGCGGGGGATGACGAAGGTTTCCGACTGGGTGAGGATGCGTGAGGCGATTCCGAAGCGCTCCCGGTCGGCAACCGAACGTGTTCCCCGCG
The DNA here is from genome assembly GCA_964584435.1 of uncultured Solibacteraceae bacterium. Lineage (GTDB taxonomy): Bacteria > Acidobacteriota > Terriglobia > 20CM-2-55-15 > 20CM-2-55-15 > CAZOZZ01. Next base: position 41,164 of record CAZOZZ010000003.1, on the reverse strand, counting down.
TGGCGTTGCTCAACGTGTCGACCAGCAGTGACAACGGGATCTGGGGTGCTGCCGGGCTCCCGATCTTCGTGATCGGCAGGTATAAACTCTTTGGCCCGAATTCTGTGAAATTAAGAGGTCGTCGATCGGCTCGGTCGACCAGGAGGATGTCTGCTTGTTCGGTGGTTGTGGCTGTCAGGTGGAAGTCGAGCACTATGAACGGCCGGTAGTAGCCGGCCGGCAGATCCTCCGGGAGGCTGAGAGTGATGTCGACCGCTCCCTCAATGTTGGCCCCTGATTGCGTCATCGTGACGTCGGCGGCTGCAGTCAATGCATTCCCGGTGTAGGTTGCGGGCCTTTCCAGCGGCAGTCCTGTCGGTGTAAGGATCGTCGATGCGTACAGATTCTGTGCGAAGTTTCCGGACCCGTCGGTGTTGGAGATGCGCTCGAGGCTCACGCGGACGTCCACAGCACCGGTCTGATTCAGCGTTGCGGCAAGGATGGAGAGGGTCCCCTGAACCCTCAGGTTGCCGCCAGGTTCTACGGACGTAGAATCGATTGTGCCTGCGAGCGTCCAGGCTGGGGGCTGCCGGGGCTGTTGGGAGTTGAGCAGTCCGGCTCCGGCGAAGGCGACTCCGGTGCCATTTGTCCCCGGGGACGCCACCCTCAGTATCGTACCGGCGAGGCCCGTAAGGAGATCGTCTCCGACAGGGTTCTCAACGAAAGTCTGTATGGTTCCGCCGAAGACATCGGACTTGATCAGGACCGAGGTGCCGGCGGGGGCAAACATGGAGGTGGCGAAGCTCCCGTCCGAGCCCGCCTGGGTCGTCGCATAGTGCCCGGTGTCGAGCGTGACGAGCAGGAGCGAAGCTCCCGGTGTCGCGGCGTTCGCCGATCCTGTCACGGTCACCGTGCCCTCCGGCCCCGGTGTCGAGATCGTGATCAACGAGGCCACGGGTGGGGAGTCCGGATACAGGGGGCTCCCGCCGTGTGGAAAGCTCACTCCCGGATCCTGTCCCTCGGTACAGGTCGGGATATTGCTTCCCCGCGGGATGACAGCAGGATCGGTCTGGCGGGGCAGGCAATCGGGAAGCATTGACTGGGCAAGTCCCGAGGTGGCTGAGCCGAACAGCAGGCCGGCGTGGAAGAGAGTGCGGAAAACGAGTCGGTATGTGGCCGTTTGCATGAAGGATGAACCTGGCGAGAGGGAGTCTACAGGGAAAGAAGGAAAGTGGTCAAGTTCCCGTAGTCACTTCGCCCCGCCAACCGATGAGAATCACTAAACGAGCTGGTTGCTGATCGATCGCGCTACCGCCCCCGCAACGGCATCGACCTGGTCGGGTGTCATCGATGGATACAGCGGGAGCGTCAGTTGTCGGGACCCGAAGGTCTCGGTGACCGGCAGGTGGACGTCAGGGAATCGTGTCCTGATCGCCGAGAAGTTGTGGATCGGCCTGTAGTGAATGCTCGTTTGGATCCCTTCTTCCTTCAGCTGTCCCTCAAGGGCATCCCGTTCTTCACGGCTCGGCAACACAATAGGGTAGATGTGATAGGAGGGGATTATGTCGGTTCGGAGGGAGGTGAATGGAAGGATCACTTCCGGCCGCGATTCCGACAGACGGTCGTTGTACCTGGAGACGATTTCAGCTCGTCTGCTGTTTATGGCATTCAGTTTCCGCAGCTGGGCCAACCCGAGAGCGGCTCGAATGTCGTCGAAACGGAAGTTGAATCCCACCTCGATCACGTCGTAGCGTGCGGGACGACCGCGGTCCCGGTCCCAACTGTTTGTCGTCATGCCGTGGGAGCGCAACAGGCGAAGGCGTTCGGCCAGGCGGTGATCGCTGGTTGTGATGACGCCTCCTTCCCCAGTTGTGATGTTCTTGTTACCGAACAGGCTGAAGCAGCCTGCCGTTCCGAGGCTTCCGCATGGCCTGCCCTTGTGAACCGCTCCCGGAGCGTGGGCGGCATCTTCGACCACCAGGAGGTTCTTCGACCGTGCCAGCGTCGTCAGGGAACTCATGTCGCAGGGGATGCCCGCATAATGCACGGGAAGGATGGCCCGTGTGAACGGCCCTACTTTGCGAGCGGCGTCTTCGGGATCCATCGTGGGGTCTCCCAGACCCTTGATGTCGACGAAGACCGGCTTCGCCCCGCAGTGGAGGACGGCGGCTGCGGTGGCGACGAACGTCATGGACGGGCACAGGACCTCGTCTCCCGGTCCGATGCCGAGCGCCTTCAGAGTGAGAAAGAGAGCTGCGGTTCCGTTGGAAACCGCGACGGCATCTTCGGTTCCGGCCGCCTCGGCGAAGGCCGCCTCGAACAGCTTTGTGCGAGGCCCTGCTGTAATCCAGCTGGATTCGATCGCCTCCAGGGCGCCGGCGAGTTTGTCGGCGTCAAACTCCAGTTCCGATAGTCTCGTATTCCACATGAGGATTCAGAAAGGCATGTTCCTTCATTGGGAAGTCTTCGTTGGCTTTCTCGTAATCGTCGGGTCGGCCTACATCCATCCAGTAGGCGTTGCTTTGATATCCGACGATCCGGGCTTCCTGCTCCAGCAGCCGCCCGAGCAGGTCCGGAAAATCGAATTTCACCGACGTGGGAATGAGTTCAAGAACGGTCGGGGCAAACACATAGATACCCATGCTGACCAGGTAACCCATGCTTGGTTTCTCACGGAAATCGATGATCCGTCCGTCTGCTTCCGCTTCGATGACACCGAAATCAACCGTTTCGACGCGCCGTGTCATTCCGACCGTGGCGGTCGCTTCGTTCTCATGATGGAATCGAACGATGTGTCCGAAGTCGACGTCGGTCAACAGATCGCCGTTGAGTACCAGAATACTTTGATTCGGGCGTCCGATCCTGGCCAGTGGGCCCGCGGTTCCCAGCGGCGTTGTTTCGTAAGAATAGCTGAGGTCCAATCCCAGGTCCCTGCCGTCCTTGAAGTACGCCTGAATGAGCCCGGCCAGATGACCGACTGCCAGGGTGACATCACGAAACCCGAAAGCTGCCAGTTGTCGCAGCAGTATTTCCAGGATCGGGTAGTTGCCGACCGGCATCAGAGGCTTTGGTAGAGCCGTGGTGTACGGCATCAGTCGGGTGCCCTTGCCACCGGCAAGAATCACCACCGGTGTTTGCTTACACAGAGTGGATATGGATGATGGAATCTTCATGCCAGTCGATGACGCGGCCCCAAGATGGCGTTCCCGATTCGGGCCTGTGGGGTGTCAGATTCCAGACGCATGGTCAAGATACTGGCGGTTTCCCGTGCCTTGGCCCGGCCCTGGCTGTACGGGTAATTGCTGATTAACCCTGTGGCTTCAGCGTCGAGAACCGTCTTTCCGGAATTCAGCAAGACTTGCCTCCGCGATATGTTGATGCAAGCCCGGTTCCAAAAGGCCGAAAAAACGAGTGTGAATGTCAGCGGCATGTCAACCCTTGCGTTATCAGTTGTTTGCCCGACATATGGCCGCCTGCTGCAGATCCGATCAGGAACTTCTGTCGAACCTCCGTGCCCCCCGCGGCTTCGCGGCGAATCTTCAATGGTGAATTTCAAAGCACCTTGTCATCGGTTTATCGGTTTATCGGTTTGGCCTGCTCTAGCCACCCGTTCGAAGGAAGGGCATTTGACTGGCCTTTCGGTTCGGTGTAGCGTGACGCGAAGACCATCTACGGGAGGCAACGTTTTATGATGCCGGCTTTGTTTCTTAGAGCGATCGTTGTGGCCTGGATGCTCGTCGGAGCTCAGATGCCCGCGCCCTTGAGTGCCCCCGACGAGGCCCTCCTCGATGCGGCACAACAGAACGACATGAACGGCGTTGTGAGAGCTCTCGAACAGGGGGCCGACGTTAACGCCAAAAAGTTCTACGGCGGTCGTGCCTTGCTGTTTGGGGCGACCAACGCCAACCTCGACATGGTGGAGTTGCTGGTCGAACGCGGGGCGGACCTGGGTGTCGAGAGCACGCCTTATCTCAGCGGTGTCGTTGGCGGCGTGATGCGCAGCGGAAACATCGATATAACCTTGTATCTGCTGGAGAACCTCGAGGAAGGATCGGCAGGAATCTCCGCCGTCGTCCTGTACGCCGTCGAACAGAAGAACCTCGCCCTGCTTGAGGCGGCGTTCGCCCGGACAGACATACCCGATACAGTCATCGCAGCCAGTCATGCATTCGCTGTCAGGACCGGCAATCCGGAGATGGCGGCGGTGCTGGAGGTCGAGCTGGATCGACGTCCCGGAGCAGCCGGCCTGGCCGTGTCACTGCCCCGGACCGACTTGGAGGCGTTCACCGGTGCGTACCTGGATCTGAGTACCGGCCAGACACAGAGGCTCACCTTCGACATCGCTGAAGGAGCCGATGAGCTGACAGTCTCGATTGGCGGCGCAACACGCGAAGTGTCGCTGATGATGGTCGCGACATCGGATTCGAGCTTCATCACTCCACAGATCGCCGATGCCGGTTTCATGTTCGAGCGTGTCGACGGAGCGGTCGAGAGCGTGGTTTTCAGCAATCCTACCAACGGCAAGAATCCGAGGCTCACCTATCTGCGGGCTGACGACGAGGCTGCGACTCTGGCGGCCGCGTCGCTGCCGAGTGCCGATCCTATCGACCTGACCGATGTTCCCCGCGACACACCGCGGCCGTGGCCGTCCTTTCGTGGGGCCGGCGCGTCTGGAATCGCCGAGGGGCAGGGTGTGGTTGCTGAATGGGACGTTCGGACGGGCCGCAACGTTCGCTGGAAGACTCCCATCCCCGGCGTCGCGAATGCCAGCCCCATCATATGGGGAAATCGTGTTTTCGTGGCCACCGCGGTCAGCAGCTCCGGCAACGATTTCTTTCGAACCGGTGATTACAGCGGCGCATCGTCGGTCGACGATCTTTCTGCCCACAGCTGGAGACTCTACTCTCTGGACGTGGAAAGCGGGCGGATCGTCTGGGAGCGGGAAGTCCACCAGGGGGTGCCCCGTACGAAGCGTCACATGAAAGGCAGCCAGGCCAGCTCAACTCCGGTCACCGATGGACGTCATGTCGTGGTTATGTTCGGAACGGTCGGAATGTTTGCCGCCTACGGCATGGACGGCGAGCCGCTCTGGAAGAAGGACCTGGGGGTTCTGGACAACGGATCCTACTATGATTCCAACGATCAGTGGGGCCACAGCAGTTCGCCCATCATCTACGGTGACACGGTCATCATCCAGGTCGATCGCCAGAAAGACTCGTTCGTGGCGGCCTATGAACTGGCAACTGGAAAAGAGATATGGCGGACCGGTCGGGACAACGAAATCTCCTCCTGGGGCACCCCAACGATCGTGACTGGGTCCTCTGGTGATGAGCTGATCACCAACGGTACGTCGATAAGGGGTTACGATCCGAAGACGGGCGATCTGCGCTGGACTCTCGGTCCGAACTCCGACGTCGCCATCCCGACACCGGTGGCCGGTCCCGAATTCGTTTATGTGACCGCGGGCTATCCTCCTTTGCGCCCGATCTACGCGATTCGCCCGGGATCTTCAGGGAACATTTCGCTGGAAGGGCGCGCTACTTCCAGCGAAGCCATTGGCTGGAGTTCCCGGCGCGGCGGTTCCTACATCCCGACGCCGATCTTCTACCGGGGAGTGCTCTACACCCTCAGCAACAACGGTGTCCTTGCCGGTTACGACGGTCAGACCGGCGAACGTGTATATCAGGCGCGCGTGGGTCGTGTCGGCGGTGCATTCACGGCTTCACCCATCGCCGCAGACGGCCGCCTGTATCTCATCAACGAAGACGGTGACGCGTATGTGTTGAAAGCCGGTCGCGAGTACGCCTTGATCGCACGCAACGACATCGGCGAAATCGTCATGGCAACACCCGCCATTTCCGACGGCCTGATGGTCATCCGCACCTTCGGTCACGTATACGGAATAGGAGACACCAGCGACAGGTAACGGGGAAGTGGTCAGTGGCCAGTGGTCAGTTGCCGTACACTCAAGAATGTACGTCAAAGCGTGTCGGGGCGGCCGGCCCTGGCCGCCCGCGGGAAAGCCGCGACTCACGCTCCTCGGCCATGTACCCACCACGGTAACCTTCGGTGCATGCTCCCAGGCATTCGGGGAGAAAAATGTCGGAGCGTGTTCCGGCCCTCCCCTCCGCGGCTGGTTTTCGCTCTTCAACTGTGACAGTTACGCTACTCCGCGGGCGGCCAGGGCCGGCCGCCCCGACACGCGCTCTTTAACGCTGTCGCAGGCCGTCGATTGACTACTGACCACTTCTTGCGGCCTGCCGATTCTCGATCAGGCGTCGGACGGAGCTGACATGTCTGCTGTAGGGGTGCATCGACTGGGCGATTTCCATCTGCTCGAGGGCTTCGTCGAGCTCGTCGGCGCTGGACAGGCACAGTCCCAGCCCGAGGTGGGGGCCGACTTTGTTCGGGCTGAGGTCGACTGCCCTGGAAAAGTATTCGGTGGCCCGGGTGAGAAGGACGGGGGCCTGGGTCTTCTGGTGAAGTTCGAGCGTAAGCTGGCCCGCTTCGTGCAGGATGCTGGAGTTGAACGGGTTGATCCTCATGGCGTTGTCCAACGTTTCGGAAGCTTCCATCAGTTTCTGGTTCTCTATTTCGACCCGCGCCCGATGCAGTAGCTCACCCGAAACGTAGATGATTCCCGACGAAAAGATGAAGGCCATGGCGGCCAGGCCCGTGATCTGGGCCAGCTTGTCAGGCACCGGATTCCTAAGCATCCTCTGGTCTGCCGGCCGGGACTGGGCCACCAGCAAGCCGATCAGTGCCACTCCCGCAGCGCCCACGCTGGCGAAGTAAATGTTGATTTCGATCAGGTTGTGAACCGACCAGACCAGCAGGCCGAGCAGCAGGTACCGCCGGCTTCCGGTCGTATCGAAGATGAGCCTTCGCCGCCCAATCAGGTAGAGAACCAGAGCCGCCATGGCGATGAAGGCGACGAGACCCAATTCCGAGAGGAGTTGAATCGGCGTGTTGTGCGCAAACTGTGTTTCGTTGGCGCCGGGCTGCTGGTGTCCGAGGTAGGCGACGGCGTACCCATTCAGGCCCACTCCCAAAGGGTTCGCTGCGAAGATTTCCCATCCGGTCATCCAATTCTGCAGGCGCAGTGTGACCGGGTTATGAGTTTCGGACCGGGCGAAGTAGATGCCACCGGCCAACAGGGTCATCAGAAGGGTCACAGCCGCGGCGGCCCTCCAGGGTCGCGACCCTGGTCTGGTGAACAGCCAGCCCAGGACCAGGACGAGCAGGCCCAGGACAAAGCCATACGAACGGGTCAATGCTCCGGTCGCCAGCAGAAGCAGGGTGTTCACGACGAGAAGGGAATTGAAGAACCGGCGCCCCGGTTTCCAGAGGATGCCGTGCAGCGGCAATGCCAGCAGCAGGTAACCCCAGAGGGTTCCGGGAAGCGCGAAGGTTGAAAATATCCTTTCTGTTGCCAGTTGCTCGAGCATCGGCACCCGGACCGGCTCGGGCGCATCCGAATAGAAGACCAGCCCGTACATGGCATCGATGCCCCAGAAGAATTGATAGATTCCGTATATCGAAACCACACCCGCCATCATCACCATGGTCGCGGCGACCCGGTGCAGAGAATTCACCCTGGAGTAAGCCAGGTACCCGAAAAGGCAGTAGTAGGCCCAGACGATTCCCAGGAATTCCAGCGACCTGTAGAAATCGATCGAGATCCACAGGGAATGTGCTCCCAGCACAGCCACGCCTGCCAGGCCTGCCATGAGGTATCGGGAAGTAACCTGGCCTTCCAGAACGAGAATCAGAAAAGAGAAGGTCGAAGCCACAACCAGGATCATGCGTCCCGACCCGAAGGCTTCCGGCGGAGCGAGTATCACTCCGGCCAGAGCCGACAAAGCGAGCAACTGGGCCGCGTTGTCTGCCTTCGTCATGATCCCGGGCTCCCACCCGGCCGCCCGAGAATGATGGCTTCATAATCGGTGACGTCCGTGACTTTGCTGTAGTTCCTCTCGATCGAGCCCGCCTTGTCCCGGAACTCCCGGCTGAGTTCTACGTTTCCATCCTCCCCGTACCATTCCGCCAATTTCTTGTATCCGGGCACGTAGTTTGGCTCCAGCTCTACGGTCTTCAATAGTTCTTCGTATGCTTTCTCCCGGTTTCCGGATTGGTACAACGCTTCAGCAAGGTTCCTTCGGATGAACGGCAAAAAGGGGTCGAGTTCCAGGACGGCCTGGTTAGCCTCAACTAGGCGTCGATGAATATTGACGTCCCGTCCGGTATTCCCAGTCAGCCTGAGCACCAGGATGTCGGTGCGCTCCTGTCGAGCTTGCAGGTAGTAGGGATTGGCTTCCGCGGCCCGACTGAAGAACGCGTCGGCCACATCCAGCATGTGTGGGTCTCTCTTCTGGAGATACAGGATCTTGTGGGTGACTCCCAGGTTGGTCAGCAACACGGAATCCGTGGGCCGGAGGCTGACGGCGAACCGGTGGTCCAACTCCGCCTCGTCGAACCGTTGGGCGAGTTGCTCCCGGTTCCCGACATCGTTGTAGTGGTAGGCCACGCCCGGGATCAGGGTCGAATCGAAGTAAAGCACCACGATCAGCAAGCCGAATACTGCCATGCCCCTGGTGGAAACTGGGAAACGGATGGGCGTGACCCTGGTCAAGGGTGCCGAGGCGAGAGAAACCGTAGCCAGAAGAGCAAGTACTACAGGTACCTGAAAGTTGTTGTCCACCGCTGCGTGAATGCCGATCCCGACTATCGCGAGCAAGGCAGCCTGTTCGAGGAACAGCGAAGGTGAGGATTCTCTCGTCCGACCCAGAACCCGTATGAAGTAGACGATCAGCGCAACGAGCAAGAGGGCCATTGGTATCCCCGCTTCGGCGGCATAGTGCAGGTATTCGGAGTGGGCGATGGACTGACGCTTCATGAATCGCCCGATCGTGCCCTCGACCGGAAACCGGAACCGCCGGGCGACGTGCTGGTACCTGGCCGGTCCGACACCGAGTATCGGTTGCTCGGCGATCATATCGAGTGTGCTCATCCAGATCTGGGTCCGCGAATATTTGTACGGATTCACTTCGCCCTGGTCGGTGAATTTCGTGACCAGTTCCGGGTTGGCAACCCCGATCAGGACGAGCAGTATGGACGCCACCGCGAGGGCGCCGCCGAGAATCGCCCATCGCCTCAGTTGCCAGAGCCCGACCAGCACCACACCTATCGCCGCAAGCGTTGCACCTCGCGACACTGTTTCGGTGATTCCGTAGAACAGGAAGACAGCGGTACAGGCGGCACCGACCCTCCAGAGCGTCTGCCTGTGAAACAGCAGGATGGCGACTGAGGCGGCGAAGCCGATCAACATATAGGAGCCAAGGTAATTTCCGTTCAGGAATGCTCCGGTCAAGGATCCGCCGACCACCAAACCAATCACCAGATGGATCAGCCCCGCAGCGATTACCGCCGCGAGCATCAAGCTTCTCCACGCCAGGGATTGTCGTGAGCTGAAGCGCGCCACCGCGACGAAGAATACAGCCCAGACCAGGTGCTGATACCAGAGTGCATAGCCATCCGCCCTGCTTACCGTGCTGGTCCACACCGACAGCAACATCATCCCGAGAATCGCCCCGGTTGCCATGTAGAATCCCGGTCGAAAGTCCGGACCGGACTCCTGCCTGGATTTCCAGAAACAGCCCAGCACAACCACAAACAACAGGGTCCGATAGACGAGAAAAACGAAGGGTTGGGTGGCCTGGCCCCCGAACGGAGTCATGAAGATAAGGGTGGCAATTGCGATCAGTATCCCCATTCTCAAATCGATCCCATTTTGGGCATTCTTTTCCGGCTTTCAGGACCGGTTGGCTTTCGCCGCAAGTTGGCAGCCCTTGTTTCCAACCGGCTCGTTGCTACAAATTATGTCAGTTGAGTGACAAAATTTGTCACTCATTCTGCCCGGAGACATCGTGTAAGTGTGTCATTCCAGACTTATTTGGTGTCTGGACCTGCAATTGCAATTCCAGCACCGACGCCAGCGTTGCTGAACTGTCCGTCGTTTCGTATGCAGTGACGCCGAAGGGTCCAGGAAGAGAACGGTGCGGGAGTGGTTGACAGTTCCATGACGCCTTTGTAGGATTCATTTTTGATTGTTCATTGAATCATGTTAGTACGAGTCAGGGAGGAAAATAACTGATGAAAAAGAGTCGCGGCTTTTCGCTCTTAGAGCTCTTGATCGTTGTTGCGATCATTCTGATTATTGCAACCATCGCCATACCGAGTCTGCTCCGTTCAAGGCAGGCTGCTAACGAGTCGGGTGCAGTGGCCAACCTCAGGACGGTCAACACCGCGCAGGTGACCTATATGTCAGGCGCGGGTGGCAGCTACGGCGGCCTTAGCGATCTGATCAGTGCGGGCCTGCTCGACAGCCGTTTCAACGCGGCCGTTTCGGGCTATTCCTACACAGTTACCACAGCGAGCAGCGACACGGACTACACAGCTGTCGCTTCGCCGAGTTCTGCAAACACCGGCAGGTTTGGCTACTATAGCGGGCCGGATGGAGTCGTTCGCTACTCATCAGGGACGGGTGTGACTGCAGGAGCACCTGTCCAGTAGACATTGTTTCTGGGATCGCGCGGCCTTCGCCTGGTCGAAGGCCGCCTGTTCCTCCTGGCCGGTCGAGCCATACGCCTTAACCCTTTCTCTACCGACAGATAGGAAGAGAGAGCTGTGGGTGACCTTATGAAAACCGACCGTGGATTCTCGTTGCTGGCGTTGCTGATCGTTGTGGCGATCATACTGATCATTGCCACAATCGCCGTCCCGAGTCTGCTCCGATCCCGTCAGGCCGCGAACGAGTCGGCGGCCGCGTCGAACCTGAAGGCCATCAACGTTGCCCAGAACGTGTACCAGATAACCAATCACGCCTACGGAACCATGAGCGAGTTGATCAGCGACGGGCTGCTCGATACGCGCTTCCAGGGCACCACATCGGGCTACCAGTTTGGAGTCTCAGTCTCGACGGATCGGCTCGACTACACCATAACGGCGACAGCGGTCAATACCACAACGGGACGCTGGGATTACTATTCAACACCCGAGTACGTGATTCGTTTCACGACAGAGGCCACCCGGGCGCCGGCCGGGCAGGCCGGTCTGCCGGTACAGTAAGTCTGCCTGGTCTCTTGGTAACGTCGAGACTCCCTCCTTCACGTTCTCTGAACTTCCTCCCGCGACCACCGTCTAACAGGCCCAGGAGCTTGTGGTGGAATTCGAGAGTTCCGCCACAGCTGCTAAACTGTTTCCTTGAGGCGTATCACTATGAGAAGAACACTTTTACTGATGCTTCTGGCCGTCCTGACGGTCCCCTCTGCGACCGCCCGTCAAGGACCGGGCCTGGGCGCTCTGATCGACGGCGTTGAACGAAAACTGGAGCGCATGCGCAATCTTTCCGCGAATTTTGTTCAGATTTCTGAAGATGCATTGAACCGAATACAGCGTCAGGAGGGTCATTTATACCTGAGACGCCCGCGAATGATGCGCTGGGAGTACCAGTCGCCCGAAGAGTACCTGTTCGTTTCCGACGGTCGGACGGTTCATTACTACGTACCGGCCGAGAAGCAGGTGAGCCGGGAGAGCGTCGGCGATGCCATGGACGATCGGATTCCGATCATGTTTCTGCTGGGCCGATCGGATCTCGAGAATGAGTTCACCCGGATCGAGCAGCTGGCCGTTCCGCCGAAGGTTCCTGGAGCGCGGGTTCTCCAGATGTATCCGCGTCGGCAGAGCGGTGTCGACGAAGTGCTGCTCGAGGTCGATCCGGATACATTCGACATCCGACGGCTCCGGCTTACATTTAGCGACGGATCGACCATGGAACTTGTGCTCGATCAGATCGAGACCGATGTCGAACTGGATGAATCGATTTTCGATTTCGAAGTACCACCGGGAGTCGACGTGATTGAGGGAATCGGATTCTAGGCAGAAGGAATCGCAGCGAGAAAGTGGGGAATCGAGGACAGGTTTTCTCGATTTTGAGGCGAATAGTGGTTCTATTTAACGAAAAATCGGGCAAATATGGGCCGATTCTACTGCTTTCGCAGTAGATCTCTTCTGCCGCGCTGGCTCCTGGCCGCCCGTTCGTCCGACGCGCGTCTCCGGCACTAACATGGAATTCACCTGCAAATACGCGAAACCAAGCGGCGAAGTCGTCCGTGCGGTCCATGTTGGACAAAGCGAGGAAGAGATCCGCGACCGCCTCCAGGAACAGGGACTCCTGTTGCTCTCGATTCAGAAGAGGACCCGGTCGTTGCTCCCCGGCGGCGGAAGGAAGAAGACATCCTTTCGAGCCGAAGACTTCATCGTTTTCAACCAGCAATTTGTGGCCTTGATACGCGCCGGTCTTCCCATTCTTCGCGCTCTTGATCTGCTGAAGGACCGCATCACGAACCCGCAACTTCAAAAGCACATTCAGGCTGTACGCGAGAAGGTCGTTTCGGGCACGGCCTTGTCCGAGGCGATGCAGGAGGAGCGCGTTTTCCCGAGGGTCTATACAGCCTCGGTCTTCGCCGGGGAACGCAGCGGTAACCTCGTCGAGGTCCTCACCCGATACATTCACTATGAAAAGACGATGATGACCGTCGGAAAGAAATTTCGTAATTCGTTGATCTATCCGGCGTTCCTGGTTGTCCTGTCTATAGTGATGGTTGGGGTGATTCTCGCCTATGTGATCCCGCGCTTCGCGGAACTTTACACAGGGCTGAACACGGCTTTACCGCTACCCACTCAAGTGCTGATCGCGGTATCGACAACCATCCAGGACAGTCTGATCCTGATCGTACCCCTGGTCGTCGGTGGTCCGATACTCTTCAGGCTCTGGTCGAAATCGGCGGGGGGGAGAAACAAGATAGACGATTTGAAGCTCCGGTTGCCGGTCTTGGGCAACGTCTGGTTGATGTTTGCGATCGCGCAACTTTCACGAACGTTGTCGACTCTGCTTCAGGGGGGGATTCCGCTCGTGACGGCTCTTCAGGTGGCGCATGAAGCGTCAGGGAATCGCGTCATTGCCGATGCCCTGGCCGACAGCACCATCCGGGTTCAGGAGGGCACGTCGCTGGCCGACAGTCTGGAGGCCACCGGCAGGTTTCCGCAACTGGCGCTGGAGATGATTCGGGTGGGGGAAGAAACCGGCGCGATGCCCGACATGCTCAACCATGTCGCGGATTTCTACGACGAGGACGTGGACTTGCGACTGACCGCGCTCTTGAGCTGGGTGGAACCGATCATTTTGATTTTTGTGGCGAGTTTTGTTGCCCTGATCCTGGTTTCCTTGTATCTGCCGATCTTCAGCATCGGATCCAGGGCCGTGACTTGAACGCGTGACTTCGGCGCATGACTTGAACGAACGATGAACACTGAACCTTTGATCCCTACCGAGGGGGTTGATGACCAACCCCAAGTTGACGATCGGGCCCGGGCCGCGGAACTCGCCGAGCGCTATCATTGTGATCTTGTGGACCTGCGCGACATGCACCTGGATGTCGAGCTGCTTCGTTCGACGCCGGTCGACCTGATGTTCCGATACAACTTCGTGCCTCTCGGGGCCGAGGCCGATGCCCTGGTGATCGCGATGGCCGACCCGAGCGACCTCGTCGAGGTGGACGAGGTGTCGGCGTTGCTGGACCGTCCTCTTGTCATCAAGGTCGCGGCACAGTCGGAGATCTCCGACCTGCTGAAGAAGTCCGAGTCCTCTCAGCGTGTCCTCGACGAAGCGACCGAAGGGTTCAAGCTCGATCTGATTCGCGAGGACGACAGCGGTGGCGAGATCATCACGATCGAGACGATCACCCAGGACGAATCCAGTCCGATCATCCGGCTGGTCGATACGATCGTTTTTACTGCCCTGGGCCGTCGGGCCAGCGACATCCACATCGAGACCGGCCCCACCGAGCTTGTCGTGAAGTACAGGGTGGATGGAATGCTGAGCATGGCAATGGACCCGATTGCCAAGGAACATCATTCGACCATCATTTCCAGGATCAAAGTGATGTCGGAACTGGATATCTCTGAGAAAAGGATCCCCCAGGACGGCCGATTCAAGACGCGGTACAAAGGCCGATCGATAGATTTTCGTGTTTCGATCATGCCGTCGATCCACGGAGAAGACGCCGTCATCCGAATCCTCGACAAAGAGTCCATCAGTGAGGAATTCCGAACGCTGAACCTGGACGTTGTGGGTTTCTCAGCCGCCGACTCGCAGAGGTTTCACCGGTTCATCAACGAACCGTACGGAATGGTGCTGGTGACCGGTCCGACAGGAAGCGGCAAGACGACGACTCTCTATGCGGCTTTGATGGAAATCAAGAACGATGAAGACAAGATCATCACGATCGAGGATCCCGTCGAGTATCAGATCAAGGGCATCACACAGATTCCGGTCAACGAAAAGAAAGGGCTGACGTTCGCACGCGGCCTCCGATCCATACTGAGGCACGATCCCGACAAGATCATGGTCGGGGAGATACGTGACAACGAAACGGCGCAAATCGCGATTCAGTCCGCGTTGACGGGGCATCTCGTTTTTACGACCGTTCATGCGAACAATGTCGTCGACGTTCTGGGCCGTTTCCTGCACATGGGGGTGGACCCGTACAACTTTGTGTCCGCGCTCAACTGCATCCTCGCTCAGCGCCTGGTCCGGTTGATTTGTCCGCATTGTAAGAAACCGGTGCGCTATGCCGCAGACATACTCCGGAATTCGGGGTTAACGCCGGAGCTATATGCCGAAACGACGTTTTATGAAGGGGAAGGGTGCCTTGAATGTAACGGGACGGGGTTTCTCGGGCGAACCGCGATACATGAGTTGCTCGACCTGTCCGATCACATTCGCGAGATGATAGTCGATAGAAAGCCGACCTCTGAAATCAAGCGGGCGGCCCATGAAGAAGGTGTTACTTTTCTCAGGGAGTCCGCGGTTTCGAAGGTTGTGGCTGGACAAACGACGCTGAAGGAAATCAACAAGGTGACGTTCATTGAGTAGTCGGTGGACCCAAAGCATCCCGAGGCTCTTTGGACCCGATGTCCCCACATGGGCATGTGAGTTGACGGCCCGTCACGTGATCGTCGTCGGTGCGACGCCGGATCGGCGCAACGTCGAAGCCAAAGCCGTTCTCGATCTGCCCGCCGGGGTGTTGAATGCGGATCTGAAAGCTTCCAACTTCGACCGGGCGAAGTTGGCTCCGGTAGTCCGGCAAGCGCTGGATCTGGCGGGATTTTCGGGCTCGGAAATCGTCCTTGTCATCCCGGATGACGCGACGCGGGTTTCCGTAATGAATGTCGATTCGTTTCCGGATGAGCAGGCAGCGCAGCGGTCGTTTATTCTCTGGAAATTGAAGAAGAGCGTTCCTTTCGAAGTCGACACGGCTCAACTGGCATACCGGAAATTGGGCCAGAACGGAACGATTGACTTGCTGGTTGTTCTGTCGCCCAGGTCTGTTACGTCACAGTACGAGGATTTGATGGAATCGATGGGGTTGCACGCCGGCATCCTGAGCCCGTCCACGACGGCGGCATTCAATCTCATGGAGTTGGGAGGCGGCGACACTCTCTTCGTAAAGCTCGGTCCGAGTTCTATAACGACTTCGGTTTTTGTGGAGGGCAGGCTGAAGTTTTACCGCAAGGTTGCCCGGCAGCCGATATATGAAGCCGTCTATCCAACCATAATGTACTACCAGGACAAGCTCGGAGGCAGCCACATCCGACAGTTGATCGTTTGTGGTTACGATTCCGATACACCCGTGGCCGATATGGACCTGTCGAAATTGGCCCTTCCTGTCCGGCAACTCCATTCGTCCGACCTCGAAGACATGTACAAGCCGGCATTGGGAGCCCTGCAGTGGTGACGAAGCGATTCCAATTGAACCTTTCGTCCCGGCCGTTCCCCCGGTACCGGTCGATGAATGTTCTCTTGAGTGTTGTCTTGATATTGATCCTTGGTTTTTCCGTCTGGGAGGGCCTTGGGTTCATTCGTTACACCGAACTGGCGGAAGACCTGAAGGTGCGGGAACAGGAGGCCCGGGTCGAGTGGGAATACCTGGGAGAGCGGGTGGCGACGCTGGAGGAGAGATTAAACCGTCCGGAGTCGGTGGCACTGTTGGATGAAATTCGATTCCTGGACCAGGTGATCGAGCGGAAAGGCTTTTCCTGGCTTGGCCTGCTCGCCGAGATCGAAAACGTGATTCCTCCTTCCGTTTATCTGATCAGCCTCGTGCCGCAGGTCGACGAGGGTAGCAACGTTCTGGTCGAGATGGAGGCGAGAGGAAAAAGCATCGATGATCTCAGCACTTTCGTTGCCGGCCTGGAGGGAACCGCGGTTTTTAAGGATGTGAAGGTCTCGATCGAGGAACGTGGTGTGGTGGCCGGACAACCTGAAATCAGAGTCCTGATGGATGTCCTGTACACTCCCGAAACCAACAAGCGGGTGGCTGCGCCATGAAGCATGTACTTCGAAGGCAAAAATACCAGATTCTATTCGGAGGACTCGTTGCTGTCGCCGGTGTTGTGTCGGTGATGTTTTTCCTGATCCTGTATTTGCCGGCCAGATCGGACTATCTGGAACTGCAGTCGTCGATCGAACGCCTGATCGCGGAGAGCGAACAACGTCATCGGACCCTGGAGCGTCTTCAGGACAGCGACGAGAAATTGGATGCCGCCAGGCAGGAGCAATTGGGCTTTGTTGCCACCCGCTTTATTTCCCGTGCGCAGGGATTTGCTGCGATCATGCCCGACCTGGAGGAGTTGGCCCAGATTGCCGGGATCGACCGCAACCGCGTCCAGTACGCTATCGACCAGGAACCCCGGTTTGGTGTCTATTCCGTCCAGGTCAACATACCGGTTCGTGGCGACTACTCGGCAGTCACCAGCTTTATTCGCGAGTTGGAGCGTTCCAATACATTTTTCATCCTGGATTCAATTGGCCTGTCTGCTTCAGGCTCGGGTGTGCCCGGAGAATTGAGTCTTTCACTGAACTTGACGACGTTTTTTGCTTATGACGGCTAACGACAGACAACGGCTGAAAATATTTGCGGTCCTGTTAGCCGTACTGGCGACGACGTTGTGGATTGGCGGACAGATGAGGCAGTCGCCCACGGCTTTGCCGATCGAAACCGCCAATGCTGGAGAAACTTCCGCGTTTCAACCGGACGTTCTGTCCCGGGTTCAACTCTCGTCGAGCAAGTGGGAGGGGTTGCCGGATTCGGACAGGGAGCCGGGCCGGAGGAACTTGTTTGAGTACGGATCGGAGCCTGCTCCCCCCCCACTCGATCTCCCGACCACCGAACCGGTCCCGGATCCGACCGCTATTCTTGCGGCTCCGGCCGTAACGTCCGCTCCGCCACCTCCGCCCCCTCCTCCGCCGATTCCGTTCAAGTACAGCGGTTATGCGATAGTGGACCTGGACTCCGGGCAGATCCGGGCATTCCTGTTCGACAACGACATGTCCTTCGGGGTCACAGAGGACGAAGTCTTGATGGGTCGCTACCGTGTCAATCAAATCACCTTGACCTTTGTCGAGGTTGAAGATCTGGAATTCGGACGCCGGCAGAGGCTTCCGTTGATAGTCGAATGAAACAGGAAGGTTTTGCACTGGCGGCTCTCATCGTCTTCATCGCGGCCCTTTCGGTCCTGATGGCCGCTTCGGCGCCGGTCTATCAGATGCAGGCTCAGCGAGAACTCGAAGAGGAACTGATCTTTCGGGGAGAGGAGCACGTTCGGGCGATCCAGAAGTACCAGAGGCGCTTCGGCATCTATCCTCCAAGCATAGAGGCGTTGCTCGAAACCAATGGGATCCGCTTTTTGAGACGTCAGTATGTCGATCCCATTTCGGAGGAAGGTTTTCGGTTGCTCACAATCAATCCGGACGGGAGCATAAACGGATCGACGCTATATCAACAGCAGATCAACAACGTACCGCTCTTCCAGGGGGGAGGCGGTGGTGCAGCGTCGATGTTCGGTCAGCCCGGATTCGGTCAAGCCGGCTCATCCCAGCAAGGACGCGGCGGTGGGCAGCAGCGAGGTTCCGGTCAGGCCGGCGGCGGCCGGGGAGGCGGGCCGCAGAGTGGAGCCGGCCAGGGAAACCAGCAGGGAGGGCGTGGTCAGCAGTCCGGACTCGGCCAGCAGTCCGGATTCGGCCAACAAGCGGGCTTTGGGGCAAACGCCGGGTTCGGCCAGCCCGGCTCGAACAACCAGCAGAATCGAGGGCCGCAATCAGGGGCCGGTCAACAGTCTGGATCAGGCCAGCAGTCCGGGTTCGGATCGCCGGTCGGATTCGGTCAACAGTCCGGTGCCGGATCGCCGGGTGGATTCGGCCAGCCGGGGTCCAATCAACAGAGTAGAGGTCAGCAGTCCGGGTTTGGACAAGCCGGATTCGGCCAGCAGTCTGGATCCGGGCAGCAGGGCAGGGGCGGCCAGCAATCTGGTGGTCAGCGTGGTGGTGCGCCGGGCGTAGGAGGAATTCAGCAACCAGGTGGCCAGCGGGGCGGCAACAATCGGGGCTCCCAGCAGGGCCAACCCGCAGCCTTCGGTGCCCAGAGTCAGCCCGTAGCCGGCGGGGGAATCATCGGCGTGGCGCCCGAAAACGAGGATGTATCTCTGAAGGCCTACAACAACCGCGAAAAATACAACGAGTGGGAGTTCATCGCCATCCTCGGTTCAGGAAATAATCCCGGTGCCGTCCCCGGTTCCCAGGGCCAGACTCCCAACGGCCAACTCCAGCAATTCCAGAACCAGGGATCTCCGTCCTCCGGCGGCCAACCCAACCCCTTCGGCCAGCAGCAACGTGGAAGCGGCCGTCCCCCCGGCGGACGCTAGTATCCATCACCCCTTTTCCCGAAACGTCATCACAATCTCCTACAGGTTTTTTCAACACGAAGACACGAAGGACACGAAGATGTGAGTGTTCGGACTTTCGCTCCTTCGTTTACTTCGTGTCTTCGTGTTGAAAAAAATACTTAGGAAGTCGAAATGTGGGCTTCATGCGAACCAGACGGGGTTCAGTCGAGTTTCACGGCATTGGCCTTTGGTATGACTCTGTGGCCGTGGCGTTCCGCATAGATGTGTGTGAATTCGGCACCGAGAAGAAGGATTGAAGTGGAGAAGTAAACCCAGATCAGAATGACGAGCAGGGATCCTGCGGCTCCGTAAACCGATTCGATGGCACTGGTTCCCAGGTAGAGGCTGAATAGATATTTCCCCCCTGCGAAAAAGATCGACGTGACGAGTGCGCCAACCCAAACGTCGCTCCACACGATTCTTGCGTCGGGAAGAAACTTGTATACGAGTGCGAACAGCAGCGTCACGACCGCGAAGGAAATGCCCAGGTCGACGTAGTGCCAGATGAAGGCGACGCCTGGTACCAGGCGGTTCACGTACACGCTGTAGACGCGAATGAACGTGCTCAGCAGCAGGGAAGCGAGGAGAAGGATGCTGACAACCATGACCATCGTAAACGGCCAGAAACGATCCCTCAGCACCCCGGCTATGCCACGGCCGGGCTTTGCCTCGACTCTCCACACCTTGTTCATTGCTGCCAGGAGTTGACCGAATACGGCCGAAGCGCCGATGAGCATCGTCGCGATGGCGATGGTCGTTGCGAGACGGCCTCCGCTCACTCCTTCGGTCGTGCTGGCCACTGCCCTTGCGATCAACCGGCTGGCATCTTCTCCGACATATCCCGAAATCTGCCTCTGGATGTCTCCGGCGGTGTCACCGCTGTAGATGAGTCCCACCAGAGCTACGACAATCAATAGTCCAGGGGCCATTGAAAAGGCAGCGTAGAAGGCGATCGATGCGCTCATCTGGAACGCATTGTCGTCGATCCAGCGGTAAAACGACTCTTTGATCAGATCCCAGACCGCACGCATTTCTAGTATCTTACCTTTCAGGTTTACAGGAGTCTCGCATTCTGTTACCAAACGGACCATGGGCTACGAAACAATCCGATTCCACCCCGGGCCGCGGGCTTCGACCATCGTTCTGGATCGGCCATCGCTGAACGTCATCAACATCGCGATGATGGCCGAACTCGATCAAGTCTGGCAGAAGATCGAGCAACTCGAATCACCGCTCGTTGTTATATCAGGCCATGGCGAGAAAGCTTTCTCAGCAGGAGTCGACATAGCCGACCATACGCCCGAACGCGTGGGTGAGATGTTCGAGAAGTTTCATGGAACAATCCGCCGGATTTACGATTCCCCCCGCATAAGTGTTGCGGTGATTCATGGACACACCCTGGGTGGAGCCGCTGAACTCGCTATGGCCTGCGATTTCGTCATTGCGGCCGACAACCTCGAGCTCGCTTGTCCGGAAATCGAGGTCGGCTGCTATCCTCCCGTGGCCGCGGCTTTGTTGCCGTCGATGGTCGGGATGCACCGGGCATCTCAGCTGGTCCTGCTCGGCGACACGATCTCGGCGGAACAGGCGATGACGATGGGCCTGGTGAATTCGGTTGTGCCCCGTGCGGATCTCGCCAACGCCGTCGACCAATTGGCCGACCGAATTTCGAAGAAGAGTACGGCTGTCCTCGGCGTCGCCAAAAAAGCCCTGCGCGAAGGTGCGGGGAATACATTTGCGGATCGACTGAAACGGATCGAAGCACTTTACATGGATCAGCTGGCCGGCACCGAAGACATGAGGGAGGGGGTGGACGCCTTCCTGGAGAAGCGTGCGCCTGTTTGGAAGAATCGGTAGGGCCTTTTACCGCGAAGACGCGGAGACGGGGAGGGGATGTTTTCACCGCAGAGGTGCAGAGGGTTTTTTCTTTGCTCCCTTCCCTCTGCGTCTCCGCGGTGAATCCTACGTTCTCTCCTGCCAACGTAGCCGATGGCGATGTGGCCAGATCGTTCCCAACCTACTTCAACGCTTCCAGGACATCGTCGAAATGCCCGGCGACCTTAACGTTCGGAAAAATCTTCAAGATCTTGCGTTCTTCATCGATGACGAACGTCGAGCGGGCGATCCCCATCAGTTTCTTGCCGTAGAAGTCTTTCTCTTTGATCGCCCCGTACCTGGCGATCACCTTTCTTTCAACATCCGATAAAAGCGGAAAGTTTAACCCGTAGTTGGTCTTGAATTTCTGGTGGGCTGCGATGGTGTCTCCGCTCATGCCCAACACTACAGCGCCCCGTTTCTTGATCTTCTGCATTCCGTCCCGGAATGCAACTGCTTCTCGCGTTCAGCCGGGAGTGCTGTCCTTGGGGTAGAAATACAGGACGACTTTCTTACCGTTGAAGTCTGAAAGCTTGATCTTCTCGCCGCTGTCGGATTCGACTGTGAAAGCCGGCGCCTTCTGGCCGACTTTCAGTTCCTTCGCCATCCGTAACTCCTTTGAGGGGTGGTCTGATAATTTCGACTTTCGAAAACTGTGTACGTAGAGATTATATAATCAAGGGCAATGCCTCGGGATACCGAACAGGTTTCGGTTCGAAAGAGCGATGTGTCAGGGGAGCAAAAGTCGCTCGATCACGTCGTCGTTGAAGAACCGATGGAAATCCGTCTGAACGGCGAAAGTCTGGTCGTGGCGATGCGCACGCCCGGTGACGACCTGGATCTGGCGGCCGGATTTCTTCTGACCGACGGCTGGATCCGGTCCGTGGCAGACGTCGGAACGCTGGCCTTCTGTCCCGATGAGGATCATCCCGATCTCAAGAACGTTGTCGAGGCTCAGCTAGTTGACAAGGCCCGGCCGGTTCGGGCCGATCGTAGCATCTGGGCAAACTCGAGCTGCGGACTGTGCGGCAAGGCAACCCTGGAATCCATCCGCCAGAACTCGGTGCCGATCGAATCGAAGGTCACCGTCCAGCACGATCTCGTCAGCGAGCTTCCCCAACGCATGTTCGAGCACCAGGTCAACTTTGGACAGACCGGGGGAATCCACGCCGCGGGTCTCTTCGACGTGACGGGCAAGCTGCTGTTCGTCCGGGAAGACATCGGCCGCCACAATGCCGTGGACAAGGTTGTCGGTGCGGCACTCAGGGCCGATAACCTTCCAGACGCCGTCACGATGATCGTCAGTGGGCGTCTCGGGTTTGAAATCGCACAAAAGGCACTGGTCGCCGGGATTCCTATCGTGGCCTCCGTGTCGGCGCCTTCCAGCCTGGCCCTCGACCTGGCTCGGGAATTCGGACTGACCGCAATCGGTTTCGTCCGAGGCGACTCCATGAACATCTACACCCACCCCGAGCGGATTGTTCATCGTTGAAAACCCGGGGATCGGGTAATACCATTTAGTATTCATTTTTCACTGGAAGGGGCTCAATCATGGAATACAAGAACATATTGCTTGAAGCTGAGGGACGGGTTTCCGTTCTGACGATCAACCGGCCAGAGAAGCGCAATGCACTGAACCAGGCTACGCGCGACGAGATCTTGCATGCCCTGGACAGTCTCCATTCGTCCGATCAGCGTGTCCTCGTAATAACCGGAGCGGGAGAGAAGGCGTTCATCGCCGGTGCGGACATCACTGAATTCGAAGGACGAACGGCGCTGGATCAGCGTGGGGCCATGAAGCAGCGGCGTGTTTTCGATGCCATCGAGGACTGCCCTCTTCCGGTGATCGCCATGATCAATGGCTATTGCCTGGGCGGGGGAATGGAACTGGCGCTTTCCTGCGACATTCGAATAGCAGGGCAGAACGCCAAGCTCGGCCAGCCGGAAATCAATCTCGGCATCATTCCAGGAGGTGGAGGGACACAGCGTCTGACCCATCTTGTCGGGGAGGGTAAGAGCATGGAACTGATTCTCACCGGGGATATCATCGATGCGGGAATCGCTTACGATCTCGGCCTGGTGAACCACGTCTTCCCACTGCAGGAACTTCGAGCTTCAACCATGGCGATTGCGGGCCGGATGGCCGACAAGAGTCCGGTTGCGTTGCGGCTGGCCAAGGAGTCGATCAAGAACGCAAACCGGATGGGTGTCCGTGAGGCGATGGACCGCGAGACAGACCTGTTCTGCCTCGCGTTTACGAGCGAAGACAAGAAGGAAGGGGTCAGTGCCTTCCTGGAGAAACGCAAAGCAGATTTCAAAGGAAGGTAGGCGAACCCGGGCGTCAGGCCCGCCGCCGGGGAGGGGATTTCGCCGAAAAGGCACAATGGTGGCAGAGGTTCGCGAAGAAAATATTGTCCGATCTTCGCGTCCTTCGCGTCCTTCGCGTCTTCGCGGTGAAGAATCCCCACGATTTTCGCTTTCTTGGAATTTTGATGTCGAGCTAGGCTTTGGGGTTCAGTATCAGCTTGCCGAACACTTTCCGGCCTTCGATCAGTTCGTGGGCCTCTCGCGCTTCCGACAACGGCAGAATTCGGTCGACCACCGGCTTCAACTGGCCCCGGAACACGCACTTCATCACGTCCCTGAAGTCGCGGGGGCTACCCATCGTGGATCCGAGGATCTGGAGCTGTCGAAAGAAGATGTGACGGAGGTCAGTCTGCGGGGTCGGACCCGTAGTTGCTCCGCACGTGAGAATGCGCCCGCCCCGTCGTGCGGCCCTCAGGCTGCGAACCCAGGTGTCGGCCCCGATGTAGTCGATGACGACGTCGACACCGCGCTTGTCGGTGAGCTTCCGGATTGCACGATCGAACTCCTCTTCGGCGTAGTTGATCAGGACGTCTGCTCCGAGTTGACGGGCATGATCCAGTTTCTCGTCCGAACTGGCAGTCGCGAACACCCGGCAACCGACCATTTTCGCGATCTGGATGGCCGCCGTTCCCACTCCGGCTCCGGCACCGAGAATCAGAACATCTTCGCCCGGCTGGATTCGACCCTTCGAAATCATCATGCTCCATGCGGTCATGAAAACCAGCGGGGCCGCCGCGGCGTCAGCGAAACTCATTTCGTCAGGAATCGGCAGCACGTTGTGTTGAGGGATTTTGAGTAGTTCGGCATAGCTGCCGTCGATGTTCTCCCCAACCATGTGATACGTGATGCACTGACTTCCAAAACCGGCGGCGCAGAACTCACACCGCCCACAGCTGATTCCCGGATTGATTGTTACTCGCTGGCCGGGCTGAACTCCCTCGACTTCGGAGCCGGTCTCGAGAACAACGCCTGCAGCGTCGGCTCCGGGGATGTGTGGAAGCGGCAGTTTGACTCCCGGCATTCCCCGTCGGGCGAATATGTCCAGATGGTTGACCGAGGCCGCATGGACTTCGATCAGAACTTCTCTCGGTGAAACCGTGGGGTTTGGAACCTCATCGGATCGGAGTACCTCGGGTCCACCGTGTTTGTGGAAAAGGACGGCCTTCATGCTTCGAGTAGTGTATGTGCTAAATTGACTCTTTTCAAATCTGGAGGACTTTTATGGACGTTAAGGTGATTGCAGTTATCGGTGCCGGGATCATGGGACGTGGGATCGCCCACGTGGCGGCTCTTGGAGGTTTTCGGGCAATCCTCAACGACATTTCACCTGAATTGCTCAAATCGGCAGACGCGAGAATCCGAGGTGACATGGAAAAGGGTGTCGAACGTGGCAAATTGGATACGGACCGGATGGCGGCTGCCCTGGAACGCTTGAGCTTCACGACCGATTTCGTGGAGGCCGCCTCACATGCTGATCTCGTGATCGAGGCTGTTCCGGAAAAGATCGAGTTGAAGGTCGATATCTTTTCGCGTTTAGGCGAGGCGGCACCGGCACACGCGATACTGGCGTCGAACACATCCGGTCTGAGTGTCACCGAGATGGCCACTCCGAGCGGTCGGCCCCAGAAATTTATCGGGATGCACTTTTTTAACCCGGTCCATAAAATGAAACTTGTCGAGATTATTCGTGGACTCGAGACCGACGACGCCACTTTCGAGACAGTCCAGGCCGTGGCGGTCCAGATGGGCAGGGAAACGGTGGAGATCAACGAATCGCCCGGCTTTGTGACATCAAGAATCAACGCCCTGATCGGTAACGAAGCGTTCTACATGTTGCAGGCGGGTGTGGGCAGCGCGAGAGACATCGACAAGGCGCTGAAACTGGGCTTGAACCACCCGATGGGTCCGTTCGAAATGGTCGACCTTGTTGGTCTGGACACACGATTGAGCATTTTGACTTTCCTTCACCAGACGCTGGGTGAGAAGTATCGCCCGTGCCCACTATTGGTGAAATACGTGAAGGCCGGTCGGCTCGGCCGGAAAGTGGGTAAGGGCGTCTACGAGTATGCAGATTGAAGGCTCCATCGCATTGGTCACCGGGGCAGCCCGCCGGATCGGTCGTGAGATCGCACTGGAACTGGCTCGCCGTGGAGCACGGCTCGCCGTGCACTATCGTTCGTCCGAACAGGAGGCGAGAGAAACTCTGGAGCAGGTGAGGGATCTGGGTGCGGAGGCCGACCTGTTCAAAGCCGACCTCATCAACGATGTCGAACGGACCCGCATGCTCGGTGAGGTCGTCGATCGATTCGGGAGTCTTCAGATTCTTGTCAACAACGCTTCGGTGTTTGCGCCGGGAACAATTGCCGACAGCACACCTCAATTGTGGGATGAACAGATGGACGCCAACGCCAAGGCCCCATTTTTCCTCGCTCAAGCATCGAGCAGAGAGATGCTGGAGGCAGGTGCCGGAAAGATCGTTAACATAGCCGATCCTGCCGGCGAGACGATCTGGACCAAATACTTTCCATACAGCGTTTCCAAAGCCGCTCTACTGGCTGTGACGCGCGGTCTCGCGCGTTCATTAGCACCCGCGGTTCAAGTCAATGCGGTCTCTCCCGGCCCGGTTCACTTTCCCGATGATTACTCTGCAGAGCAGAAGGAATCCGCCATCGAACGCACACTTCTGAAACGTGCGGGCAACATGGGCGACGTCGTCCGCGCGGCAATCTTCCTGATCGAGAACGACTACATTACCGGCGAAGTCATCCACGTAGACGGCGGCCGACACCTCTTATGAGGGGCCCGAAGGGGGAGTTTCAACGCAAAGACGCAAAGATCGCAGAGGATGCAAGAAGAATCTTTCATGTCTTTGCGGCTTTGCGTTGAATCCCTGTTTTTTCCTAATACCCTGCCATGCCGCCGTTCGTGCGACTTTTGCAACAGTCTTGATCGTAAGGTGTTGCACTTGACTTGCCCTATACCCTATGGTAAAAACCGCGGCGACACGGTACCGGACAAGGTGCTGACAGTGTGGTGGCCATTCGAGGAGGCAGCAATGAACAAGGGCGAGTTGATCGAACGTATATCGAAAGACGCGAAGCTGTCGAAAACACAAGCAACCGCAGCGCTCAATTCGACACTGGCCGCCGTCCAGGCTGCGCTCAAGAAGGGCGGCAAGGTCACATTGGTTGGCTTCGGCACGTTTTCGGTCGGAAAGCGTAAAGCCAGGACCGGAAGGAATCCTCAGACCGGCGCGAAGTTGAAAATTGCTGCCCGACGCATTGCGAAGTTTGCGCCCGGTGCGGGCCTGAAGAAAGCTGTTAACAGAGGCCGATAGTTGTCTGCCGAGTCGGTGGCCGGTTGACGGCTGTACTTTCATCTGGCGTCGAACCGGGGTGGGAACCACTCGGGATGCGAACGCCAAATCGCTGCCTGAAGCAAAGAGTTATGTACCTGAGGTAGTGAAGTTTACTAGAATAGATGGTTCTGGTTGGGCTCAAGGTGGATCGTGAATGTGACAATGAGGGTTCGGGCTCCATAGAAAAGCAATCAAAACTAATTATTTAATGCCCAAACGTAACGAGTAGCAGACATCAATTGAATTCAGAAGGGGGAGGCTATGCCTAGTTCAAATCGACGATTTTCGATCCTGGGGATTTTTATCCTGGTTGGAGCGGTGACCCTTTCCGGTTGTGCGACCAAGAACTTCGTGCTTGAGGAGATCGCTCCTGTAGAAGCGCGGATTGCTGAGCTTGAGTCGACTACCGAGGAGCACGCCGAGCGGATCGACGCGGTCGATCGCCGCGCGCAGGATGGTATCAGCGGGGCGAACAGCGCCGCACAGGCAGCCGACTCGAAGGCTGATAGTGCAGGTGAGGACGCTGCGACCGCAGATCGGAAGGCCGAGTCGGCACAGCAGAGCGCCGATCAGGCAATGAATCGTATCGGTACGGTCGAAAACCGTTTCGGTACGATCTACGACTATTCCGTCGCCCAGACTGTCACGGTGACGTTCACCCTCAACAGTTCGGCTCTCTCCGATGGGGCAAACTCCACGCTGGATCGCATTGCAGGGCAGATTCGCGACGGGGATTTCCTCGAGGTTCAGGGTTACACCGACGCATCGGGCGAAGACAACTACAACATTGCTCTGAGCGAGCGTCGCGCAGATGCCGTCAAACGTTATCTGGTCAGCAAGAACGTTCCCTTGTTCAGGATCACCGTTGTGGGCCTGGGCGAGGCCAATCCGAGCTCCGACAACGACAGTCGTGAAGGTCGGGAGCAGAATCGTCGCGTTGAGATTCGGCTCATGAGGTCCGGTCTGGGATCGTAGATTTCTCGACACGGTCCAGAAACAGGAAGGGGGGGCGACTTCGCCCCCCTTCCTGTTTGTCTAGCTACTGCTTCGCGTAGTAACCTGCCCGCGATTGCCGAATCTGGTATTCCTCGTTTCCGACCCTCACGACGATGCGGCGGAGCCCCTCGCCCGGAGTTGCCGTTGCTGGAACGTAACCCAGGCTGTAGGCTCGCCCGAGATCCCTGCCGATTTCCTCATACAGGGGAATGACATCCTCGATCGTGCGAGGAAACAGCACGCGACCTCCGGAAACTTCGGCGACCTTCTCCATTCGCTCCCGCACCTGTTCCAGATATTGTTCCGGCACGGCAGAGTTCTTGTAGATGAACTGGAGGTTGCGATACTCGTCGGCGCCTCTTGTGTTCCCCTCGATGTTCCGGTCCGTGTTTATTGCGATGAAGTGGACCGGGATGCCTTCCTTCCCTGCAGCCTTGAAAAGACCTTGGAAGCGGCGGTCCTCTTCGGAGTCCATGACGCGATTCCGACGGATGATTTCCCGATAGAGCGAAGTATCCCGGCCATCCGTGAGAACGATAACGGCCCTTCGCTCCCTGATGTCGCTGAACGATTTCTCCAGAACCTTCTCGAGCGATTTGTAGAACTCGGTCGTACCCCCCGATTCGCGTTCGGTGATCAACGGATCGAGGGCGCCGAGAGCCTCTTCCCGAGGATCGTCCCATTCTGTCAGCGTCTCGAGGCCTCCATCGAATATCCCGATCGAAATGCGGTCCTGTGGTTTGACATAGCCGAGGAGCCCGGCCACGGCCCGCCGCATGAAACCCCACTTGTGCCGGGTACTCCCGCTGCTGTCAAAGAGGAGGTAGACATGGTATGGCGCCGTGCTCGATCCGAAATAGCGGATGTCTTGCCGGACACCGTTCTCGT
Organism: uncultured Solibacteraceae bacterium; assembly: GCA_964584435.1. Classification (GTDB taxonomy): domain Bacteria; phylum Acidobacteriota; class Terriglobia; order 20CM-2-55-15; family 20CM-2-55-15; genus CAZOZZ01. Next base: position 12,858 of record CAZOZZ010000003.1, on the reverse strand, counting down.
AGATTTCGAAATCTTCGGGTGTCAGCCCCTCGACGGGCTGACCGGTCTCGGTTGTTACCGACACATCCAGGCTGACGACAGGCACTTCGATTCTCAGGGTGAAGTCTTTTGTCTGGGCAAAGGCTAAAGTCGAGCAAACAAAAACGCCGAAAAGGGGTCTAAGGACTGAGAAC
>CAZOZZ010000003.1:0-12585 GCA_964584435.1 uncultured Solibacteraceae bacterium | reverse complement strand
AAAGGCTAAAGTCGAGCAAACAAAAACGCCGAAAAGGGGTCTAAGGACTGAGAACATGGTCGTGTGGTATCGTAGCATAGCGAACAGCATCTTTGCCCGACCGGGCATCCGGTGACTAAGATGATGGCGCGATCGGGAGAACGAACTTCCAGAGGGCTATCTTGAAGAAACTACTCTTATTAGCGTCCATTATCGGCGCCTTGGCTCTGGCATGGAGCCCTCGTGCCAGCGGGACTCCGGAGTTCGCCAAGAAGGAAAGGAAGAACTGCCTGACCTGCCACACGGCCCTGGGAAAACCGGACCTCAACGGTGCCGGCAAGTACTACAAGAACAACAAGTATTCCCTGGTTGGCTACAAGAAGAAACCCGGTATTGCATTTCTTAACGTCGGGCCCACCGTCCCCCTCAACCGAGAAGTTGTAAAAGAGCACTAAGGGCCCGCTCAGGAATAACTTCACATTTCGGCATCCCATCTTCACGCCATCTTCGGCCGCTCCTCAGTCGCAGATCCTCGAAATAGCCCGGCTATTCCTCCGGTGGTTTCTACAAGCTCACTGCAATGCCAGGTTGATGGCACCGTCCAGGACCTCTTTTTCCTGAAAATTGACAAAGTGTTTCACGACAACGCCCTCACTGTTGACGAAGAACATCGTCGGGAACAAGCTGACACCGCCGTATGCGTTCTGCATCTCGGTGTTCAGGTAGGCTGTCGTGAATTCGATGCCTAGTTTTTCGACATACGCTGCGCGCATTTCGTCGTCATAGGGGAGTTCCAGAACGCGATCCGCATTGGCGGCTACGATCTCGAAACCCTTCTCGGCATATTGATCGTGTAATTCGACCAATAGCGGAGCGGTTTTGACGCATGGAGGGCAGTTCGTGAACCAGATGTAGACCATGTGGGGTCTTCCCGCAACCATCTCTGAAGTCAGAGCACGACCATCGAAGGTCTCTATGGCGAAAGGCGGCACCGGTTTTCCTTCCCAGCCGGCAATGGTTCGTTCGATGGCCTGTCCGAATTGGGGGTGTCCACGGATTGGCTCAACGTCGATGCTGGTGATCTCACCGGTTGCGGAATCACGCTCGAAGAATCTTGGAACTCTTGGATCCGCCTCCATTATTCGAAGGATCACGTCGGCCTCACCCTCAACCTTGAAGCTGAACTGTTCGGAGATTTGCTGCAGAGTGGGTATTTCGCCGGTACTCGTGTTGTATTGAATCAGAAACAGTGGGATCTTGAAGAATGTGTTGAAGAGTCCGCTCAGTGCCAGCTGCTCTTCGGGCGAAGTGAATACCTCGTTCGCCAAATCAGATACGACTACTGGTACGCCAGGCTTCAGATTCTCCTGCAGGTACTGGATAATCCTTGTTTCGGCGTCTGGCTGTTGAAACATCAGGCCCATCAAGGCCACGGCTAGCCATGTTTGCATGTAGAACTCCTCCTGGTTGATTCCGACAAGAAAACTACTATTCTCGGTGGACTGTGTCCAGTTCTATGTAGGTCTTTCATCGTGGTCAGAGGTCTTTGGACGTTTATCGTGCGAAATCGTTGGGGAAGTTGGTGAAGGCTAGTCAGGGCACCAGGCCGGAGTCCCTTGCTGACCACCGGCCACTGACAACCTTCGTTTGCCTGTTTCGAGTCAGGCGAATGGGTCCAGGTATTTCGTGGGTAAAACGAGCAGACGACGACATTCTACTCGGTGCGGAGTTCGGTCGGAATTCATTAACACTTGAAAGTGCGAATATGTAGAGGTTAATCTACGCGGCGCGATCATATTGAGTCATATTGAGTCATTTTGAAGGAGGTTGAATGAGTCTATCGATAAAAACCCGGAAGGTGGATGGGGTGACCCTGCTGGATCTGTCCGGGCGTCTGACGATCGGGGAACCAGTCCTGTTGCTTCGAGACAACATCCGCACGTTTATCAATGACGGCGACATGAAATTCGTCTTGAACCTTGGCGATGTGTCATACATCGACAGTTCCGGGTTGGGAGAACTCGTCTCGACTTACACGACGGTTCGCAACCGCAAGGGTGACGTCAAACTCTTGCACCTGACGACCAAGGCCAAGGATTTGCTGCAGATGACGAAGCTACTGACGGTGTTTGACACTTACGAGGATGAGTCCAAAGCTGTCGCGGCCCTGCTTGGCTAGAGACGTGGGAAGGGGGAACCCGGCACGGAAAGAGTTTTGGCGGAAGTGCGTGGGAGTCGAACCCACCGAACGCCGGTTCCCCGACGTCCCACTGGCTTTGAAGGCCAGGAGAGTCACCGGACCCTACTCACTCCCGCAGGGGATTATAGACCAGCCTGGCCCTTGATAGGTGCCCCGGCTCGAAAAAAGTGCTTTCCCCGCCATCTTTCCCCTCACAAGAACGCATCCACTTGCTCCAACTTGCCTTCTGATCGCCCCCGATCTCTTTACGACGAATGAAGTACGAAGAAGCCTTGTCGGCCCTAAAGAACGGAGATTACGAACGGGCTGCCCGGATGTTCGAGCCGGCGGCACGGGAAGCCGATTACCGGTCAGATGTTATCAACCACCTCTACACGCTGGCGCTGCACCATGCCGAGGAGAACCAGAAACTGGCGGATGTCGCTTTTCTGGTGGGGAACAGGATTCTCAGAGACGATCCTGCGTCGGCACTCGATTATTTTCAGCGGGCTCTTGTTGCCGGGCTGAACGCCGAGGAAACTCGACGGATTGGCGTGGTGTTTGAATCATGGGCTTCCGAGATCGAAACCATCGAACGAAGACCAGGACTGACCGGACCAATCCACAGGGTGGCCCATGTTGTCGGCGGTTTGGCGCCAGGCCATGGACCGAGCAGATACCTTCAGACCTTGACCAGTTGCCTGAAGTCCCAACTGGTCGAATCGATAGTCTTCACCACCGAGTGGGCGTCGTCCTGGTTCTTCAACCCGAGTGGGTTGCCGCAGTCCGAGCCGCTCGAGATCGATGCGGAAGTCCGAATTGCATCCGTCGAGGGCGATTTCTGTGAAAGAGCGGATCGCATCGCCGAATCGATACGAGAGTCGGGTTGTCAGGTGGCCTTCTTCCACGCAAACCTGGCTGAGCAGATAACCGCGCGAGTGGCCGTCCGGCGGCCAAGCCCTGTTCAGGTGAGCGTCAACCACGATGGGGAGATGGACGCTGACCTGTTCGATGCTTCCATTCACTTGTTCCGCAACTCGCTCGAGCGAACCCGTTTCCCGGATCGGCTTAACCGATGGATACCGCCGGCCTCAGACATCGAATCGCGGCTCGCAACCGTGGGTTCTCGAATGAGCGACCTGGGTGGGGCAACTTCGATATCCGCAACATTTGGCAAGCTGCCGAAGACCTCCCGGGAGAACTGCCTGGATTCGCTACGGTCGATTCTCGAGCGCTTTCCGAAGCACATCCACCTGTTTGCCGGCGTTCAGGACGTACGCGCGGCGAGAGGCTATCTTCACCGGGCTGGCGTCCTCGGTCAGGTCCGTTTTCTGGGCCACCAGTCTGACGTTGCCCATCTACTGCCGCAAATCGACATTTACCTCGCCACGTATCCAGTTGTCGGGTGTGAATCGATTCTGGAGGCAATGGGGGCTGGGAAGCCCGTTGTTGTGCTTGGGAACTCACCGGACTCCCAAGACAACTCCGGTGCGGAGCTTGTTGGCCTGGAAGAAATGATCGCTCCGAATGAGACTGAGTTTGTCGAGATCGCAGGCCGGTTGATTCGTGACCCTGATTACCGGGATGCCATATCCCAGGCGGTCCAACTACGCTTCCAGCAGGAATTTCGCCCCGAGGCCCTGGGCCGAAGGTACGCGGAGTTCCTGGATGAGTTGGTGTAGGTGAGAAGCCAGGATTTACCGCGGAGACGCGGAGGACGCGGAGGGAACCTTTCTTACCGCAGAGGCGCAGAGGGAAGGGATCAAGAAAAAACTCTGCGCCTCCGCGCCTCTGCGGTAAGAATTCTTACTCCGTGTCTCCGCTTGGTGAACGTCCCAACCCTCAGCCAGTTTCCGGTTTCTTCCTTCCGTTCAGCATGTCGATATACCAGCCCGTCATCTTTCGCGCAAACTCCTCGGTCACGTCCGGGCACTTGACCGGTGTGCCGGAAAGGGCTTCGAGGGTTTGTCGACAGTCGAATTGGGGCTCTGCCCTCAGGTACTGGTTGTAGAACGCCATCTGACGGTGAAACAGGGCCTCCATCCTTGTCATTGGGGTTTCGGCAAAGTCCTCCTCGTCGACGAAGCGGACTCCTTCGACACCCAGTTGATCACATACGATGTGAAGCCAGAGCCGGTTCTCGGTCGATTGCGGATTGGCCAGGTGATAGGTCTTGCCGGCACTTGTGGGTTGCTTGGCGATCGCCAGCATGCCTTCTGTGACGTAATCGATCGGAACGAAGTTCAATGTGCTCGATTCTGATCCCAGGACACGTAGTGGAAGCTCCACGATACCGGAACCGCCCTGCCTCCGCCGCAGCCGTTCGACGGCGGCCCACAGGCCCCTGATGAAAGCATATACACCGTGAAAATGTGTGGCCTGGCCGGATCTGGAACTGCCGATGACTATGCTCGGACGATATACCGACGCCACAATCCGTCCCTCTCGGTGTGCCTGTTCAAGGGCCAACTCTGCCCGGCATTTCGATTCTTCGTATGGGTTCTTGAACTCCTGTCCCACGTCGATTTCCGTCTCAAGAACCTTTCCGGGTCTCTTGCCTGCGATGTATGCCGTGCTGACGTGCTGCAGGCGCCGCCCGGGCGTGCCGGCTGCAAGATCGATGATGTGTAGCGCCCCGTTCAGATTCATTTGAAAGATCTGTTCGCGTTCCTCCTCGAGAAACGAAAGGGATGCTGCGCTGTGCCAGATCTCATCCGTCGCCGCCTTCAGTTCTTCGAACTCCGGTCGCCGCAGGCCGAGTTCGGGAGCGCTGATGTCTCCTTCCAGGACTTTCAGGTGATCCAGATGTGCGTCGAGATCTTCTGTTCCCCCCGCGGTCCCAACGAGGGTCTCGATGACACGATCCCGTGCGCTTTGGACTTTCGAGCTTCGGGCCAGGGCTGTTACCCGGTGCCCCTCGGCGAGCAGCGCCCAGCATATGTGGCTTCCTAGAAATCCAGTGGCTCCTGTCAGAAATACATGTTTAGGTGCGGACATGAGAAGGTTGAATCCTTTCAATGATTTCCAGGTTTGAACCCGGACGGTAAAAACGTTGGATGGCGTCACGTTTTTCCCGCCATCCCCCCAATCCTTGTCGCAGTACTTCGCGCAATTCCTCCATGGTACGAACCGCATAGCCGAACCCGCGAGTCGTTGCAGCCTCGAACAGCCCCGACTCCTGAGGCATCAGCCCACCGACGGCGGTCAACGCCACAGGTACTCCGGACGCCAGCGTTTCGTAGGTTGCCAGCGCTCCCGGTTTCGTGATTGCAAGGTCTGCAGCGCCGACCAGATTATGGATCTCCCGAACGAACCCAAACGTCCGTATCCTGGCATCCCGGATGGTCTCGATTTTCTCCAGGGCTCGCCGGTTGTGACCACAGACGACGAGGATGTTGGCATCCGGCGCCGCTTCGCGCACGGTTCGGACCAGGTGCAGGAGAGGTCCGCCACCCCGGGCTCCTCCGTTCACCAGGATCGTAGCACCCTCGATACCGAGTTCAGTCCGAAGGGCTGCGACTTCTTCCGGACTTCGCGGCCTGAAGCCGTCACGGATCGGCATCGCGACCTGTTCGATTCTGCCGGAAGGGATCCCGTTGGCTACCAGTGCTCCGCCCGCATCCTCGGTCAGGACAAAGTAGGTCTGGATATAAGGGGAGCTCCAACCTTTCCAGAAAGGGGGAAACGGATCGGTGACGAACGTGATGCAACGGATGTCCATACCACGTTCGGCAACCCATCTCTGAATCAAGTGATTCAGCATCGGATGTACGGAAAGCAGAACGTCCGGCCGCTCAGATTCGATGAATCGCTGGATGTAGCTCCGGGCCCGGTTGTAGAAAATGTTCGCCTCGTTTGGCTTCAGATAGTCGATCGTTCTCAAGAACCCGCCGACCCATCCCGGCCGATGTGTGAGGAAGAAATTGTAGAGATGAGCCAGTGAACGATTTGCTGATGAGGATTCTTCCAGCGGTTTTCGAAGTGAGACGAGAAGACCTGCCGATTCCGCCGCCGACTGTATCGCCCTGGCTGCGGAATTGTGTCCTTCGCCCGTGTCGGAAGACAGTATCAGCAGTTTCGTCATCACGAACAGGCAACGATAGCACATTTACCCTACACAACCGCGCCGTTACGGCCGATGAGAAAGGGGACAGCGGACGTTTGAGACTCGGTCCCGCTTCCGGGTGTCGGGTTATGGAGATTCGATGAGTGCAAAAGATCGCAGAACGGCTTTGATCTGGATCTACCTTGGGAGTAATCCTACGGAAAGGCTTGAAACAATAGGATCTATTGATGGCCGGCGTCTCGAGCTGATCGTAGTCGGAAACGCCGAAGTCCAGAAAGCCGCAGAACTGTTTGCATTCTCACGACCCGATATTTCCCTGAAAACCGTGGATTCGGTGTCAATGGAAACCATCTGGCAGGCTGTTCCCGCAGACGCGGACGGACTCGTCTACTGGATGGACGATGAAAAACTCGTCAACAGGGAATTCCCGCTGGAAATGGCGGCACCGGTAAGGGGCGAGGATCCGGCCCCCAAGCATCAACTGCATTACTGGGACGGTAACGCGATGGCGGTTGCGCGACCCCTGGCCGAGGCCTTGACGATCCGTGACATGAACATCCGGGGCGGCTCCCTGATGCCCTTACTGTCGGAAATCATCGACCGCGGCACCCGCCTCCCCGGCGAGCGCCTGAAGCTGCGATTCTCGCCCGTGGAGCGGTTCGCCGCGATAGCTACCGAACCTCTAGGCGCAGTGTCCTAGGAAATAGCTTTCAGCGATCAGCAGTCAGCGAGCAGCTTTCGGACCTTGGACCTTGGACCTCGGAGTCCCAATCCCCATCCGCGTAATCTGAACAATCTGCGTAATCCGCGTAAAGACTCCGGGCCCTCTTCCTCAACTGACTACCGACCACTGGCCACTGACAACTTCCCCTTACCTGTTTTCCGACAAAGCCCGATACGTTCCCGAAATACACCCTTGCTTCAGGAAACCATAGCCCTGCAGTTCGGCGAATTCTCCCAGGTCACCGTCGATTTCCTCCAGCGTCTTTTCGAGTGAATCTCCGGCTTCGACGTGCTTGAGGACGGCGTCGTGAATTGCTTTCACGTTGTCGTAGTAGCGTTCGGCGCCGGCCCGGAGTTCGTCTGCATCGTTGCCGTCGATGAATCCGTGTCCCGGAATGAACCATTCCGCGTCCAGTTCCAGTGCGCTTCGGAGCGTATCCAGGTGCTGGCGGGCATACCCTTCGCTGAGTGACGCCGCAATGCCGTTAAAATACAACTCGCTCAGGAAGGCCACTCCCTCCTCGGGAAGATAGACGACAACGTCGCCCCGGGTGTGCCCCAATCCGAAGTAGTGCAGTTCGATCGTCTTGCCTCCGACGTGGAGGACCATCTCATCGTCAAAAGTGACGTGAGGGAGCGTCGGGCGGGGTGCATCGCCTGTGGCCCGCTCCAGAGAGGCCGCTACCAGGTCTCTGGTATTGCTGTGGGCGATGATCACAGCATCTTCGAACACTTCGTTGCTGTTGACATGGTCTCCGTGAGGCGATGCATTGATCAGGTAACGGACAGGCTGGTCGGTCACTTCCCGGATGGCACGCAACATGCGCCGACCTTCTTCGGGGTTGTCCTGACCGTCTGCCACGACCACGCCCTCATCGGTCACGATCACCAGCGAGTTCGTGCGAATGATTTCCTCCTGACCCGGCAGTTCCAGCGGGCCTTCGTAGGCGTAAATGTTTTCCACGATCGGTATGAGCTTGGGTGTGAAGTCGACGCCAAGCCGGCCCTGTCCGAGCGTGACTAACGGCGAAACGATAATTACTGTCGCCAGGGCGGCCACACGAAACCTGAACATAGATCCTCCCTTGAGATTTCTCTCAGTAGGTTTTTAAATATTGAGTTCGTCCATTATCTCCAGCGTCCATGCAACAGATTCGAAATACGCTCTTCGTATGTCTGCGGGTGCGAGCTTGAGCTGTTCGGTGAGATCCCCGAGTCTCGCCCACTCGCTACGTTCATAGGCAATCGCGAACTCCAGCACCTGGCCGAGCGGACCATCATGCTGGCCCAGTGCCTGGGTGATTTGCTCCGTGAGCGGCAGTCTCTCGAGCACTTCCGCCAGCGTGGCGTCGAGCATCGCATCGAGCACGGAAAACAAACCCACCGTGAAGAACTGGTCCGTTGCCGGCAGACGAAGGGATTCTGCAAGCGCTTCGCACATCTTCGCCCTGACGACTGCGGTGACTATCAGTTCCCGGGGTTTGTCGTCCATCGTGGCGAGCATGAGCAGGCTGGCCCAGATGCGGATGCGCTCGGTGCCGATCATCATGGCTGCATGGCCTATCGAGTCCACTTTTCGGGGTAACGCGCAGTATGCCGAATTGACGAAACGCAACAGCTTATAGCTAAGTGTGACGTCCTGTTTGATGGTTTCCTCGAGTTCCTCTTCCTTGATGTCGGGATCCTGCAATTTCCCGACGAGTCGGGTTGCGGCCATCCGGTTCGCCGGGATCTGCTTTCCGTGAATCAGATTGGGTTTGCAGAAGAAGAAGCCCTGGAAGTAGTCGAAGCCCAGCCCGTTGCAGAAGTCGAAGTCCTCCTGGGTCTCAACCTTTTCAGCGAGTAATGCGACGTCGAAACCCGAAAGCGCAGATACGCGTTGTTTCAAGACCGCACGCTCGATGCCAAGGACATCGACCTTGACGATGTCGGCAAGGTCGACCAGGGGGCGCAGGCTGTCTTCGTATACGAAATCGTCCAGGGCGATCAGGTAGCCCCGTGCCGAGAGGCCTTTCAGAGCTCGAACGATTTCCGGATCCGCCGTAACGTCTTCGAGCACTTCCAGAACGACCCGATCACTGGGAAGGGAGGCGCAGTGGCCGTCGAGGATGAAGTTGCGGGTCAGGTTGATGAATGCACGGTTTTTCCCGACGATTCGTTCCATGCCGAGTTCGAAGAAGTTCAGGATGACTGATGCCGTTGCCCGGTCTCCGTCAACGATGACGGCATGGTCCTTCTCCCCGTCACGAAACAACAGTTCGTAGCCGAAGAGATCCATGTGGCTGCGGTAGATTGGCTGTCGGCTGACGTAGGCTTCCGTGACACTGTCAGTTGTCATGTTCCAACCCCTGGGGGCAAGGTCCTTCTATCGGGGAACTTCATCCTAGCACAGTCTGAAAACTTGTCCGTGAATGAGACTTCGTGCCGAAGCGGAACCCGGGCTAGGCTCCTGAGGCTGTCCTCGACAGTTCCGCCTGTCGGTCGAGCTCAAGTCGTAATGTTGTAGTATCGGACCTGACACATGGACTCCATATACAAGAGCGATGTAAACCGCGACGTCGGTCTGGCGGCACCGGGTGAGTTTCGACCTCTGTCGATCGGCAACTTGACCGTATGGCCGCCCGTCGTGTTGGCACCGATGGCCGGAGTCACGAACTATCCGTTCCGTTCGATTTGCAGAAATTTTGGAGCGGGCCTCTACATCAGCGAGATGGTCAGTGCGCGTCCTCTTGCCGACGGGCAGGCCAGGACGGCGAAGCTGGCAGACTTCGGGCCGGACGAAAGCCCCCGGAGTCTACAGATCTACGGAACGGATCCCCACTACGTATCTGTTGCCGTCAAGCGACTTGTGGAAGAAGGCAGAATTGACCACCTGGATCTGAACTTCGGGTGTCCTGTGCGTAAGGTCACTCGAAAGGGCGGCGGTGCGGCGATACCGCTGAAGCCGAAACTCCTCGGAAGCATCGTCGGGGCCGCTGTCGGTGCAGCGGGCAGCGTGCCCGTGACGATCAAGTTCCGGCTGGGGATTGACGATGACCATCTCACTTTTCTGGATTCGGGAAAGATTGCCGAAGAAGAGGGTTGCGCCGGTGTCGGCTTGCACGCCCGCACTGCCGCCGACCTGTATTCCGGTGAGGCCAGGTGGGCGGCGATAGCCGAGCTGAAGAGCGCCGTCTCGATTCCCGTACTTGGAAACGGCGATGTCTGGGAAGGGGCGGACGCCCTGCGACTGATGAGGGAGACCGGTTGTGATGGTGTGATCGTAGGAAGAGGGTGTCTGGGTCGTCCCTGGTTGTTTCGCGATCTGGCGGATGTGTTCGATGGTCGTGAGCCTTCCAATCCGCCGGTATTCGGCGAAGTGCTCGACATCATGTTTTCCCATGCACGCCGTCTCGTCGACTGGTTGGGCGAGCCGACCGCCACGAATGCGTTCAGGCGTCATATCACGTGGTATACAAAGGGCTTTCGGCTGGCGTCCGAGTTGCGAGCACCGATGATGCGGGCCAGCGCTTCCGAACTGGAGACGATGTTTGACGGCATCGATCGTGATCAACCGTTTCCACCCTCAGTCATGCGAGTCAAGCGCGGGAAGCGTGGGGGCAGTCAGCGGGTGGCGCTACCGGAGGGATACCTCGAGAACCTCGAGGACCAGACGCCGCCCGGTGTCGAAGCCGAAGGCGTGGTTTCTGGTGGATGACCGGCCAGCCGAGCCACTCCTCCTGCGGGTGGCCCACTTCCGATAGCCTGAAATGAAATCCGAACACAGGAATTCTTCAAAGTCCGCCCAGTTCCGAAGCCTGTCGGTTCTCATCGCCGTCGCTTGCATCGATATGCTCGGCTTTGCCATGATTTTCCCCCTGCTTCCGTTCTACGCGTTGGAGATGGACATTTCTCCGCAGTTCATCGGGCTCATCATCGCTTCGTTCTCCGTTGCGCAGTTAGTTTCAGCGCCGTTGTGGGGACGTGTTTCCGACAGATACGGACGGCGCCCCGCACTTCTGATCGGCCTGACCGCTTCGGCGATTTCATTCGTTGTTTTCGGTTTCGCGAATTCATTCTGGCTGCTGCTTGCTTCTCGAATCATCCAGGGTGCCGGAGGAGGTACGACTGGGGTAATACATGCCTACGTCGCCGATACCGTTCCTGCGGCCGACCGGGCACGATCACTGGGGTGGCTGTCGGCGGCGACTTCTGCCGGAACCATGGTTGGCCCGGTCATAGGATCCACGGCGGCCTACTGGGGACAAGCCGCTCCCGGTCTCGTAGCTGCGAGTCTGTGTGCGGTCAACATCGTCTTCGCCTGGGGTTGGCTGGAGGAATCCTCGAGGGTCGACGACCACGCCCGTACCCGCGAAAGGAAGCCTGTCTGGCATGCGGCGTGGATGATCGCCCGGCATCCGGGCAGGACCGTGTCCCGGCTGGTATGGATTTACGCCATCGGGATGCTGGCGTTCTCTTCCTTTACATCGGTCATCGCCTTGTTCCTCGGTTTCGAGTTCGGCGTGAACGAGAGAAGCATCGGGTACGTCTTCCTGTATATCGGGTTTCTGTCCGTGGTGATGCGGTCGCTCCTGCTGGGTCCGATCGTTTCCAGGCTTGGAGAGACATGGTCGATGCGTCTGGGGGCGATGGCCTTGATAGCCGGGTTCATCACCTACACCCTCGCCACCGGATTCTGGACCCTGGCTCTCGTCATGCCTCTTGTGCCGATAGGAACGGCCCTGCTGTTTCCGACAACGACCGCCCTGACTTCACGGTGGGTCGAGAAGTCGGAACTTGGGACCACGATGGGGACCGCCCAGACATTTGCGGGGATGTCCAGGACCGTCGCGCCTCTGATTTCTACGACCCTGTTCCAGCGCGTTGGGTCTGCCGTGCCTTTCTATGTGGGTGCCGCCTACATCGTCGTCGTCTTGTTTCTATCGCTACGCGTTGAAGACGGTGCTCCAACAACCGATGCAGATGACGAGCCCAAGCCCGCATCATTGCGTGAGGAGCCGGCCGAAAGCGGATAGGTTACGCGGATGGGGGATTGAGAGTTGAGGAGTCTTTACGCGGATTACGCAGATTACGCGGATAGGAATTGCAGTATGGGGTCCGGGGCGGGACCCGCGCGCTACCGGCTGACAGCTAGAAGCTCCACCGGAGTCCGACGAAGGCGTTGATGCCGGGTGCGTCGATGCCGGTTCCATGTGATCGATAGTTAGAGTCGAAGAGGTTGGACACACCAAGGTACAGGGTCGAGTTTTCGCCTACCGAGATGCCTCCACGAACGTCTGCCGAGAACCAGCCGTCGGTTTGGCTGAACAGAGGAACGCGGACGTTGTCTCCGGTAACGGTCACTCCGTTGATCGTGCTCCCTGGTGGGAGCAGCCGGTTCTGAACGTCGTTGAGGTTTTCGCCTGTCGGCAGGAAGATGTCGTCCGCTGAACCAGCCGCCAGATCAAGTCCCGGGTCTATCCACTCGGCGAGGAGACCACCATTGAAGACTCGTGCGATGTCCCTCCGGGAACGAGCCGCCCCGATTCGAGCGTCCGTGATGTCGCCGCCGCCGAGACGTTTCTGAGGGCCGGCGAAGCAGGTAGCTAGGAGCCTGCGCGGCAGAACGATAAGAACTCGGATTTATAGGGATTCGGGA
>CAZOZZ010000002.1:54162-62871 GCA_964584435.1 uncultured Solibacteraceae bacterium | reverse complement strand
CCCCTCAGTCCGCTCGCAACCTCCTTCGGAGATAGTGACGTTATTTCTGGCGGGGGCCACTAGCGAGCGGAAGACTTGAGCTACAGGATGTTACCATCCAGCGGGGACGACGCCGTGGCATAGAGTTTCTTCGGAATGCGGCCTGAAACATGAGCCAACCGGCCGGCCCTGACGGCAAAATTCATCGCTTCGGCCATCGCACCCGGGTCACTCGCACCGGCGATCGCAGTGTTCATCAGAACGCCGTCGGCACCCAGTTCCATCGCCAGCGCAGCATCTGAGGCTGTTCCGACACCGGCATCGACGATCAGGGGGACTTCGGTGACTCGCTCACGAAGGATCCGCATGTTGGCGGTGTTCTGAATCCCCATCCCCGACCCGATTGGCGCACCGAGCGGCATTATTGCAGCCGCACCGGCCTCTATCAGCCGAAGCGCCACGATTAAATCGTCGTTGGTGTAAGGCAAGACGATAAACCCTTCCGAGGCCAGGATTCTTGTGGCTTCAATCAGTCCTGCCGTGTCTGGAAACAGGGTTTGCTCGTCGCCGATGACCTCCAGCTTCACCCACTCCGACAGGCCGGCCTCCCGGCCAAGATGCGCGGTACGAACAGCGTCATCCACGTTGTAGCAACCTGCCGTATTCGGCAGAATCATGAACTTCGAGGTGTCGATGTGGTGGAGGAGGGACTCGCCTTTGGAAGCGTTCAGATCGACGCGCCGAACCGCAACGGTCACCATCTCAGCTCCCGATCGCGTGTGGGCCTCGACCATCACCTCGTTACTGGAGTACTTACCCGTACCGACAATCAAGCGAGACCGAAACCGGCGACCGGCAATGACTAGTCCGTCGTCTTGGGAGCCGCCACCGACAAAGTGAACCACCTCGATCTGATCGTCCGTTACAACGGTCACGTCGTCCCAGTTCCCGCGCGGAATCACAGACCGGTTCCGCTCGACCGCAATCCGCTCCATCGGCAGATCGAAGTGCTCCAGCAACTGGCGGATGTTCAGGGCCGGCGGGACCTGCCGCGCCTCGCCGTTCAGTTGGATTTCAACCTTCATAACGTTCCACATGTTAGCAGAAGCCAGACGAGATTAGGAACGCAGGTGGCAATTCGCCCTTCACGTTTTCGACATCAGTAAAATTAGTTCGAACAGGAATGCCTGAAGGCTCCGGACCCAAGTTCGTTATTGACACACTAAGCATGAGGCTTCCATAATAGTGGGTTCGTTCGTAGCTAGAAGTCCTTTTTTTATCGGAGGTTACGCCGCTTTTACATGCTTGAGAACTGGCTGCCGATCCTCATCTTTCTGATCTTCATTTCCGGTTTTGCCGTTACGAACCTGATCCTGTCGTGGGTGATGGGTGTCCGCAATCCGACGCCCACGAAACTGACTCCTTACGAGAGCGGGATGAAGCCGGTCGGGAACGCCCGCGACCGGTTTTCGATCCAGTTCTATATGGTTGCGATGTTGTTCCTCCTCTTCGACATCGAGGCCATATTTCTTTTCCCGTGGGCTGTCGTTTTCCGCGACCTCAAGCTGTTCGCCTTCTGGGAAATGCTGGTTTTTATCGGCGTCATCGTGGCCGGATACATCTACGTGTGGAAGAAAGGGGCCCTCGATTGGGAGAAGTAGGGGGGTGATCGTATTCACTCTCCTTCCCCTGACAAACTGAATTCATGTTCTCAGACCGGACGGAAGCAAAATTCAAGCAGCTCGTGGATGCATACCCCAGGAAACGCTCCGCGCTGATTCCTGTGCTGCTGGTAGCACAGCAGGAGCACGGTTGGGTAAAACCGGAAACCATCACCTATGTCGCGCGTTTGCTGGACATGTCGCCCTCCGATGTCGAGTCGGTGGCCTCGTTCTACACGCTTCTGAACCTCAATCCGGTTGGTAAGTACGTCATTCAGATTTGCACGAATATTTCCTGCATGTTGTGTGGCTCCGACGACATCGAACGAACGTTCGAAAAACGGTTAGGTATCAAGGTCGGAGAGACGACCCCCGACGGTATGTTCACTCTCGTTGAAGCGGAATGCCTCGGTTCCTGTACGACCGCACCGGTCGTACAGGTCAACGGAGAATTTCGTGAGAACCTGGATTCTCCAAAAGTCGAAGCCATGCTCGACGAGTTGCGCAAACAGTCATGAGCGGTTACCTCAGCAATCCCCTGTTCATTCTGATGGTAAAGATACTGGTCATTTTTGGGGGACTGATGGGTTCACTGGCGTACATGACGCTGCTGGAGCGCAAGGTCATGGCATGGATCCAGATGCGGCCGGGTCCAAATCGCGTGGGTCCTCTGGGCCTGCTCCAACCTCTGGCCGACGGGCTCAAGTTCTTGTTTAAGGAAGAAATCGTTCCGACCAGCGCCAACAGGATGCTCTACATACTGGCGCCGGCCGTATCGTTGATACCGGCCTTCCTCTCTTTTGCGGTCATACCGTTCGGGCCCAATCTCCAGATCGCGGATCTGAACGTCGGCCTACTGTTCGTCTTTGCCGTCACATCGATCGGGGTTTACGGCATCGTTCTGGGTGGATGGGCGTCGAATTCGAAGTATCCACTCATGGGCGGCCTCCGGGCATCCGCCCAGATGATCAGTTACGAACTCAGCCTGACACTTTCGGTCATCGGGGTCTTGATGATCGCCAACACACTCAGTCTTTCAGAACTGGTGATTTCGCAACAGGGGACCTGGTTTGGGTTCATCCCCCGCTGGAACATATTCCTCCAACCGATTGCATTCCTGATCTTCCTGATCAGCGCGATTGCCGAGACCAACAGGCTGCCTTTCGACCTGGCCGAGGCGGAACAGGAACTGGTCGCGGGCTGGCACACCGAATACAGCTCGCTGAAGTTTGCGATGTTCTTCCTCGCGGAATACGCCAACATGATCACAGCTTCGGCAATCGCAACAATCCTCTTCATGGGCGGCTGGAGCGGCCCGACGTTTGGGGCCCCGCCTCTGATACAGGACTTCGTGTTACCCACGTTCTGGTTCGTGTCGAAAATATTCGTTTTCATTCTGGTCTTCATGCTCATACGGGCAACGTTGCCACGCATCCGTTACGACCAGCTCATGGCCTTCGGCTGGAAGATCCTGTTGCCGCTGGCCCTGGCTAACCTTGTGGTCACAAGCTTCCTCGTGGCGATCCTATGATCGAAGCACTGTTCTTCTTCTTTGCAGCCATGGCTCTCGGTTCGGCCATCAACGTACTGGTCCAGAAACACGTCCTCTACAGCGCGCTCTCGCTGATCATGATGCTGGCTTCGGTAGCCGCACTCTTTGTGCTCCTGCGTGCGGATTTTCTGGCGGTGATCCAGATCCTCGTCTATACCGGCGCGATCATGGTCCTGTTCGTGTTCGTCATTATGCTTCTGAACATCGCGTCCGAAGAAGAATCCGACGATCCACTACGGTGGCTGAAGTTCATTGGGATCCCGCTCGGGCTGTTCCTGCTGGCGATGATCTCATCCGTTGTTTGGCAGACCGGAATCGATGATGTCGACGTGAATCAGGCCGTTGGAAGCCCCGCCTCGATCGGGGCGAGCATGTTCACCGACTATCTATTACCTTTTGAGGCCACTTCCCTGTTGATCCTGACCGCAATCATAGGCGCCGTAGTACTGGCGAAGAGAGAAGTATGATCCCGGTCCACTGGTATCTCATACTTGGCGCGATGCTGTTCGTGATCGGAATCTTCGGGTTCTTCCTGAAGCGGAACATCATCGCGCTGCTGCTGTCGATCGAGATCATGCTGAACGCGGTGAACCTGACCTTCGTCGCCTTTTCAAGCACCTCCGGTCAGGTTGGCGGCCAGGTGTTTGTTTTCTTCACCATGGTCGTGGCTGCGGCCGAAGCCGCAGTGGGACTGGCACTGGTAATTGCAATTTTCAGAAACCGCGAATCGCTTGATGTGGATCGCGCGGACTTGCTGAAATGGTAATCAGCAAACAGCGGGCAGCGATCAGCTTGCAGCAGGCAGCCTCGGAGCTGCTCGCTGCCAGCTAATCGCTAATAGCTAGTAATTATGGATTTCGATTTCATCCAACTGATCTGGCTTATTCCGACGCTGCCACTGACTGGAGCCGTGCTCAACGGGGTCTTCGGCAGGGCGTGGAACAGGGGCACGATCGCTACTGTTGCCTGCGGAACTGTGGGCATCTCTTTTGCGATCGCGCTGGGAATCTTTGTCCAGATGTGGACGATACCGGAAACGGGTCTTCCGATCGTCAAGGACTACTTCACGTGGATCCAGGCAGGAGCGTTCGAGGCTTCAGTCGGATTCCTCGTCGACCGCCTGTCCGGCTTGATGATCCTGATCGTGACAGGCGTAGGATTGCTGATCCACATCTATTCGGCTGGATACATGGAGCACGAGGCCGGCTTCTACCGATACTTCGCCTACCTCAACCTGTTCATGTTCTCGATGTTGACGCTCGTCCTGGCCAACAACTACCTCCTGATGTTTGTCGGCTGGGAAGGTGTCGGGCTGTGCTCTTACCTTCTGATCGGTTTCTGGTTCGAGAAGCGCTCGGCGACGGATGCCGGTAAGAAGGCGTTCATCGTGAACCGTATCGGCGACTTCGGGTTCCTTCTTGCCGTCCTCCTGATCTACTGGACGTTCGAAAGCGTCAACTTCGAGGACATTTTCTCAAGAGTCCAGAATGCGACGCTCTTTCCCGTGGAAACGCTCGGCACTGTCGGCGTGATCACGGCAATTTGTCTCCTGATGCTGATAGGCGCAGCCGGAAAATCAGCCCAGGTTCCGCTCTACGTGTGGCTTCCGGATGCGATGGAAGGACCCACACCGGTCAGTGCGCTTATTCACGCAGCCACGATGGTGACGGCTGGCGTGTACATGGTGGCCCGATCGGCGGCCTTGTTCAATAATGCTCCAACGGCGATGACGTTGATCGCCTTCGTCGGGGCCTTTACGGCGCTGTTCGCCGCATCGATCGGACTGGTACAGACAGACATCAAGCGTGTCCTCGCCTATTCGACGGTCAGCCAGCTCGGATACATGTTCCTCGCATGCGGAGTCGGCGCCTACGCCGCGGGAGTCTTCCATCTGATGACGCATGCTTTCTTCAAGGCGCTTCTTTTCCTGGGAGCAGGCAGCGTCATCCATGGAATGGGCGGCATACAGGACATGAGGAAGATGGGGGGCCTGCGGCATCAGATGCCCTGGACCTTCAGGACATTTCTCATCGGCAGCCTGGCCCTGGCAGGCATCCCGGGGCTGGCCGGCTTTTTCAGCAAGGACGCCGTTCTCTGGGGTGCGTGGTCGAGCGAGCATTACGGACCGGTGTTGTGGGGTGCGGGAGTCGTTGCAGCCGGGTTTACCTCGTTCTACACCTTCCGGCTCGTGATATTGACTTTCTTCGGAAAGCCCCGCTATACAAAGGCGGATGTCCATCATGTCCATGAGTCACCCCCGAGCATGCTGATTCCTCTGGTCATACTGGCGGTGTTCTCGCTGCTGGCGGGTTACCTGGGAGTTCCGGAGTTTCTCGGCGGAGGCAATCAGATCGAACACTATTTCGCTTCGACACTCCCTTCTCCTGTTGAAGGGGCCGAACCGGCCTCGCACACGACCGAGGCGGTCGTCATGGGAGCCTCTGTCGGAATCGGACTTCTTGGGCTGTTTCTGGCGTACTTGTTCTACGCGGCAAGACCCGGGTTGCCCGACCGGGTAATGGGCGCGGTGCCGGGAGTGCACCGTGTACTCACCCGAAAGTACTATGTCGACGAAATCTACGACGCCATCGTGGTCTGGCCATTGGTGCACGTATCGAGAGGCGTTCTCTGGAAGTTCGTCGACGCGATCATGATCGACGGCAGTGTGAACGGTACGGGACGCACGATTCGAGGACTGGCAAACGGGTTGAGACACATGCAGACCGGGTACGTCCGGACTTACGCAGGCTGGATTCTGCTGGGAGGCGTCCTCGTTATGGCGTGGATGCTCCAATAATGCAAGAACTGCTGGATACAAAAATTCTCACGATCGTGACTTTCACCCCGGCGGCGGGGGCGCTTCTGTTGCTGTTCATGAACAAGAAACAGCCGCAGTTGATGCGTATCCTGGGATTTGGTACGACGATAGTAACTTTCGTGTTCTCCCTCTATCTCTTCCAGTATTTCGATTCCGCAAGGTCGGACTTTCAGTTTGCGGCCAACGTTCCCTGGATTCCGTCCATGGGAGTCAGTTACCAGGTGGGAATCGACGGCATCAGCCTGTTCCTGGTCCTTCTGTCGACCTTCCTGACGCCGCTGGCCATGCTGGCGTCCTGGTCGATCACCGATAGGGTCAAGGAATACTTCATCTTCATGCTCCTGCTCGAGACAGGAATGATCGGCGTTTTCGTCTCACTGGACCTGTTCCTCTTCTATGTGTACTGGGAAGTCATGCTGATACCGATGTACTTCCTGATCGGGGTCTGGGGGGGTGACCGGCGGATCTACGCCGCGACCAAGTTCATTCTGTACACCATGGCCGGGTCGGTCCTGATGCTCGTAGCGATCATCGCGGTCTATTTCCTGCACGGAGACTCGACCGGGCTCTACACGTTTGCTTATCCCGATATCGCCGAGGCCATCTTTTCTGGACGCCTGGTCTTCACGGCCCAACAGGAATTCTGGCTGTTCCTGGCATTCTTTGTGGCCTTCGCGATCAAGGTCCCCCTGTTTCCCCTGCACACCTGGCTGCCCGATGCCCACGTCGAGGCACCGACAGCGGGATCGGTCCTTCTGGCCGGCGTGATGCTGAAGATGGGGACATACGGACTGGTTCGCTTTAGCCTGCCGTTCTTCCCGAGTGCGAGCCATGAGCTGGCTCCGCTGATTTCCGTTCTGGCAATCATCGGCATCATCTACGGGGCGATGGTGGCGATGGTGCAGCCCGATATCAAGAAACTGGTGGCCTATTCCTCGGTCAGCCACCTGGGCTTCGTCGTCCTGGGAATTTTCGGATTCACGATGATAGGCATCGAAGGCGCGGTCTACCAGATGCTGAATCACGGCATTTCCACCGGAGCGCTCTTCCTCCTGGTCGGTGTGCTCTATGAGCGTCGGCACACACGAATGATCGCGGACTACGGCGGAGTCGCTCATCGGATGCCCGTGTATTCGGCCATTTTCCTCGTCGTCGCCCTCTCCTCGATCGGTCTGCCTGGCCTGAACGGTTTCGTCGGCGAGTTCCTGATCCTACTGGGAACTTTCAGCGTCAGTCCGGCTTACGCCGCATTCGCGGCGCTCGGAGTGATCCTGTCGGCGGTCTATATGCTGTGGATGTATCAGCGAACGATCTTTGGTGAGATAACGCACAAAGAGAACGAGACACTCACCGACGTGGGTGGGCGGGAACTTGCGATGCTGGCACCGCTGGTCGTGATGATCGTCTGGATGGGTGTGTATTCGAACACGTTTCTGCGGCCGATGGACGCGTCCGTGGCCAGACTGATCAGCCAGGTTCAGGAGCGACAGGTCGAACTTGTCTTTGATCTGGAACAGCGACCGGTCTCCATCGGCCCGCTATCACTGACCATCCCGACACCGGTCATCAAGTACGAACCGATGGGTTCACAGGTTGCCGAAGGCCGGATCGAGGTTCCAAGATGACCCTCCCGGTAATCAACATCGCGTCGATCCTCCCCGCAATCGTACTGGCATTGTTCGGAATTGCGATCATGGTGATCGATCCGTTCGTGGAACGAGGAACGAAGCTGAAGCTCGGATGGCTCGGGTTCGCCGGGGTTCTGGCGGCGCTGGTGGCCCTGGCTCCGATGTCGGGTCAATCCGGGGCGTGGTACGCCGACATCTGGCTGGTAGACGACTACACGATCTTCTTCCACGTCATATTTCTACTGATTGCTGCAATAACGATCCTCACGTCGATAGAGTTTCTCGGACGGGAACAGGCCCCACCTTCTGAGTTCTACTCCCTCATCCTGTTCGCAACCAGCGGGATGTTGCTGATGTCGGGCGCCGGCGAGTTAATGATGGTCTTCATCGGTCTCGAAATTCTGTCGATCGCGACTTATATTCTGGCCGGCTACAGGCGCGATGATCTGAAATCAAACGAGGCCTCCCTCAAGTATTTCCTTCTGGGATCGTTCGCTTCGGCATTCTTTCTCTACGGGGTTGCTCTGATATTCGGAGCGACTGGAAGCACGAACCTGGCCGAGATTGCCACGGCTGTCCGTAGCGGCGTCTCCCAGACAGAACTGGTTTACGCGTCGGCGGCATTGATGTTGATCGCACTCGGTTTCAAGGTGGCGATGGCACCGTTTCACATCTGGACTCCCGACGTCTATGAGGGAGCTCCAACTCCGGTTACGGGCTTCATGTCCGCCGGTCCGAAAGCCGCCGGGTTCGCGGTCCTGCTACGCATCTTTCTCACCGCGTTTCCCGATATTCAGGATCGATGGATTCTCGTGATCTGGGTAGCCGCCGCGTTGACGATGGTCATCGGAAACGTCGTTGCTGTCGCTCAAACGAACATCAAACGCATGCTGGCCTATTCCTCTATTGCGCACGCCGGCTACGTTGCCGTCGCGTTCGCCGCAGGATCCGGCCGCGGGGTTACCGCAGCCATGTTCTACCTGCTGGCATACAGCATAATGAACCTCGGCGCGTTCGCGGTGGTGACGATCCTGAGCCGGAAGGAGGATCACCTGGTCGAACTCGACGATT
>CAZOZZ010000002.1:5049-54152 GCA_964584435.1 uncultured Solibacteraceae bacterium | reverse complement strand
TACAAGGGACTGGCTAGGCGGCGACCGGGTCTGGCGGCGCTACTGTCTCTCTTCCTGCTGTCTCTGGCCGGAATCCCCGGAACGGCCGGGTTTGCAGGCAAATTCTTCATATTCAGATCAGCAGTCGAATCCGGACTCATCTGGCTGACGATCATCGGCCTGATCACAACCGTCGTGTCGTTCTATTACTACCTCAATGTCATCATTCAGATGTACATGCGGGAGCCGACCGAAGAGTTCAGCGACCTCGACATCGCCCCCGGCCTGGGTGCCGCCCTGATCGTGACGGCTATCCTGACGCTCTACCTGGGTATCCTGCCGACAAGGGTTCTCGACTGGGCCACGGACTCAGCCCTCGGCGTCCTCATACGGTGATAAAATTTCCTGTGGCGATTTCGGAAGAGTAACCATCTTTGCACCATGACTTCAACGCTCGATTCCACGAAGACGGAAGCACCCTTAGAAGGTAATTACTTCGTATCGGCTTACCCACCATTTTCGTCCTGGAAGAAAGAATCGACAAGAAACGTCTTAGATCTGCTGGACAGGCCGGATCGTTCCGAAGTGGAGATTCCTCTCGGGCTCTATGTCCACATTCCCTTCTGTACCGTACGCTGCCTGTATTGCTATTACCTCTCGTATGCCGGCAAGTCGGATGACCTGATAGAGAGTTATCTGGAGGCCCTGGTCACAGAACTTTCGATCTACGGTGAGAAGACGGCCTTGTCCGGGCGCGAGGTCGATTTTGCCTACTTCGGCGGTGGAACGCCGTCGATCATATCTGCCGAACAGATCGACACACTTCTGGCCGAACTCGGGAAGATATTGCCCTGGAGCGCGCTTGCTGAAATCACCTTTGAATGCGCTCCCACAACCATCACCGAGGACAAACTACGGACGCTGCGGGATGGGGGTGTCACCCGCATCAGCATGGGGGTTCAGCAGCTCGATGACGATGTGTTGAAGAAGAACGGACGTGTCCACCTCGTCCGGGATATCGAGCAGGCCTATGAGATGTTCCAGCGGGTGGGATTCGACATGGTGAACCTGGATCTGATCGTCGGTCTGGTGGGTCAAAGCGACGGATCGTTCATGACCGGCGTCGACAGGATCATCGACATGGCACCGGAAAGCGTCACCATTTACCAGTTGGAGATCCCGAAGAACACGCCGCTCTATCACCTCTACCACAACAACAAGCTGGACAGCGAACCGGCGTCCTGGAGGCTCAAACGGGAAAGATTGAGGAAGGGGTTCGAAAAGCTGGAAGAGGCCGGATATCAACTACGCAGTGCGTACACCGCGGTCCGCGAGGCGGCGTTCCGACCGTTTGTTTATCAGGACGCGCAGTATCGTGGCGGGGATCTCATCGGTGTCGGAACGTCGTCCTTTTCCTACTTTGCCGGGGCCCATTACCAGAACCTTACCTCCGTCGAATCGTATCTCGAGAGTGTCCAGAATGGGCAACTCCCTATCGAACGCACTTATTTCCTGAACGACGAAGAACGACTCGTCCGGGAATTCATTCTGCAACTCAAACTGGGTAGAGTGGACGGCACCCAGTTCCGTAGCAAGTTCGGAATAGACATATTCGAGCGCTTCGCCGAGCCCATCGCCGGCTTCCGGCGTCAGGGGTTGCTGGAAAGACGAGACGATCAAATCGAACTGACTCGCGACGGACTCCTCGAGGTCGACCACATGCTGCCGGCCTTCTACCTGGACGTGCATCGGGGCGTCCGTTACTCGTAATCCGGATCGTTTTTCCTGGGAAAATGACTAAGAGTACCGAAGCTAACGAGTCTTGCGATGTTGTGGTCATCGGTGGCGGACCCGCCGGCGCGACGATTTCGACGTTTCTCCAACGTCACGGGCACAAGTGTCTGGTTCTGGAGGGCTCCTCCTACCCGCGCTATCATGTCGGCGAATCCCTGATCCCGCACACCTATGGAACGCTCGATCGCCTGGGACTTCTGCCGAAGCTCAGAGCCTCCCACTTTCCGATGAAGTACAGCGTTCGATTCGTTTCCCCATCGGGTAGAGAGTCAGACCCGTTCTACTTTTCCGAAACCATCGAAGGAGAGGGCGCACAGACCTGGCAGGTGGAGCGGTCTCGATTCGACGAAATGTGTCTCGACCATGCCGGGGAGGCCGGCGTCGATGTTCGGATGGCCACGAGAGTCGAAGAGGTACTCTTCGACGAAAGCGGTCAGGCTAGAGGGGTTCGCGCCCAGCCTCGTGGGGGCGCACCGTACACGGTGCATTCCAGAGTCGTCGTCGATGCTTCGGGACGCGGAACAGTCGTGGGGACACAACTGGGTCTGCGGGATGACGTGCCCGGCCTGCGGAAAGCCTCTCTGTGGTCGTACTATTCCGGGGGGAAACGGCTTGACGGCATCGACGCGGGCGAAACCACCATCTTCATGATTCCCGACCGAGGCTGGTTCTGGTACATCCCACTGCCTGACGATATCGTCAGTGTCGGAATCGTCGCCTCTCCGGACTACTTACTGACCGAAGAGGAAACTTCGGAAGCCGTCTTTCTCGGCGAAGTCGACAAGTGCCCACCGCTGAAGGACAGGTTATCCAATGCGGCTCGGACGACAGGCGTTCGCGGCATCTCAAAACTGGCCTATCGCAATCGGGAGGTGGCGGGTGACGGATGGGTCATGATCGGGGACGCGGCTGCTTTTCTGGATCCGATCTATTCATCCGGACTCCTCCTTGCGTTCGGATCGGCGGAAATGGCCGCCGACTCGGTGCATAAAGGCCTGACTGACAATGATCTTTCCGCGGAAAGGCTCGGTTCGTTTTCCGAGCCTCTCGGTTCGGGAGTGGATGTCATCAAACGGCTTATTTTCTCTTTCTACGACCCGGGATTCAGCTTCGGAGAATTCGTCAAACGATACCCGGAGCATCGACGCGCTCTGATCGACTGCCTGGTCGGCGACGTCATCGACAAGGATATGAGGGCATTCCTGGCTGCCCTGGATGAAATGTCGCCCATACGGGCGACCGCGTGAATCTCCCCTGAAGAAAAAAGCGGCGACCGGGTATGACCCGTTCGCCGCTTCAAATTCCTATTCAACCGTTCTCGAAGGGCTCAGACAACCTTCAAGAAAATAATCAGCAGGGTATAGAGCGCCAGAGATTCAATCAGCGCAAGACCCAGAATCAGCGCAAAACGAATCGCAGGGGCGGCACCCGGATTACGGGCCAGGCCCTCGCACGCGGCGGAGATCGCCTTACCCTGGGCGAGTCCGCAGATCGCCGAAGCGATGGCCATCGAGAAACCGGACGTTATCGCCACCCAGTTAACCGACGAGCCGCCGTCGCCCTCACCCTGTGCAAACACGGGCGTGGCGAAGGCCAACACAATGAAAGACAACATCAAACCGGCATACAGTTTTCTCACTCTTGCTCCTTATAAAAATGCCACATGGAGGTGGTTGCCGAACATCCCTCGTACAGTCGGCCTCACACATGCAGCGAGACGAGCCAACGACGTGTTTCCTAATGTTCCTCGGTAACTACGGCGCCGGCCAGGTAAACCATCGTAAGAGTCACAAATATGAAAGTCTGCAACACAGCGCCAAAAATGGCATAGGCCATGAACGGCAACGGTAGAAGCAGCGGAAACATTCCGAAGAAGACGAGAATGACCGTTTCTTCGGCAAATATATTTGCAAAGAGTCGAATCGTGAGTGAAAACGGCCGCGCCAGGTGACTGATGATCTCTATTGGAAGCATCAGTGGTGAAAGCCACCATACGGGGCCCAGGAAGTGCTTCAGGTACTTGAGTACGCCGTGCTTCCTCATCCCCTGCAAGTTATAGTAAAGAAATACGATAATACCACAACCCGCCGGGACATTGACGTTGCTTGTTGGGGCGGCCATGCCCGGGATCAGACCCACTAAGTTTGAAAAAAGTATAAAGATGCCAACTGTTCCAACCACCTTGAGGAACTTCCGTCCCTCTTCGCCGATGATATCCAGGAGCTGGGCGTCCAGGAACTCTACGATGACTTCCATCACCTGCTGCAGCTTGCCTGGGTTCTCAACCGACAGCCGGGTACTGAGAAATCCAAAAAACGCCAGACAGACCAGCAACGAAATCGTTGCCATGACAACCTGCATCGGGATAATGTGCTCGCCTTCGACGAAATGAAGACCCAACAACGAAGCGATCGGGGGGCCGAGCAGTTCGTTGACAAACCCTACGATCCACAGCTCATGTTCTTCCATTCTGATCTACTCGAAACAAGGATCTGCCGATTTCGAAAAAACATTCGAGAAGTACGGCAAGGACGTATGAAAAGACGCCGGCCAGAAGGAGGGCCAGGTCCAAGAGTGTAAAACGAATCGTAACATACAGGCCCAGACCGATCAACGCGTACCGGCCGATGTATTGCAGCCGCACCCAACGCCCGACCTCCCCTTGCCCGCCATTGAGAACAATGTAGTCCACGGCCCTCTTGAGCCAGAGAAAGTTGATGTAGGAAATCGCTCCTCCTACCCCCACGCTCAGGGCCCCCTTAGCGGAATGGAGGGCCAGCGCCAAGCCTACCGCCGCGACAACAACGACGAGGTTCGTGCGATCCACGCGCTTCTCAAACTGTTGATAGAAATCGTACATGAGACATGGGGCGTCGGAGGTCCAAAGTCCAAGGTCAAAAGTCGGGGAAACGCCCGCCCGTACATTGCGATCTAAGTCCGGAGGAGTCCGGCGAGACCCGCCGCGGTCCTCATCCCCCGACTTTGGACCTTGGACCTTGGATGCTTGGACTCCCCCATCCCCCTCAAATCTTGTCAATCTTCGAAATCGCCCTGAAGAAACTCACAAATCCGGCGGCAATTCCGAACAAAAGAAAAACGACGGTCAGGAAGGTAGTTCCCAGCCACCGATCCAGATAATAGCCCATCGCATACCCAATTGCGATCGACACCGGAAAGACCATCCCCGCACTGGCCAAAACGCCCAACTGCTGGTAGGCCTCCCGCTTATCTTTTCTGCTATCCATGCCCCTACCATTGTTATATAATCGCACGGCTAAAGCACGAAAGTC
The DNA here is from genome assembly GCA_964584435.1 of uncultured Solibacteraceae bacterium. Classification (GTDB taxonomy): domain Bacteria; phylum Acidobacteriota; class Terriglobia; order 20CM-2-55-15; family 20CM-2-55-15; genus CAZOZZ01. Next base: position 49,089 of record CAZOZZ010000002.1, on the reverse strand, counting down.
TTTGCTCTAAAACCATTTATGTCGATGTCTGAAGGAGGAACTCAATGTTAAAACGGACAACGCTGTTTTGCATTCTAGGCGTATTGGTCCTGTCTCTTGCCGGATGCGGGGCTCCACCAGCGCCCGTTGAAGAGGAAGAAGAGGCCGCGCCACCTCCGGAGCCGCCCCCGCCGGTCTACGAACTGACCGAGCAGGAGGTCACCGTCGAGGAACCCGCCTTCACGAGCCGTAACATCAGCGTGCTGGGCATCAAGGTCGGTGACGTCACCCGAAGTGTTGAAGAAAATCTCGGAGATGTCGTCAACACGCGAACCGGCGATCAGGATTACATCACGGCCTACCAGAACGGAGGACTCGTGATCCACACCTTCAAGCTGACCGGCAAGGCTCGAAAGATCGAGATCACATCGTTTTTCGCGGATGAGCTTGCGGACGAAAAGCTGAAGAGTCTTTTGAAGAGTGGTGATCTGGACGAAATGCGGGAACTGCTCGGTGAGGAGCAGGGTACGGAAGAAATCGCGGATGCGAACGAAACGGATTACATCTACGCAGACCGTGGTATCCGATTCATCCAGTACGACGTTCAGGGTCAAACGATCAACGCGATTCGATTCGAAGAGTACCGTGACGCTTCGGGCAACACCTAGAACGTAATCAGAGAGTAACGGAACGCCCGGTCACCATTCGGCCGGGCGTTCGTCTTTTCGGGCCCTCCCAACTCATTCCGACATGTAGGTGCGGTCTATGACCGCACACTTACTTGCGATCGAGAACACATGCGGTCATAGACCGCACCTACATCTACTTTTGCGGGCTTTGCGTTGAAACCCCTAAATCGCAGGTTTCTCAAAGGCAATCATCACTCGATGACAGTTCCACACCCGCCACCACCATCTCCTCCATAGCAGCCTCGACGTCTCCGGCGTTCAACTCCACTCCCCGGCACCCATCCCGGACAACTGTCGTTCGAAATCCCAGGCTTCGGGCGTCCAGAGCACTGAACTTGACGCAGTAGTCCGTCGCCAGGCCGAGCAGATAGACGTGATCGACTTTGCACTCACCGAGATAGTCTCCCAGACCGGTAGATTGCATGTGAAGATTGTCGAAAAAAGTACTGTAGCTATCAATCGAAGGGTCTGTTCCCTTGTAGAAGATCTTGCGGATTCGGTCTTTGTCCAGAGTGGCCACCAGTTCCGCGCCTTGCGAATTCTGGACACAATGGACGGGCCACAAGACCTGGCTGACACCGTCTATCTCGATCACTTCTCCGACACCGTGGCCCGGATGGTTCGCCGCAAAGCTGCTGTGGTCAGCCGGATGCCAGTCCGCGGTCGCCACGACCAGGTCGAAACGCCGCTGAACCGCATTCGCGACCGGCACCACAAGATCGCCATGAGGAACCGCCAGTGCTCCACTCGGCATGAAGTCGTTCTGCAGGTCGACCAGAATCAGAGCTTTCACGGTTTTTGCTTCAACTCCAGGATCAGGTTGTTCCGGAGTTCGAAAAGGTTCTCCGCCAATCCCGCAGGGTACTCGTGGGGATTGACCAACCGCTTGGTACCTGTGTGGAGGCGACTCAACTGGTCGGCCGCGCGTTGTCTCGATCGAACGAGGGCAGGCATCTCCATCACGCGTTTCCCTGCCCGAAACACCGGAACAAGCAGATCGGTCGACTGGGATCCGACAGGGATCTGTTTCCGCCTGGTCACGTCGGTGGGGTCGATGACAACTCCGGCGTCGTCTATGCCCATCTGCTCATCGTACATGACGTCCGCCAGAAACTCAGACTCGGTATGGTATCGCCGCACCTGCAGGACGCCGGGAATCGAAGCCTTGTTCACCTGTTCGGAGAGCTTGATCTTGTACGTCCAGCGATCCCGGGAAGAGTCCCGGACCGCCGTCAGCTTGTAGACGCCCCCCAGAGCCGGTTCGTCAAACGCGGTTACCAGTTGCGTTCCAACTCCCCACACTCCGATCGTCGCATCCTGTTCTTTAAGGCCCGAAATAAGGCCCTCATCCAGGTTATTGCTGGCAACGATGGCGGCGTCCCTGAAACCCGCATCGTCGAGAATGCGGCGGGCTTCAAGGCTGAGGTACGCCAGATCACCCGAATCCAGACGAATCCCGACCATGCGGTGGCCGCGCTCGCTGAGCCATCGGCCAACCCGGACCGCATTGTGCACGCCATCCAGTGAGTCGTATGTGTCGACCAGAAACACGCAGTTGTTGGGCATGGCAGCCGCATAAACCTCGAACGATTCGGCTTCGTTGTCAAAACACATCACCCAACTGTGAGCCAGCGTCCCCTTGACCGGGATGTCGAACAGCTTTCCGGCGAGAAGGTTCGATGTCGCCTCACATCCGCCGAGGTAGGCGGCTCGACTCGCGGTCAGGCCACCATCAATGCCCTGGGCTCTGCGAAGACCGAACTCGATGACGGGATCGCCCCGGGCCGCCATGCAGACGCGTGCGGCCTTGGTGGCAATCAACGACTGAAAGTTAACGAGGTTCAGGACTGCGGTCTCCAGGATCTGGCACTGGAGGATAGAACCGGTGACTCGCACCAATGGCTGGCGGGGAAAAACGACAGTGCCTTCCGGCATGGCATCGATGTCGAAGGAAAACTCCAGGTTGCGGAGGTGCGCCAGGAAACCTTTTTCAAAAAGAGGCTTGCCGTCGTTCCCGGTCAATCCCGCCAGATAACTGAGGTCTTCTTCGTCGAAACGCAGTCGCTCGATCCATTCCACGAGGGAACCCAATCCCGCAGCGATCGTGTATCCGCCGCGAAATGGATGCTCACGAAAGAAAACGCAGAAAACCGCCTGACGGTCCGCGATACCCGCCTTCCAATACGAGTAGGCCATCGTGAGTTCGTAGAGATCCGTGAGAAGGGAGAGTGAATCGCGGTAAATGCGCAGGTTGGACATTTTGGGGAAGTTGCCAGTGGTCAGTTGTCAGTGGCCAGTTGTCGGACAACCGAGGGACAGTCCTTTGACTACTGGCAACTAGTAAAACCCTGCAGTCGCCTGATGCGCCCAATTGATGAAAGGATCGGGGTAGAGTCCGATCAGGAGCGTGAAGATCAGGGTGATTGCAAGGACGGAGACGAGTCCAGGAGGCAGGCTGAGACCTGTCTTTTCGGTCGCCTCGGAGATGAACATCGCGACGACGATGCGCATGTAGTAATAGAGCGAAACCGCGACGTTCAGCGCGGCGATGACCGCCAGCGTCGTGTGCCCTGTTTCGATGACTGCTGCAAAGAGGAAGTACTTGGCTACGAAGCCCGCCGTCGGAGGTATACCGGCCAACGACAGCATAAAGACCAGCATCGTCAGGGCGGCGACGGGGTGCTTGAAGAACAGGCCGTTCAACTCATCCAGGTGCTCCCCAATCACGTCCCGCCTTCTCAGCGCCACGATCACCGACCAGGCACCCAGGTTCATGAACGTGTATACGAGCAGGTACATCGCGATAGCAGTCATCCCGGTTTCGTTACCTGCGATCAGGCCCAGGAGGACAAAACCAGCGTGCGCAATCGACGAATAAGCCAGGAGGCGCTTCAGGTTCGTTTGGGTCAACGCAGCAATGTTGCCAATCGTGATCGTCATCACACAGACAGCGGCTGTGACTGGAATCCATTGATCGCGAAGCGGGTAAATGGCCACCATGAAGATCCGCACCATCATGGCGAAGGAAGCCGCCTTCACCGCCACCGACATGTAGGCGGTAACCGAAGTCGGGGCTCCCTCATACGCATCCGGAGTCCATTGATGGAACGGAACCGCCGCAACCTTGAAGAAAAGCCCCGCGGCGACCGTAATCATCGCGACCAGCGAGATGGGGTCGGTCAGGCTGCGGCGGGTGAGGGCCTCGGCGATCTCCACGAGCCTGGTCGATCCGGAGATACCGTAGAGGAGCGACATTCCATACAGCAGGATGCCGGATGAAAAAGCCCCGAGCAGAAAGTACTTCAGAGAAGCCTCGTTGGAGCGTTGGCTTCCCCTGAGGAATCCGACCAGCACATACGTGGCGATGGCCATCGTCTCGAGACCCACGTACAGGGTCACCAGGTCCGTCCCGCCCGCCATGAACATCATGCCCATAGTCGCAAACAGGATCAGGGCGTAATATTCACCGTGGTGCTCCCGCTCGATGTCCAGGTAGCGCATGGAGATCGCAATCGCCAGACCGGATGCGATCAGGAAAATGAACTTGAAGTAGGTCGCGAAGGGGTCGACGACCAACTGCCCCCCGTATGCCGAAGCATTCATGTCTCCCAGTCGGAACAGGAAGGCGCCGGATACGGCCAGGCCGACCAGCGCGATGTAGCCCAGCCTGCGCTTTTCCTTGATGATCAGGTCGGCTACCAGAAGGACCAGCCCGAAAATGGTCAACTCCAATTCGGGCGCGATCGCGCCGAGATCCTGCAGTTGGAAAAACTCGCCCATTAATTTACCCTGGCGGCGACCACGCCATCATCACCCCCCGCCTGGTCGCCGTCGGCCACCGGCGAAACGGGGTCGTCAGAAATTGAGGGTTCGGCAACGGCGGCGACCGGGACTATCGGTTCGTCTCGCGCCTCGAGCTGTTCAGCCTGGAAGTAGCCGGGACGAACCGCCTCAACGATCTTGTTGACGGGTTCCTCCAGCGCATCGAAGAAGGGCGCCGGATAAAGTCCGATCCAGAAAGCCATGATGATTAGCGGCAGGAGCGTGACGACTTCACGGAAGTTCATATCCAGAAGCTTCTCGTTGGCGGGGTTGTCGAGCTTGCCGAACATTGTTCTCTGATAGAGCCACAACATGTAGGCAGCACCCAGGACGATTCCCGAAGCGCCCGCAACAGCCCACCACAGGTTTACCTGCAGGGCTCCCTGAAGGATCACGAACTCACCGATGAACCCGTTCAGCAGAGGCAACCCGATCGACGACATCGTCATGATCAGAAAAACCGTCGCGTACACCGGCATGATCGACGACAACCCTCCGAACTCGGCGATTTCACGAGTGTGTCTCCGTTCGTAGATGATGCCCACGATAAGGAAGAGCGCTCCGGTGGAGATACCGTGGTTGATCTGCTGCAGAATACTTCCGTTCAGGCCGTTTGGGTTCAACGCGAACATGCCCAGCATGATGAACCCCATGTGGCTCACCGACGAATAGGCGACCAGGCTCTTCATGTCTTTCTGCATCATCGCCACCAGCGCGCCGTAGACGATCGCGATGATCGACAGCGCAATCATCATGGGCACGAACGCCACAGTGGCTTCAGGAAGTATCGGAAGGCTGAACCGAACGAAACCGTACGTTCCCATCTTCAGCAGGACACCGGCAAGGATGACAGACCCGGCGGTCGGTGCCTGGACATGGGCATCGGGAAGCCAGGTATGGAACGGGAACATCGGAACCTTGATCGCAAAACCGACAAAGAACGCCAGGAACACCCACCACTGGAGGTCGTAGGCCAGGTACGGTGCGATCGCATGAAAAGCAAGAATATCGAAAGTGCGCTCTCCGAACTGGGCCAGTATCTCAGGCGTTGCCACACGGGGATACTCAAAGTAGAGAGCCAGGATGCCCAACAGCAGAAGGACTGAACCGACAAGGGTGTACAAGAAGAACTTGATCGCGGCGTAAAGTTTTCGAGGACCGCCCCAGATGCCTATCAGGAAATACATCGGCACGAGCATGACTTCCCAGAAGACGTAAAACATGAAGAAGTCCTGAGCGATGAATACACCTAACATGCCGGTCTGCAGGAGCAGCATGAAGGCGTAGAACTCCTTGGATCGATCCTGGATGGACTCCCACGACGAAAGGATCGCGATCGGCCCCAACAGCGTTGTCAGCAACACCAGAAGCAGGGAGATCCCGTCGATTCCCACGGCGTAGTCGACACTCAGGGAAGAGATCCAGGTGATTCGCTCGGCAAACTGCATCGTGGCGGCATCGTCGTAGTTAAACAAGAAGAAGAGGGGAACCGAGACCAGGAAGCCCGCCAGAGCGACCAGGTTTGCCCACACCCGGATCAAAAACTTGTTCTCCTTGTTGAAGAACATCAGGACGATGGCCCCGCACGCCGGCAGGAAAGCCACAATCGTCAGGATGTGCTGCTCAAAAAAGCCCATGTATCGAAACTCCTAGAGGAAACTCATCCCCAAAGAACGTACCCAATGAAAACCAATACCCCGAGCATCATCACGAGAGCGTAGTTCTGCACATACCCGGTCTCTATCAATCGAACCGGCCAGCTGAATGTCTTTACGAACCCACCGATGAAGCGCACCGTTCCGTCGACGACCCACTTGTCCCACCACATGGACCCGACGGAACTCTTGATCGTTGTTCTGGCAGAACCGTTCACGGCGCCGTCCACGACCTTGGCATCGAATTCCCACAGTCCGTCTCCCGCATCCTTCGCCCGGTTGACGAAGAGGAAGTCGTAAAGTTCATCGATGTAATACTTGTTCAACAACGCCTGATACGCGGCCTTGTACTGGACCGCCACCTGCTGGGCCCGATCGTTCTTCTTGTAGTACATCGAGTACGCGACGAAGAAACCGATGAACGCGATACCTACCGAGAAGGCTGCCATGCCGCCTTCGAAAAGGTGCGAATAGGTGTGCACCTCCACGACGGATTCCACAGGTACGGGTAAGGGTTCGAAAACCGGTTCCAGGAAATGTTCAATCCTGTTCGCACCGTGCATCCAGGCGGGCACGCCGAGGTAGCCCGCGACGACGGAGCCCGCGGCCAGTATCATCAAGGGAACCGTCATCGACTTCGGCGATTCGTGAATGTGGGTCTCAACTTCCGGATCGACTCGAGACTCACCGAAGAAAGTCATGAACAGCATCCGGAACATATAGAACGCTGTCATACCGGCAACGACGACTCCAATCGCGTAAAGCCACGGGATCGATCCCTGAGCACTCACGAAGGTCCGCCAGAGGATTTCGTCCTTGGAGAAGAACCCGGACAAGAACGGTGTTCCGGCGATGGCAAGCGTCCCGATAGCCATCGTCCAGAAGGTGACGGGGATCTTGTTCTTGAGCGCGCCCATGTTGCGCATATCCTGCTCATGGTGCATCGCGTGAATCACGCTGCCGGATCCAAGGAAGAGCAGGGCTTTGAAGAACGCATGCGTCATCAGGTGGAAGATGCCGGCGGCGTAGGCACCGACGCCGAGCGCCAGGACCATGTAGCCGAGTTGACTGACTGTCGAATAGGCAAGCACACGTTTGATGTCGTTCTGGACCAGTGCAATCGAAGCAGCCATGAAAGCCGTCAACGCACCGACGACGGCCACAACCAACATGGCCTGGGGAGCCATCTGAAAGATAAAATTGCTCCGGGCAATCATGTAGACGCCTGCAGTCACCATCGTCGCGGCATGGATCAGGGCGCTGACAGGTGTGGGGCCTTCCATCGCGTCGGGTAACCACACGTACAGCGGGATCTGAGCCGACTTCGCCGTTGCTCCGATGAACAGCGCAATGGCGATTCCGATGAAAAGAGTGTCGCCGACCTGGTAGCGACCCGCCTCCACACCCGCATGGACAGCTTCAGACACGCCGGCAAACTCCAGCGTCCCGAATGTGAAGAAGATCAGCATGATACCGACCGAAAAGCCCCAGTCCCCGATACGGTTGACAACGAAAGCCTTCTTCGCGGCATCACCGGCACTGCGCTTTGTGATGAAGAAGCCGATCAGCAGGTAGGAACACAGCCCGACACCTTCCCAACCGACGAACAGCATCAAATAGCTGTTCCCCAGGATGAGCGTCAACATCGAGAACATGAACAGGTTCAGGTAGGCGAAGAACCGGTAGTAGCCATCCTCGTGGGCCATGTATCCGGTGGAATAAACATGGATGAGGAACCCGATACCCGTCACAACCAGGACCATGATCGCCGACAGCGGATCCAGGAGGAACCCCCAGTCAATCCTGAACCGGACCAGCTCGCCGGCCGAGGTATGGGCAAACCCGGCGTTGATCCATTCGAAAACCGTTACCGTGTGCGACCGCGAATGCTCATCGAGCCCGATCAGTTGAACAACCGCGGCGAGTGCAAAGATGAACGACACCAGGACCGACCCACAGGCCACAAGGTTGACGACTACCTTCGGGAACCGCTTTCCAAACAAGCCGTTTATGACGAAGCCGGCCGCGGGAAAGAGCGGGATGAGATAGATTGATTCGAGAAAGTCCATTTCTTAGCTTTCAGCTGGTAGCTGGTAGCGTGTAGCGTGCAGCTATCAACGGACAGCTTTCTGGCTGCACGCTCCAAGCTGATTGCTGCTCGCTAATCACCATTTCATCAAATCGATTTCGTTGACGTTCACCGTCTCTTTGTTCGCAAACATCGCGATCACGATGCCCAGGCCGACGGCTGCCTCCGCCGCGGCAACAACGATGACAAAGACCGCGAAAACCTGTCCTGTCACCTGCTCCAACTGTGCTGAGAAAGCGATCAGGTTGATGTTGACGGCGTTCATCATCAGCTCGATGGACATCAGGATGATCAGGACATTGCGGCGTGTGAGCACCCCGATCACGCCAATGGTGAACAGGACGACCGCAAGCAAGAGATAGTGATGTGTCGGTACCATCGTTATTCAACCTGTCTGTAGGGGCGGTCTATTACTGCCCGTCGTTGGGCGCTCACAGAGCGCCCCTACAGCCGAATCCTAATCCCCACCCGGGTCGGTCGCCGGCTCTTCCTCCGGTCTCGTCGGTTTCTTGGACAGAACCACCGCGCCTACGATCGCGACCAGCAACAGTATTGAAGCGATCTCGAAAGGCAGTAGATAGTCCTGGTACAAAGCAAAGGCTACCAGTTCCGTGTTACTGGCAGTCGTGGCCGCCAGATCACCCGTAGCAGCAGGAAGTTCGAAGGAATCGCGCCCCTGGTACAGCGCGTATCCCAACTCCGCAACAAGGATCGCCGCGGTCACCAGGGCGATCTTTCCCTGGCGATTGTAACGACGCTCAAACTTAACCCGGTCTGTCGGAACCAGCATGATGACAAAAACGAAAAGGACAAGAATGCCACCCACATAAACGATCACCTGGACACCCGCCAGGAATTCAGCTCGGAGGCTCAGGAAAATACCGGCGACCGAAAGCAACGTCGCAGCAAGAAACATCGCGCTGTGTACCGCGTTCTTGCGTGTGATGACAAGAATCGCCGAGACTACCGCGATCGTCGCAAAGATGTAAAAAATGACAAGCTGTGCCATGTCGTTCAAGAAGACCGTTTCGTCACTTCGTGTACAGGATCGGCTGGTTCCCTTCTTCCAGTTTCTGACGGTCCCACTTCATGTCGTTGCGTCCATACAACGCCAGTTCAAAATCCTGAGTCAACTCCAGACAGGGCGTCGGACACGCATCCTCGCACAGCCCGCAGAACATGCAACGGGAAATGTCGAACGTGAAGGTGGTCAGAACCTTCTTGCCCTTCTCGCTGCGATCCCACGCCACCTCGATACAGTGCTCCGGACAGGCCAGGGAACAAAGGTTACAGGCGATGCACAGGGTTGCCCCCGTCAACGGATCGTTGTTGAGGCGTGGCGCTCCCCGGAATCGTTCTGACACCTTGGGACGAACCTTGGGATACTGCTCCGTATAGTTCTTCGAGGGACTTTGATATGAGAACGTCAGCATCAGGCCCTTGATCAGGTCGATCAGGAGTATCTTCTTCAGCAGCGAAAATTTTTCCGGATGAGTGACCTTCATGTCGCTATCCCCCTAAGACCAGGACCAGGATCGCGGTCACGATGACGTTGGCGATCGAGATCGGCAGCAGATACCGCCAACCCAGGCTCATTAGCTGGTCATACCTGTAACGCGGCCATGTCGCGCGGAACCACAGATAGAAATACAAGAAGCCCAGAACCTTGAGTCCAAACCAGACCACGGGGGGAACGAGGTCCAGGAAGTTCAATGCCGCGATGTTGGGAAACGGCCGGAGCCATCCGCCGAGAAACAGGGTGACCGCCATGCACGAGACGGCGATCATGTTGGCGTACTCGGCCAGGAAGAAGAGCGAAAACCGGAAACCGCTGTATTCGGTGTGGAAGCCCGCGACAAGCTCAGTCTCGGCTTCCGGAAGATCGAAAGGCGCACGGTTGGTTTCAGCCACCCCGCAGACGAAAAACAGAAGGAAACCAACTGGCTGAAGGAATATGAACCAGAAGTTGCTGTCACGCTGCGATTCGACGATTTCGACCAGACTCAACGATCCGGATAGCAGCAACACACCGATAATCGAAAAACCTAGAGGCACCTCATAGCTGACCATCTGCGCGGCGGACCGCAGAGCGCCCAGCAACGGGTATTTGCTGTTGGATGCCCACCCACCGAGGATGACGCCGAGAATCCCGATCGACGACACCGAGAGCACGTACAGAACACCGATGTTCAAGTCGGTGACAAACAGGTCGATGTCATATCCAAACGGCGAAATCGTCGGGCCGAATGGGATCACGGCAAACACGATGAAGGCCGGGATCAGCGTGATGATGGGCGCCATCGTGAAGATCAGGCGATCCGCTCCAGCCGGTACGATGTCTTCCTTCAACATCAGCTTCAAACCGTCGGCTATCGGCTGCAGCAGCCCGTACGGCCCCACTCGCATCGGTCCCAGTCGAACCTGCATGAACGCTATAACTTTGCGCTCCAGCAGCGTCAGGTAAGCCACAGCCAGGGAAAGGACACCGAACAAGATCCCGATCTTGATCAGTGGAACCAGCATGAACTCGATGACGAAATCCATATGAAGAATCCGGTTAGCGGTCGATCTCCCCGAGAACGATGTCGAGCGTGCCGATCACCGCCACGACATCAGCCACCATGTGCCCCTTCACCATCTGGCGCAACGCCTGGAGGTTGATGTATGAGGGCGGACGCACGCGAACGCGGTAGGGTTGGGTCGAGCCGTCCGCAACCACGTAATACCCCAACTCCCCTTTTGGCGCTTCGATCGCATGATACACATCCCCGACAACCGGCTTGAGGATCTTCCCTACCTTCGCCTTGATCGGCCCGTCCGGGATCTTCTCCACAGCCTGGGAGACGATCCGGGTGGCCTGTCGCATCTCCTCGATTCGCACCAGGTATCGGTCGTACGTATCCCCGTACTCGCCGACCGGAACGTCGAAATCGAAATCGGCGTAGGCCGCATAGGGATTTGATTTCCGGATGTCCCATGAGACGCCGGACGCACGCAGACAGGGCCCGGTAACACCCATGTCGATGGCTTCCTCTTTGGTCAAGACGCCGACGCCGCGCGTCCGACCGAGCCAGATCCTGTTCTCGGTCAGCAGTTGCTCGTACTCGTCCACTTTCTTCGGGAAGTCGTTAATGAACGCACGCACCTCGTCTTCGAAGCCATCGTAGATCTCGTACTGCAGCCCCCCGATCCGAAACACGTGAGTCGTCAGCCTGGCACCGCAGTAGTTCTCGAAGATCTTCAGAATCTCTTCCCGCTCGCGGAAGCAGTAGAGAAAGACCGTCATGGCGCCGATGTCCAGGGCGTGTGTTCCCAACCACAACAGGTGGCTTGTGATCCGGTTCAGTTCCGTGAGGATGACACGAACGTATTGTGCGCGTGGGGGCGCCTCCACACCGAGCATCTTTTCGATCGCCTCGGCGTATCCGAGGCAGTTGGAAACCGACGCGATGTAGTCCATCCGATCCAGGGTCGGGAGAAACTGCCCGAAGGTCTGGTTCTCGCCCAGCTTTTCCACACCGCGGTGAAGAAAACCGATGACACACTCCGCGTCGATCACCTTTTCACCATCGAGCTTGAGCTTGACCTGCAACACCCCATGAGTAGACGGGTGCTGCGGCCCCATGTTCAGGGTAATCTCGCTCGAATCAAATAGAGTTTCGTGTGTCATTTGGTAGCTAGTAGCTAGTAGCTATCAGCAAGCAGCGTGCAGCGTGCAGCGTGCAGCTCTCCCGACCTCTGACTTCGGACCTCGGACTCCCATCCGCGTAATCCGTTCAATCCGCGTAAAGACTTCCCCGTCCTACTCCTCATGCCTGGCCTTCCCCACATAAAATTTCTGCCCCGAATCTATTCCCAGGTGTTTACGCACCCACTCCACGTCCTGCAGGCGCATATCGTAATCCTTTCTCAAGGGGAAACCGGTCCAGTCGTCGGGCATCAGGATTCGTTTCAGGTCGGGATGGTTCCCGAAGCGGATCCCGAACATGTCGTAGATCTCCCGTTCCAGCCAGTCGGCGCCGGGCCAGAGGCTGACGAGGCTCTCGATCTGCTCCCATTCCTTGATGCGAGTCTTGACGCGAATCCGTCCCTGGGTCTCGAACGAAAACAGCATGTAAACGATTTCGAACTCTTCTTCCGCCGGCCAATGGACCGCCGTTTCATCGCTCAGAAAATCGAACGGCTCGATATCGTTGCGGCGTAGGAATGCCAGAATCTCCGTGACACGGTCTTTCTTGACAACAATCTGACGTTGAGAAACGAACGTGAAGGAATCGACGACCTGGTCGGGGAACTCTTCCTTGATGGCGTCAACCAATGGAGAAGACCAGGGCTCTGGTTGCGGCCCTTTTGGCTTTGGCGGCACCTTCTTCGGGGGGGGCTTGGGGACGGCAGGCTTCGCCTGTCCTTCCTTCGCCGGAGGGGAGGCAGCGGGTTTCCCGGCGTCCGGGGGGGGGCCAGCCGGCGCCTTTTCGCCCACAGGGACCTTATCGGGTTCCGAGCCTACAGAATCCGATCCCTGGTTCTGCTTGTTATCTTTCTCGTCAGCCACGCTTACTATTTTCTTTCTTTGGCAGGAAATTGCCAGATGTGTCGGAACAGGTGGATTGACGAGGCTCCAAACCCCGCAGCATCCAACCCGCACCCCGACAAACAAGCCATACTAACGCAGAATTCGATGGAAGAACAGACGGTATTTACTTGAAATCATGAGCGAATGAGCGATCCGCTCATTTAGCTGCGGCCTTCAGGTTCGGGTTGCCCGGAAACGACCTTATTCCCTGCCCCGGCAGTCCGGCGAAAGCCCGGCACGGGCCCAGGTGGCAGCCCCTTCTGTTGCAGCAGCACTCTGAATCGCTCACCCATCATTGGAGGCAACAGGAGGGTCTTTAGAGCCTGCAACCGTCGAATGGAGGCCACGTCGCCCGCCTCGGCCAGCGGCGCCATGAGATCCAGCAGACCGAGGTCGATCAGAAAATCCATCTGGGTCGTATAACCGGCCAGATCCAATCCCTCTTCTGAGCCGACGTCGATCAAATCCGAAAAATTGACGTGCGCCGTAATATCCTGCCGACCGATCTCGGTGTACGGGTTCTCGTTGGTTCGGTGACGGTGGTAGCACATCAACGTCCCGCTGGGACGAGAAAAGAAGTCCCCACTCAAGTATCCGTAGTCGATGGCCAGGTGGTAGCCCCGATCCAGAGTCCTCCCGATCCGCCTCGTCCAATCACGAGCCTCGAGACTCAGGTCCGTCAAGCAGCCTTCTTCGAGCGGCAGGTCAAGTTCGATTTCCGGATTGCCCTCTACCTCACGAAATCCTTCGGTGACAAAGATCTCTTTGAGCTCTCCTCCGCGCCGAACGAAGCGTCGCACGGGCAAGGCATCGAAGAATTCGTTCGAGAAGACGCACCCCTGGAAACCCGAGGGTAAATCGTCCCGCCATTCCACGTCGAACCCTGACAGATTGGCTTCCTGACGTCGCCGCATCGCCGGGCTGCGCTCGACGATTATGTAGGGGAAGCGACGGTGGCTGAGGACATGGCGAGCGAGCAATCCTTTCCCGGCTCCGATTTCAACCAACCCGAAAGAATCCATCGCGTTCGACATGTAGTCGAAAAGATTCCCCAGGAGAGTTCCCATCGCCGGGTCCAGGTCCGCAGCCGTGTAGAAATCACCACGGGCTCCGATACGTTCGAAGTCGCCGGAATAGTAACCGTGCTCGGGGTGGTAGAGCGCCTCCTCCATGTACCGGCTGAAGGGAATCCTGCCGTGTTCCCGGAAAAGGCTCTCAAGATGGGCGATCAGCGCGGGATTTCCTGTCATGACTGGCGGAAGAGAGCATACAAAAAGCCCGGCATCAAAGCCGGGCCGTGTACTTGAGAAACACCGTGGATCTAGATCTTCATCTTCAGACGATCCATTTCCTCCAGGGCCGCCTGGGCGATCCGATGATCGTCTTTGATCTCGTCGAGTCGGACGTCGGTCGGCGTCTTTGCGATCGTCATGCGATCGATCTTGTCCTGAAGGCGCATCAAGCCGTACAACAAAGCTTCCGGCCGGGGTGGACATCCGGGAACATAGACATCAACCGGAATGACGTGATCGACACCCTGCAGTACCGAATACGTATCAAACGGTCCGCCTACGTTCGAACACGCCCCCATGGAGATCACCCATTTCGGGTCCGGCATCTGGTCGTAAACACGACGGACGACCGGTGCCATCTTGAGCGTCACGGTGCCGGCAACGATCATCAGATCGGACTGGCGCGGACTCGGGCGGAAGATCCCCGCCCCGAATCGATCCATATCGAATCGTGAGGCGCCGGTCGCCATCATCTCGATCGCACAACAGGCCAAGCCGAACGTCATGGGCCAGAGTGCAGACTTACGCGCCCAGTTGAAGACGGTATCTACCGACGTCGTGATGATGTTCTTTTCAAATCGATTGTCGATCCAGGCCATTCAATGCTCCGGGCTTCAAGCCCACTCGATGGCACCCTTCTTGATGATCCACACGTATCCCACGATGAGGATCCCCAGAAAGACACACATCTCGATCAGACCAAACCAGGCCAGCTGCTTGTAAATCACTGCCCAGGGGAAAAGGAAAATTGTCTCGACGTCGAAAACCACGAACAGGATAGCCACCAGGTAGTACCGGATTGCGTACCGATCGTGCGCCTCACCTTCTGGATCCACACCACATTCGTACGGCATGAGTTTGGCCGCACCACCAGTCTCAGGGCGTACGAGTTTGGCAAATAACAGGGTCACGACCGGGAACAGAAAGGCGATGCCGAAGAAAAGAAATATGGGGATGTACAGTGGCAGTATGTCTTGCATATTTGAAAAAGTGGTCAGTGGCCAGTGGTCAGTGGTCAGTTGAGAAAGCCCTTCCCCCAACTGACCACTGGCCACTAACCACTCAAGCCCAACTCACCTCTCAAGGTGGATTTCGACAGTATAGCCTCAAACCCCGGATGCCGAAAGTCGAAGTCGACTTGGCAGTTGTCAGTGGTCAGTTGAGGGCCCTTCTCTCAGCTGACTACCGGCCGCTGGCAACTCCCAAAGTCTTCTCCTCAACTGACCACTGGCTACTGACCACTTCCCCTCACTCCCCACAATTCAGCGACGATCCCCCGATCACCTGTATCGCATGCCCCAGGATGGGAACCAGCGCCCCTAGAGATTCGCGGACCCCTTTCACGCTTCCCGGGAGGTTCACGATCAACGTCGATGCCCGAACCCCGACCACGCCGCGGGTAAGCGCCGCCTTGGGCGTCGACTTGAGGCCCTCGCTACGGATCACCTCAGCCATGCCCGGCACCTCCCGATCGATGATCCGCATCGTTGCCTCGGGCGTCACGTCGCGTGGGGACAGCCCCGTACCGCCTGTCGTCACAACGATGTTCAGATGTTCGCGGTCGCAGGCGAGGCGCAGACGATTCTGAATGTGCGTTCGTTCGTCGGCAAACACCTCGACTCCGATGACTTCAAAGCCGGCGTCCTCCAGGATACGACGGGCCTCCGGCCCTGACAGATCCTCGCGCCCTCCGGCAAAAGCGGTATCGCTGATCGTCAGAACGAGGGCGGTTCCAAGACTCATAAGGCGTTCTCCCTGTTCCAGTTTCCGCTCTTACCTCCCGTCTTTTCCAACAGACGAACAGGTCCGATAACAACGCCCTTGTCGACGGCCTTGCACATGTCGTACAGCGTCAGCGCGGCGACCGACGCCGCGACGAGAGCTTCCATCTCCACGCCCGTCTCGGCCAGCGTTCGGGCTGATGTTTCCACGCGTGCACCTCCGTCGGTGAGCTCGATTGAGACGTCTACCTGGGTCAAGGGCAGCGGATGGCACAGAGGAATCAGGTCGGACGTTTTCTTCGCCGCCTGTATACCCGCTATCCTCGCAACCTCGAACGGATTCCCCTTGGGCAGGGTCTTCTTTCGCAATCGATCCAGAAGCCGGTCGCTCATTTCGACCACAGCCTCAGCGCGTGCCGTTCGCGCGGTTCGATCCTTGCCTCCGACATCGACCATACGAGCCCGGCCATGTTCATCGATATGGGTCAACTCTTCAGACAATCAACACTCCTGGTCAGCAACTTGCTGCTATCGGAATGAATTTCACAACCGCACCGGCTTCCAGCCACCCTTCCTGGCTGGGTAGGAGGACGTATGCGTTGGCCTGTGACAAGCCCACGAGGTCGGACGAGCCCTTCCACTTGACCCGGGACAGTCGATAAGATCCATTTCGAAATCGTACCGACGCCGGCACGCACGCAAACCGAACGTTATCGCAGCGCATCTTCTCGTTAAGGACCGCCTCCAGCACAGTCCCATCCACGTCGGCGGCCTGTAGCAGCAAACGGATCAACGGACGGACAAATAGCTGAAATGACACCATCGTAGAGACCGGATTTCCGGGCAGGCCGAATACGAACGTCTTGTCCCGGTGGCCAAAAACTGTGGGCTTGCCTGGCTTCATCGCAACCTTGTCGAACGAAACCTCGACACCGAACTCGTCAAAGATTCCCTCGACCAGGTCGTACTTGCCCATCGATACACCGCCGGAGACCAGCAGGATATCCCGCTTCAGGCCTTCGCCGATCTTGTCCCGGAGATCGTCCGCATCGTCCCTGGCAATCCCAAGCATTTCGGGTTCACCACCGGCTTCGAGGACCTGGGCGTAAAGGGTGTAGCTGTTGCTGTTGCGTATCTGGTCCCGACCTGGCTGTCGATCAACATCGACGAGTTCGTCTCCGGTCGAAACGATCGCCACGCGGGGCTTCCTCGACACCGACACCTGGGACTTTCCCACGGTTGCGAGAATGCCGAGATCCGAGGTCCGGATTCCGCGGCCCGATCCAAAAATCAGATCATCACGGTGGGCTTCGGTACCCATGGACTGGATATTTTCGCCCCCTCCGGCACCCCGCAGGATACGAACGATAACATCAGAGGGCCGTTCGGTGTACTCGACCATGACGACCGCCTCGGCTCCGGCCGGCACGGCTGCACCAGTCATGATCTCGCAACATTCCCCGGGACCGACAACGCCTTCAAAGGATTTCCCGGCCCTGGATTCGCCGACAACCTTCAGATCCGCGCCTGTGTCTGTCAGGTCCGAGACACGAAGCGCAAAGCCATCTTTTATGGATCGATCAAAGGGCGGCGAATCCGCATCGGCTCGGGCATCCTCGCGAAGGACCCGCCCCACGCTGGATGGAAGAGGAACCCGCTCGGCGGGCATGAAATCCGGACCGACTTTCGCACGTGCCAGGGAAGTAACGATTTCCAGCGCCTCCTCGATCGAAATCATCGGGCGAACGTCTCGCCCGTGAGTCGAGAATCGAATGAGAGTTCATGCTGGTAAAACCGCAGGTCGACGGGAACTTTGTAGTTGATCTCCACGGTGAGAGCCACGCCATCCCGCGTCACCGTGACACCGTCGGACGTAACGGGTATGTCGAATTCCTCGGCTTTCGTCAGGATCGCCTCCTTCATCACCCGCGGCGAACGCCCCCCGGTTCCGGAGAACTTTGGGACCTGGCGGACGGCGTCATTGAACTGGTAGGCATTGACGTAAATAGGAACGTAGGTGACGCCCAGGAGGACCACGATTGCGGCGACGAGAATGTAGGATGTGCCGCGGGGCAGGAGGCCAAACATGATGCGGGATTATAGCACAGCATGTTAGAGTGAACCGCGGAGGGCCCGATGAAGAGTCATGCTGTCGGACGACATATCGACACCCCACTAAAAGATTTAGATTCTGATATTTACGAAGCAATCAAGAATGAAGAACGGAGACAATCCGACGGGCTTGAGTTGATCGCTTCAGAGAACTTCACTTACGAGGCCGTGCTCGAAACCACGGGGTCGGTGTTCACTAACAAGTACGCCGAAGGTTATCCGGGTCGCCGCTACTATGGTGGCTGTGAATTCGCCGATGTCGTCGAGCGCCTGGCCATCGAACGCGCCAAGACTCTCTTCGGGGCGGAGCACGTCAACGTCCAGCCCCATTCGGGCAGCCAGGCCAACATGGCCGTCTATCTCACCGCCCTCAAGCCGGGCGACACGATCCTCGGGATGAACCTGTCTCACGGAGGCCACCTGACACACGGCCATCCGCTGAATTTTTCGGGAAAGTATTACAACGTGGTTCCTTACGGCGTTCGCAAGGACACCGAGACCATCGACTACGACGAACTCGAAAGACTTGCACGTGAACACAAGCCGCGGATGATCGTCGTCGGTGCCAGCGCCTACCCAAGGATCATCGATTTCGCGAGAATCGCTGCTGTCGCCAGGGAAGTGGGGGCGCTCGTGATGGCCGACATTGCCCACATTGCCGGCCTCGTTGCGGCAGGGGAACATCCCAGCCCGGTTCCGCATTTTGAGTTTGTGACCAGCACGACACACAAGACCCTGCGGGGCCCCCGCAGCGGCCTCATCATGTGCCGTGAAGAATTTCGCAAGGATGTGAATCGTTCGGTCTTCCCGGAAATGCAGGGTGGCCCCCTCGTTCATGTGATCGCAGCCAAGGCGATCTGCTTTAAAGAAGCCGCAACGGACGATTTCCGGGAATACATTCGCCAGGTGATCACGAACGCGAAGGCCATGGCTGATGAGATCGCATCGCGGGGTTTCCGTATCGTCTCGGGCGGCACGGACACCCACCTGATGCTCGTGGACGTCTTCTCGAAAGGCCCGAACGGAGCCGAGGCCGAACAGGCGCTGGAGCGGGCGGGAATAACCGTGAACAAGAACACCATTCCTTTCGATACAAACCCACCGATGAAACCCAGCGGCATCCGGATTGGAACGCCCGCCCTGACGACGCGCGGCATGGGCGAAGCCGAAATGACAACGATCGGAGGCTGGATCGCCGACGTCCTCGAACATGTCGACGACGAGAGTACGATCGCGCGAATCCGGGGAGCGGTCAGCGAATTATGCTCCGGGTTCCCGCTTTACGCGGGACGGGGGTAGGGGGACCGAATCTTTCCGCAGATTACGCGGATTACACAGATGGATGAGGGGAGTCCGTGGTCCGGCGTCCGGGGTCGGGAAGGTGGACGCGAGCAACGCTCAGCAGACTCCCGATCGAAAGCTGCCCGCTACTCGCTGATTGCTACTCGCTAATTCCGCTTCCCCTTCGGGATCTACACCCGGCCTTCTACGTTTCTGTGCCGAATCCCGCCGCTGCCATCACGCAGCACCGTAAAGTCGCCAAGAACATCCCGGACGTTGATGGAGCCCGAACCGTCACGTTCGACGATTACGTTCTGGCGTACATCGACGACGTCGATGGAACCCGAGTTGTCGCGCACACGTAGTGTACCGTCAATATCGCGGACCTCGATCGAGCCGGATCCGTCGTCGATCTCGACATCACCTGCAATATCCTGCACTTCCACGCCTCCCGAGGAATCGTCGATGCTCACCGAACCGGTGATACCCCTGACGTCGATGGAACCGGAAGAGTCGTCGATGCGAAGGGCTCCAGTACCGGAAACCTCCATGGAACCGGAAGAGTCGTCGATTGCGACCGCCATGCCGAGCGGTATCTCCACGACCAGGTCAATGCGTGCGACGTTGTTGCCAAAGCGGAAACCGGACAAGTCGGGGTAATGAGTTTCGAGGATGATGTCACTGCCTTCACGGTTGAGGGTGGCCTCGAGCTCGTCGAGATACTCCGAATCCGATGCGCACGTTCGCACCGTAGCTCTTACCTGGCCCAGATCCCGGCGCCCCTCTACCTTGAGCCCGCCCGATCCTGCAGTGAGTTCAAGCCTGTCGGTAGCCGAAGCGTCCAGAGAAATCTCTGCTTCGGCGCCGTACCGGCACTCGGAACCTCCTACCTGTGCACGCAGCTCCGAGTGGAGGTTGCCCCCACAGCCCGAAAGGCAGGAAGCCAGGAACACTAACATCGATGTCGTTCGAAACCCCATAATCTTCATCCCCCAATGCCAACAATGCCAACAATGCCAACAATGATCTCTTCAGAAACGGACGCACAAATCGCCCACAGAGGAGAATACGTGCAAACTTCCAATAAGTTCCCTGTCGATGGAAAAAATCCGGATAATTGTCTGCCGGCACCGGCCCGACTGTACAATCACGGAGATTGCCACCACTTTGTCGAACCGAAGCGAAGCATCATCGACGCCGGGCTTCGGGACTTGCTTGTGACCCTGCTTATCATTTTGAAATCTGTAACTTAGGAATGCTTGGCTGAAATGATCGAACAACAGTGGTCAGGAAGAAAAACGCTGGGCTCGATGATCCTCATCGTCCTGTTGACCTTCGTCGTCTATTCCCCGACCTTGAGCTACGATTTTGTCTGGGATGACTTCCTGGTCGTGGTCAACAACCCCTTCACCCATTCCTGGGAAAATTTCCCCAAGATCTTCACCAGGGAATACATCACCGACCCGGTCGAAACGGAATACGTGGGCAATTATCCCATCGGGTCAGGAGAGAACAGTTACCGGCCCGTCGCGACGATGTCCGTGTTCATTGATCATGCCGTGTGGAAGCTCAACCCCTTCGGGCATCATTTGAGCAATCTCATTTTTCATCTGGCCAACGTCGTCCTTGTCTTCGTATTTCTGTCTTTCGTCACAAGAAATAGAGTTGCGGCCCTTATTTCGGCTCTGTTTTTCGGGGTGCATCCCTTGAATACGGAGGCGGTTACGGTCGTCTCCTTCCGCGAGGATCTGTTGGCCTTCCTGTTCGTCATGAGCTCAATGATTCTCTTTGTCAAACTCGAATCCTCGACGAAGTCAGCAAGGATTCCTCTGTATGGGGCATCGCTCATTTTCTACGCCCTGGCTCTGTTTTCCAAAGAGATGGCGATCACCTTGCCTGTCGTTCTTGTCGTTTACGATTGTTACTTTTGCTGTGACTGGAACTTGAGGAAGGTCTCCTCACGGATATGGTCCCGCTATCTCGGATTCTGGGTCATAAGCCTTTTCTATCTCTGGGTTAGATTCGAAGTCTTCAAGCCAGCGGAGAGTCTTGACATCGGATATCACGGTGGAAGCTTCTACCTCAATGTGCTCACCACCCTGAAAGTCTTCGGACAGTATCTTACCTGGATGCTGGTTCCGATTGGTTTTCATCCGACCATTCCCGATACGGGGTACTACCCAGGCACACTGTTTTCACTCGAGGCGCTTGTCCCGATTGTTCTGATACTTTTCCTTCTAACCCTTGCGGTGAATTTTTACCGGACTCAGAAAATGACGTCCTTCGGAATCCTTTGGATTTTCATCACGTTGTTGCCGGTCTCAAACATCATCCCGATTCAGAATTTCATTGCGGTGAGATACCTCTACTTCCCCGTCATGGGCTTTTGTCTGATTCTGGGCATGTTGATGACAAAGCTCGGTGCGCTTGGCTGGGATGGCCTGAACAGGAAGGCACTCGAATGGCTGCCGGCCATTTCGACGGTGGGCCTTGTGATTTTTTACTCGGCAACAACCGTTGTGAAGAATGAAGTCTGGAAGAACGAACTCACCTTCCGACTGGAGTTGGTTACGCATTACGCGGACAGCTCGAGGGCATACAAGGCGTTTGGTAATGCCTTCCTGAAAGTCGGCTGGCCTGACGAGGCCGTACGACAATACCAGCAAGCCATCCGCCTCGAACCGGGACAGGCGACCATCTACAATGACTTGGGAAACATACTGTTGGGCCAGAACAACATCTCGGAGGCCCGCCAGAACTATCGAAAGGCCAGGGAACTCGATCCGGCGCTGGCGCAGGCGCACGGGAATTACTGCACTACGTTAGCCCGGGAGTCAAGGCTCGAAGAATCCGTCGATTGCTATCGGGAAGCCATCCGGATCTTTCCGAATCAAGTCGACGCCTATTTCAATCTGGGTGTGACCTATGCCCGCTTGGAGAGGTGGCAGGAAGCAATCGATGTCTGGACCCGGGTCCTCGATCTCCGTCCGGGCTACACTGCGGCAGAGTTGAATATCCAGAAAGTCCAGGGGTTGTTGGCCGGAAAACCGGAAGCCACGCCATGATCTCCCGGTCGAGGAACTACCGGCGGAACCCTCGAAAGGTGTAAGTGCACGAGTTCTCGGAGGGGCAGACACCTGGGAACTCTCCCCAGGTGTAGCCGAGCGACGCCATAAAATGCGTCTGCGACTCCATCTGGCAGGGACCCCTAGTTGTTCGGTCCCGGGCGGTCGGAAAGTTTCTTGTAATAATCCTCGACCAACTTTTTGTAGCCCGCGGGAATTTCCTCATCGGCTGCCGAGCGGATGTTCTCCTTGCCGATCAGGACCTGCAGCTCACGGCTCAGTTCGAGTTCGATGGAACGGAACGGGTCGATGACCTCACGTCGCAGTGCTTCGATCTCTGCCGGATCTCCATGGAATTGGCCATCCATTCGGCGTCGCACTGCCTCCATGATCCGATTCAGGTCGCCGGTCAGGGGATTGTTACGCCCCAGCTGATCGCGAATTTCCTGAATGTCCCGCAACCTTTCTTCCCACTCCCGGGTAACCTGGCGGATATCACCACCGAGGGGCCCACGTGTGCCGTCGCCCCCGCGGAAGCCCTCTCCAGGCTGTCCTCCCCGAGGCCCACCACCCTGGCCCTGCTGGCCGCCCTGACCCTGACCACCCTGGCCCTGCTGGCCCTGCTGACCCTGGCCCTGCTGACCCTGGCCCTGCCCCTGGCCTTCCTGGCCCTGGCCCTGCTGGCCCTGACCCTGCTGACCTTCCTGACCTTGGCCTTGCTGATCCTCCTGGCCCTGTTGGCCCTGCTCGTTCTCCATTCGCCGCTGCATGGATTCGAGCCGGCGAATCGCTTCGCTGGTCTGGTTCAGCGCGGTCTGAAGCTGCTTTTCCTCGGTATTGGCTGCGTTGGCCGCAGCTTCTCCGAGCTGCCTCTCGATGTCGTTGACAGCTTTCTCGATGTCGCGCTCCCTCTGCGCCGCGTACTCGAAGTACCCGTTGTCGAGCAGTTCCTGGCCCTGGTTCATCTTGTCAACCAGGCGGCCGGATTTGATCGCGTTGGAGGCGGATCGGATTCGGGCGGCGGTCTCGCGGCTTTCCGACGTGTTCTGAACCGCCTCGAGACCTTCCTCGAGCCGCTGGAGGTCCTCGAGAGCCTCTTTCTTTTGCTCGCCGATCTGAGCGGAACGTTGCTGGGGGTTGTTCTGCGGGTCGGCCGCAAGCCGCTCGGTTTCCTCGGCGATTCGGCCCTGCTCCTGGGAGAGTTCGCGAGCCTCCTGCTGCAGGTTGGCCAACCGCTCGTCAAGACTTCCACCCTGGGCATTCGCCAACATCCGCTGGGCCCGTTCCAGCTGTTCCATGGCACGTTCGGAAGCTTGTTGTTGCTCCTGGCTGCCACCGCTGGCCGCCTGCTGCATGTCGCGGGCCGCCTGCTGCAAGGCCCGACTCACGTTGGCCATCTGACGGTCGTTGTTCTCCCGGGAAAGCTTCTCCAGATTTCGGGCAAGCCGTTCGGTCTCCCGGCGCAGTTCCTCGGCGGTCATCTGCTGGCTTCCAGTACCCCTGCCGCCGGCCGCGGCCTGACGCCGCTGCTGCTCCATCATCTTCTGCTGGCGTGCGGCGAGTTCCTGGAGCTTACGGAGAGCCTCCTCCATTTCCTGCTCCTGGTTCTGGGACAGTTCGCCGCGTTGAAGTGTCTCGTACTGGTTCTTGTTCTGGTCCAGTTCCAGATCAAAGAGGTCGGCGAGGTCTTCGGCGCTCTGGCCACCACCTCCACCACCTCCACCGCCGCCGCCCATCGTCACCTGGATCTCATTGAACAGGGCTTCGGCCCGCATGAGGTGCTGCAGCGCCTTCTGCTCGAACGGTAGCGCGTCTTCGAGTTTCTCTTCACCCAACTGCTGAGCCGCCGGCCCCATCTGCTCCAGAGCCGTCTCCATATTCTCGGTCAGCTGCCCGATCTTGTCCTGGAACGCAAGCCCCCGCCGCGTTAAACGTGTCATCAGGGTCTGGGTCTGTTCGGCCAGTTTGCTCTGGCTCTCGGCAACAGCCTGGATGTTGTCGGAATACTCGGAGGGATCGAAGTTTTCCTCGTCACGGATGAGATTGAACGTAGCGGAAATGATTTCCTTCTGTCGTTTCGACAGTGCTTCGGCGGAATCATCCTGACCACCTCCACCTCCACCACCGCCACCGCCACCGCCGGCCTGACCCTGCGTGTATTCCTTGCCGAAGGGACGGATCTCGATGAAATAGATATCGGTCATCACGGAGTTCGACGGCCGGCTCGAATCGACGGCCTTTCCGTAGTAGGTGATGAAGTCACCGGGTTGAATCTCGTACTCCTCCATGAAGAACGTGTAACTGCCTGAGATATCCTTCGGTGCGGTCCCGTTGTTGCTGAAGAGATCGATCTTCTGTTCGTTCCCGCCGTTGACGGAGAAATAGAGCTCGAGCGTGTTGACTCCGAGATCATCCTCGGCCCGCAATTCGGTAAATACCTCTTCGACGGTCGACGCTTTGAAATCGCGTCCCGGCTCGGTGAACTCCACCAGTGGATTCTGATCGTCGAGCGCATCCATCGCATACTCTTCCAACCCCAGGTACTTCTGTCCGCTGGTGTTGGTCAGTTCGATTCGGAAGGTCGTGCTCCTGTCAACCGTTACCGTTGCCGTGGCCGATTGCTCCGCACCCGGGACGAGTTCGACCTCACGGCCATCCGCAAACACCAGACGACCGGCGGACACCTCCTGGCTGGCATGAACGGTCATGTCAACCGTGGTTCCCTTGAGCGCCACCATGTCGAGCGCACTCACTTCGGTCCTGGTAGCCAACCGGGTGTAGCGGGGAAAATTGTAGGTATAGTCCAGGCTCTCGACTCGCGGAAGATCCGCCACGGAGATGACGAACTCAGATGACTTATGTCCGCCGGCCTCGACGAAATACCGAATCGGCTCTTGAACGTTGAAGAGAAGGTGACTGAAGGTCGGGACCGTCTGCGGTGTAACCTCCATCGTAGAAGCTTCCCATTGGGAGCTGTTGTCGTATCGCAGATGCACTTCGGCACGCTCGGGATCGAACCCCGGAGTAATCGCCGACAAGACCACGTCGCTGCCGCGCGGAACCGTCGTGTCACCAGGAGTGACCTCGATGAGGAAGGCCGGCGCAGGAGGCGGTTCCAGGAAGCCCGCGAACAACCGCGCGCTTCCATACGGGAAGAACAGCGTGGAGAAATACACTGCAACCAGAAGCGCTGCGAGGAAAACCCCTGACAGCGTCGCAAAAGTGTTGTACCGGGTTCGGTCTACCAGATCGTCAAAACGGATGCGCCGGGTTCTTTCCAGGGCGTCGCGGATCAGGAGAATCCCGAAAGGACCGTGGTCGGATGGCGCTTTCCGGACGAGTTCGACGGCGCTGGTGAGACGATCTTCAAGACCTGGATGTTTCTCTTCCACGAAACGTGCCAGTTGAGCATCGTCCGGTTTCCGGCGGAGCGGCAGTACCAGAGTCTTCACTGCTGTGGCCACAACGGCCAGGAAAAGTCCTACGCGCATCGCCACGACCATCCACGAGGGGACGTCGGCCGATTCCGCAATGGTCATGGCCACAACAAGTGCTGCGACGCCGACACCCAGTAACCAGGCCAGGCCCCGGAACCAGATGAAGCGATTCCACTTTCCCCGGACCTTTTGGATTCTTCGAAGCAGTTCTTGTCTGGGTTCCATTGCGGCTCCTTAGTTAGTCGAGCGTCCGAAACATCTCAGATGATGAAGTGCGCCCGCGGATCGTTCTCAACCGGAAATCGACTGATTCCCGGTCGGGGTTTGATCACTCATCGCTGCCGTAACATGGTTTCCTAAATAAATCTCGCCGATACCGACCAAAAGTGCAAACAAGAAAAGGTACCACCACCAACTTTGGCGTCGTGCAAAGTCGTCCTCTTCGGCCTCAGCCAGCAGCGCACCTCGCCTCACCTCGCCTTCAAGACGCTGGACGCCGGCCATCAGGTCGTCGGAAGGAATCTTTGCCAGCAAGCTCTCACTCGAGGGAGGGTTCACGGCGACATGTTCGGTTTCAGGCCCGATACGGATCTCGTAAAAGCCAACCAGATCGGGTGTGAAGAACCGCTGACCGGCGACGGATGCCTCGCCCATATTCTGTCTTTCCCCGGCCGGTGTTATCAACGCCACACTCTCATCGGCAGCGGTCAACACAGGGACAGCTTGGCCCAGCTGATGCCACGCATCGCTCTCCCGATACCGGGCCAGGTACCGGACCATCTCATGGACGACAGGAAGAAAAGAAGGTTTCAACGGGAAGTCATTCCATCTGTTGTCCATCGACGAACCGAATACCAGGAGTCCTCGATCTTCACCCGACGACTCCGCGATAGCTACCGAGCCGTTTTCCATCTTGGCGATCACCGTCGTGTCGTCCTTAACTTCCATTTCCAGATAGGCAAAGAACCGAGCGGTGTTCAGAGTCAGGCGTGTGCTTCTCTCCAACGGAACGAAAATCTCATGGTTTCGGTCGTAAGTGGTCAGCGAGTAGAAAGGCTGGTCGCGATCTCTCTCCACGAACACTTTGTCAACCAGGCGAACCGGCAGTTCTTCGAAACCGTTCCACCAGTCCAGATCGATATTGTCGCCGAGGAAAACAAGTTGCCCCTGGCCGGTTGCCCGCATCTCGTTCAGGCTGGTCTTGATGGGGGCCGACAGACGCGGGACGTCGTTCAGAATCACAACCTCGTAGTTTTGCAACTGATCGGGCGTGAGATTGTTCACTCGAATGGTCGTGACGTCGAAGGGCAGATCGGGAGCAGAAGTAAAGGCCTGTTGGAGGAAGAAACTCTGTTGGGGACGTCCTGCATCAACGATGAGGAGCCGTAATTTCTCCCTGCGTTGAACGGCAAACAGGAATTCGTTATCGACCATCAGCGGATCCTCGGCATCGATCCTGACCAGGCCGCGGGAGTATCCGAGCGGAAGGTCAAACCCGCTGAATTCGACCAGGGTGCTCGAATCGGCTGGAATCGTGACGGTCTTTCGTCCCACCTCTCGATCATTAATGCTGATTGCAACCGGAACAGTCACGGGATCGGCCAGTCGGTTATTGTTGATCCGCGCCATGACCTGTCCCGTATAGATACGGGTGAAGACGGTAGAGTCGACCCCGACACTTTCTATGCCGACGTTGTCGGGATTCTCGATGCCGAGATCGACAAGCTCGGTCCTGACGGCGGCGTCAATGACACTTTCGCGAGACGAACGGTTCCAACCGTTCCGCTGAAAGTCCGATATGACGATCAGTTCCTGGTCGTACCCCTCCAACTGTCCAAACACACGGTCCGCCAGCGTGAACGCCTCGTAGTAACTCGTCCGATCCGACGACGGCTCCAGGGCCCCGACGATGGCATTCAACTCATTCGGGTCGTCCGAGGGCATCGTCAACAGCGTGGCCTTCTCGTTGAAAGCGATGATTGCCAGCTGGTCCCCCGATGTCATCGCGCTGATACGATCCCTGGCTTCGCTCTTCATCCGCTCGAAGGTCGTCCCGTAGGTCATGCTGTAGGAATTGTCCAGAAGCAGGACCACACCTCGTGACTGCGAGTCCGGAATCACGGCTGCATCGGACTCCTCCATGTACGGCCTGGCAAAAGCGGAAACCAGTAAGGCAATCAACAACAACCTGAGTGCCATCAGAAGAAGGTTCCGCAGCTTCTGCTGCCGAATGGTCTTCCGGGGAATCCGAAGCAGAAACATAAGGGAACTGAACCGGACAATCTCGGACTTATCCCGCCGCACCAGATGGATCAGTATCGGAACCGCCAGGGCGAGTGAACCGATGAAGAAGAGTGGGTTTAAGAAAGACATTTTTCAGTTATCAGTCTTCAGTGGTCAGTTATTACTTGTCATTGTCCAGCTCCAGCCCTTCCGGCAACTGACCACTAACCACTGACCACTTCCTCAGGTTTTCGTTTTTGCTCGTTTTGCCAGATACGCAAACAGGCCGACGTCGAGCGGTTTGCTGCTGTTCATCAACGTGTAGTCGGCACCCACGGAGGCCATCTCCTTTTTGAGTTCTGCGATGTGCCCGTGAATCAACTGTAAGTACTCGCGTTTCAGGTATTGGGGGATGACGTTCAACTTCTTCGTCGTCTCGAGATCCTCAAACTCCGTCATCTTGTCGAATGGAAAGTTGAGCTCAAAGTCGTCCATGATGTGGAACACAATAACGTCGTTACCCTTCGACCGGAGGTGCTTGATGCCGGTCATGATGTTGTCGACTTCGTCATACAGGTCCGACACGAGCACCACGATACCCCGCCTCTTGAGAAACCCGGCCATGTAGTCAAGCGGCTTACGAAACTCGGTCACCTTGGCGGCCGCTGCCTTGTCGAGTTCGGCCAGGATACTGAACAACTGCCCGCTCCGGCGACCGGCGGGTATATGGCCAGACACCTCCAGATCAAATGTCACCAGGCCCACGCCATCACGTTGCCCATAGGCAAAGTAGGCCAGCGCGGCCGTCAGAAACCGCGCGTAATCGATCTTCGTGACCGAGCCCGACGTGTATCCCATCGAGCCGCTGACATCCATCAGCAGGTTTACCTGGGTGTTGGTATCCCCTTCGAACAGTTTGACGACCAGGCGGTCCAACCGGGAAAAAACATTCCAGTCGATGCGCCGGATCTCGTCACCCGGCTGATAGGGCCGGTATTCGGCAAAATCAACACTGAAGCCGAGATAGGGCGACTTGTGAAGACCTTGCACGAAGCCCTCCACAACCGTGCGAGCCAGCAGCTCCAGGTTTTCGATCTTCGATAGAATCGTCGGATCGATAAAACGATTGGACGGTCCGTGTGCGATCGCTGTGCTCATTCCTTCATTCCGGACTCCGGCACCGGGACGGTCTCGAGAAGATTCTTGACGATGTCTTCGGACGTGATGCCTTCCGACTCCGCGTGAAAGTTCGTCAGGATCCGATGGCGAAACACGGGATATGCCAGCTTCTGGATATCTTCTATTGCGACGTTGTATCTGCCGTTGATCAGCGCCATGGCCTTGCTGCCGAGGATCAGGAACTGGGAAGCTCTCAGGCTCGCTCCATAGTTGACGTATTTCTTAACGAAATCCGGAACTTCCGGTCCGGCTTCACTCGTGGTCCGGCTTGGCCGGCTCGCGCGGGCCAACTGCACGGCATAACGCATGACCGGTTCCGCCACGGGCATCTTTCGAACGAGGCGTTGAAACTCGATGATCTCCGGTCCGCCGATCGTCTTCTCGTAGGTGACCTCGCGAAGGGAAGTCGTCTGGTTGACGACCTGGATCTCGTCGGCTTCGTTCAGGTAGTCGATGATGATGTTGAACATGAAGCGGTCCAGCTGCGCTTCTGGCAGCGGATAGGTTCCCTCCTGCTCAATCGGGTTCTGGGTTGCCAGAACAAAGAAGGGCTCTTCGAGCCGAAAGGTGTCGCCCCCGGCGGTGACCTCGTGTTCCTGCATGGCCTGGAGGAGCGCGGCCTGGGTCTTGGGCGGCGTCCGGTTGATCTCGTCGGCCAGGATGATGTTGGCGAAGATCGGCCCCTTGACAAACACGCGCTCACGACGCCCTGTCGCCCGATCTTCTTCGATTATCTCGGTACCGGTGATGTCGGCGGGCATCAAGTCCGGCGTAAATTGAATCCTGTTGAATTTTAAGTGCAAGACTTCGGCAACGGTCGCGATCAGCAGGGTCTTTGCCAGACCCGGCACGCCGGTGATCATTGAATTAGAGCCGGTCAGCAACGAGACCAGCACCTGGTCCACCGCTTCCTTCTGGCCGACGATTGTCTTTCGGATTTCGCGAGTGATTGCGGCGATGTCGGAATGAAATCTTTCTACCGTCTCAAGTTCTTGTTGGTCAACGCTCTGGCTCATTCAATTATTCCTCACAATTTTCAGTAGCAACTCCTGCCCCGCTTCGAATGACGGTGCAATCTCCAGACATCTAATAATGCTCGTGCGCGCCTCCGCCAGCTTTCCGTTCCCATACTGGGCGGATGCAAGCCTGAAATAAGTGTCGGCCTGGTCCGGCACGTTCAACGCCAACAGCGCTTCGTACTCCCGTGCCGCCTCGTCGAACTGCTCGCCTTCCAGGAAGATGGCTCCCAATTCACGGTGTCCTTCCAGATCCAGCGGATGAATAAAAAGTGCCCGCTCCAGCATCTCGAGGGCCCCGGTTTCGTCCCCGGATTCCTTCATCAGACGGGCCACCTTGAGATAGGCATTGTAAGCGGATTCCGAGTAGGATAGGAAGCGGGTCAAGGTTTCGATGGCAGCACTGGTGTCACCCTTCCGGATGTACGCCTCGGCAAGCGTTTCGTACGGGTTGTGTTCGTCCGTGTAGTCCGGATACTGCTCCACGGCACTGGAGAGAGCTTCGATCGCTCCGTCCAGGTCTTCCGCGTCAAAAGCCTGCTGGCCCTGGGCCATCAATCGTTGAAACTCTTCCAAATCGATATCCGCGATCTTCTCGTTGACCCAGGACAGGAAACTGTCGTCGAACTCGGACAGGTCCGTCGCCAATGCCTGGTCGAAGACCTCCGTTGTATTGCGACCTTCTTTGTACAGGGCGAGCATCTGACGGATCGACGCGAAGCCGTAATTCTCTTCGATGTAGTCACAGATCAAAGAGGCCTGGTAATAGGACAGCGAAATCTGACCCGGGTTCTTCGGTCGGATGAAACCGTTGTTCAAGTCAGCGATCGGCAGCCACTGGCCGTCCCTGGCGGCTATCAGATAATCCATCTGAAGATCGTCTCCCCAACCGGGAACCGCCTTGCGCTCCTCATAGACCGAGATCCCTTCTGAAAACCAGCGTGGGATCTTGTGGTCGGTGATCTGGAGGGTGATCACGTGCGCAAACTCGTGCCATAGGGTACTGCCCCAGTTGAAGCTCTCCGGTGGGCGCGCCGACGGAGAATCCATCACGACCACCTTGCCGAAACAAACGCCGAGGGCTCCAAGACCGGGAAGACCCAGTGTGCGCACGGCAAAGTCCTCATGATCCGGAAACATCTCGAAAGTGATTGGGGAATCGGGTTCGAAGCCGTACTTCAAACTGAGCGTTACGTAAGCTTCTTCGAGCAAGCCGCGAACGTAGGGCTCCAGGACTTCGCTTTCTTCCTTGTGAAGCATGATCCGGAAATGCTCGCTCTCGAACCGGTCGAAATTGTCGAAGCTGTCCAGCAATGTGAGCGTGTTTACCGTCCAGATATTAAACGGATCATTCTCGTAAGCGGTTTCCAGAAAGGCCTTGCCGGCCTCTTCTTCGCCGACACGCATCAGGTTGATCGCCAGAAGGTTGTGCGCCAGCCAGTCCCTGGGATTCAGACGAATCGCCTCACGGGCAAAGGTGACAGCCTGCTGATACAACCGGAGGTTTACACAGCGTTGGGCGAGAATATAGAACATCTCCCCGTACTCGGGGTTGATCTGGAGGACCTGCTGAACAGACCGATTGAATTCAGACTCTTCGTTCCTCAGGAAATGGGTCGCCGCCCGCAGGGCCAGCGCGGCCGGCAGCCGGGGGTTGATTCCCAGGGCCAAATCGATTTCCTCATCCGCCTCATCGTATTGCTCTGCATCGATTCTCTGTTCGGCGCGGAACAGATGGGCCTCGATATAGTTGGGATTGACCTCGAGGGCACGTTCGAGCGCGATGCCTACCGTCTCCGTGTCGTCATGAGCGTGGGCAACTCCCAGATGTGCTTCGGGCATGTTCGGATCGATCGCGAGGGCGTCCTCGTAACTGGCAAGCGCTTCGGGTGCGTTGAATTTCTCTTGGAGCAAGTCCCCCCAGGCCAGGAAGGCCTCCCCATCGCGAGGGTTCGCACGCGTGATCAGCTTGAAAACGTCGTTTGCATCCTGGAAGGACTCCTGGGCCCACAGCGCGCGTGCGACGTAGATCATCTCTGCCGGCCCCCGGATGATTCCGTCCTGAAAACCCTCGATCAGATCGGTGTAGATTCGGCTGCTTTCATCTCGCCTCCCGATTTGATCGAGGACGACGGCCTTCTCATTGCGGGCGGCAACGCCGACATCGGCAAAATTGAGTATGGCTTCCAGGTGGGCCAGTGCCTGGTCGTAGTTACCCGTGAGACGATTTGCCCGGGCGGCGGCGAGACGAACTGGCCCCGCGTTCGGATTCCCTGCTGACAGAGCTTCAAATCGGTCCAGAGCATGGCTGTACTCGCCCTGCCGGATCCAGGAATGGTAGAGGCTCTCAACGACTTCAGCGGATGTGTCCCCACCGGACACCATGGCTTCGAGCGAGACGGAGGCAGAGGCATATTCCCCTTGCCGTGCCTGTTCGAGGGGCGTGCGGTTGTCGGTCTGGCCCAGAGCTCCACATCCGGCCAGACAAAGCGTCATAACGAGCCAGAGAGAGACCCGCGGTGGTCTCGTTCGACGGGGGGATCGCTCTAACCACCGATTCACCGTTTTGGCTCCTGGGTACGGATCTGCTGAGTCTTCAACGCAAGCTCGACGAGCAGATCTTCCATCCCCTTGTCGTACTCCTCTTCGCCCATCGTGTCTTTGATCAGACGCAGACTTTCGATCTGCTGCTCCAGTTCCCGTCTTTCCTCGAGCAAAGCCCGGAGGACGGGGTTGGTGGTCTCGATCTTCGCTTCAACGTTAAAGTTGATCATTCGGGCCAAAACCGGCATCTTGTCCGCTTCGACACCGGTCTTCTCGGCGCCGTTGTCGGAAATCTGCGGGTGTTCGGTGGCCAGGCGATTCTGTTCGCTGTAGAAACGCTCTACGCCAAGCGTCGCGTAACGGAAGGCTTCCCATACCGACAACCGTTCGTTCTTGTCCTCGTCGCTAGTCTCTGCTGTCAGACCTTCGAGAAAGTAATCGTAAAAGATCGTGTCGTTGCGCTCCGTTCCGGAGCGGGTGGCCGTGACGATGATACGGTTCTGGCCGGCAAGTTTTTCGATCGAGCCCCCGCTGGAGGTCGTGGCGTTGACGATGACGGTGCGGCCGGCGCCAACCGAGGACAACAGATTGCTATAGTCCGAAGCGTCGAGGTCCGGGCCCATGATGTTGAATTTGTAATCGGTGCCGTCGAAGCTTCCGTGACCGATAAAAAAAACGAAGAAGACGTCGGTCGGTCCCAGGCGGTCTTCGAGACTACCGAACGTATTTCGGATGTCTTCGGCACGAGCTTGACGGTTGGAAAGCAGGATGACGTCTTCGGAGGCGAAACCGAAGGTGTCGATCATCGCGATTCGCGTGGCTTCGCTCCATCCTTCGAAACGCTCAGCGTGGTCGGGACTCCCTGGCACGCCGTTCAAGATCAGGACGACCGAATCGGCAGCGGCAATGGTCGGAGCCAGCGTCATCATCAAGGCCAGCACAAAACGAACCATTACGCCAAGCCCTTCTTCTTTCGCCAGAACCACTCCCCCGCCAGGGTCATGCACAACAGCATGAACAGCCAAGGCACATCCCACAGATCGCGCTGCTCGATGATCGAAGACTCCCCTTCAACGTATACCGCATCGTCGGGTAGGTCGCCGATGTCGTCGAGTGAATAGTAGCGGCCCCCGGACTGTTCCGCGATTGCCTTGAGGAACCGGCTGTCCAATGCGGCGTCATAGAACTCGACGGGTCGGTCGCGTACCTGAAACGTGCTTTGATAGCTTCCGATCTGATTGTCGGCATAGCTGGCGTCGACCTCGAGGGTGTATATGCCCGGAACGCTACCAGCCAGCTTCGCCTGATACGTTCCGTCCTGCAGGCCCGTCCATTCGAAGGTCACAGCCTGTGTATTGCCGTCCGGGTCGATCACGCGGCCGACGACATCCGCGTTGTTCATGCGGTCGAAACCGTCATCGGAAATGTCGGCAAACAAGCGGACGGGTTCGTCGGACAAGTAGCTGTCTTTTTCCGCATTCGCCATGACCGGGTCCGGCGATGAACTCACGAGCCAGCGCAGGATCTGACGCCAGAACAGCTCGTGGGTCATGTCTTCATGGTCCATCTCCATCTGCCATCGCCAGCTGCTGGATGTCGTGAAAGCCATCGTACGCCCACGGCCGTAACGCTGGTAAGCCAGCAGAACAGGCCGATCGCGACTCGACGTCTCGATCTCGGCGTTGGCCAGTACGATCGCGCCCACCTTGGCCTCGTTCACA
This sequence comes from uncultured Solibacteraceae bacterium, assembly GCA_964584435.1. GTDB lineage: Bacteria > Acidobacteriota > Terriglobia > 20CM-2-55-15 > 20CM-2-55-15 > CAZOZZ01. The sequence continues at coordinate 14,691 of CAZOZZ010000002.1, read as the reverse complement.
CGGTTGAACTCGGTCAAGGGCGGCAGTTCTCCCCACTCGCCAACGATTTCCTCCCCGGTCGGCTTCAAGTTCATAAGAGGATGGGAGCGACCATAGTCTGATACGTTGACCTTGAGGTTCTCGACCACAAAATTCGACTCGTCGTTCGTCAACTGTACCGGCAGGATGTCGGCTATCGGCGTGTTCTGGTAACGGCCGCCGCTGAACGAATTCCGACCGCCGATCATGAGGAATCCTCCCCCGCGCTGGCTGACGAAATCGACGATCATCTGAAGCTGTTCCTGAGTGAAGAATGTCGATTCGATACTTCCCAGGATTAGCCCCTTGTAGGCGAACAGTTCTTCGCGAGTAGTCGGGAAGCCGTCGGCAAGCGTTTCTTCCGCGTCGATCCCCTGGCGGTAAAACTTGTTCGGAGATGTTCGGAGAAGGGTCACAAGGCGGATGTTCGGGTCGTCTTCAACGGCCCGCCGCAGATACCGGTACTCCCAGCGCGGCTCGCCTTCAACGTAGAGAATCTGGGGATGATCGTTCTTGACCTGGATCAAACTTCCCAACGAGTTGTTCTCTGGAATCCGGTCGTCGGAAGCCTCGATCGAAAACGAAAAGACCCGTGAGCCGGCGTTCTTGACGGGCAGATCGATTGCTGTTTCTCCGATCTCCCCGTCCCTGGGAAGAGTGACTTCTTCGGACTTCAGCAGAACTCCGTTTTCGCGAACTTGCAGCGTGGCCTTCCGGCCGGCCAGCCCGTGGCTGCGATAGGACACCTCCGCAACAGCGGTGGAATCGCTGAGTGTTTCCCGTGGCGCCGTGGCTTGAATCAACTCCACGTCCCGCTCGATAGCTTCTTCGCCGACACCGACCGTGTAGATAGGGATACCGCGGGTCTGGATCCTCGACACCGCTTCTGTCCATTCTTCCGACGCGTTGTCGACTCCGTCTGTTACCAGAACGATCCCGGATAAAGGCACGGTACCCAATTCCTGGTACAGCATCTCCATTGCACTTTCCATCCGCGTGCGCGTGCCCGTAAACGTCATTCGATCGAGGTCTTCGATTCTCTCCGCCTCACGATCGAATCGGTAGACACGCACACGAAACTTGTCCGACAGCCTTCTGAAGAACTCTGTCGATTCGAGCCCTGCCATCAACAGGTCGGCACGACTTTCTCCGCCATCATCCCGAATCTGCATGCTCTCGGAGTTGTCGACGACTACGGCGATGTAACTCTCCTGCGGCAGGACCGTCGAGATGTTCAGGACAGGGCGCATCAGGACGAACGCCAGGATCACGAAGGTTGCCGCCCGCAAGCCGATCATTCCCCAGGACACTCGGGAGGTTCGGACCGCCATGTAAAGGAGATACGCGCCAACAACGGATCCAACGGCAAAGAAAAGAAAGAAAAGAGGGTTGTCGATCAGCTGGAAGCCCAGCGAGCCCTTTTCGTAAACGATGGGCTTGTACTTAAAGAATGTCTCAAACCAGGTCATTGCTTCTCGCTGGCTCCAGATAGATCAGATGTCGAAGTTTAGGGTTGGTAGCGCTACCAATCAACCAGTAGGCAGACAGGTGCGCGAATCAAAAAGGCGCATCAATCAGGCACGTCAATGAGTCATCGAATAGATAATGAAATTGATGCCCATTCGGTACGCCATCCCGGAAAACTCGTTCGGATAGTAAGGGTCGTCCGCCCATTCCCAAGCATCACCGAGGTCGGTGTTGTAATTGATCACCATCATCGGACGGCGGTCGTCATCGAATATCCCAAGGCAATAGGGCACGTAACCGTCTTGCTCATGCGTCTGGTACCCCCTCCGGCCGTTCCGGATGTTCGGTATCTGCATGATCTGGTCGATATCGTAGAAAGTGTGGAAGATGGGATGCGACATCGGGATCTGTTCGACTTCCTTGTCCGGAAAGATCTTCATGACATTCCGGGCAAACCTCCCCCACTCATAGGTGCCCCAGAAGTCGTCGACCACCAGGGTCCCCCCACGCAACATGAATTCACGCAACTGATCGGCCTCGGGCTGGGACAATTCCATGTATCCGACTTCGACCGCATAAACGAACGGATAAGTAAAAAGAGCGGGATCCATGATTCGAACGGAGATGTAGTCATCCAGAACGATCCGGATGTTGCTCAACCGATCGATGCCGAACATGAATTTTTCATCCGCCTCCGGCCAGTCGGTCCTCCAGGACGGGCGGCCCCGCCGGCTGTACCCCTCCATACCCGACCCATAGGCGAGACGCGCGAACACGAACTCCGAGCCATCCACATCGTTGTCGGTGTCGGCGACCCGATCCGGCATCACGAACTGCGCTGGGCTTTCGGACATGAACAGCAAAGCTAAGCACGGAACCAGTAACAGTCTTTTCATGGGAGCAGCCGGCTACATTCTACTTTGAAAACTACACCAACAAAAGCGATGAATGGTCTGAATTAGACTCTAAGCCTATCAATACGTTAAATTTTTACAAAAAGTCACAACTCCGGCCCGGAGCGGGCAATATCTGCCAACTCCACAAAATTAATCAGACCGTGGGCAAGAGCTACGGCAAGCAGACTTCCGGTCGTCTGATAGACCCAACCGAAGATGAAACCCATGATGATGGCGAGGCCCGTCCAGGGGATCAGGCGGCGATTCATCGGATAGTGCAGCAATCCAAAAAACAAGCTCGTCAGCCAGAGCCCGAATGCAGGCTGCATGACGCCACGGAAAAATGTCTCCTCGGCGATGCCGCTGGCGAGGGCCATAACGAAAGCGCCGCTTAAGGTCAACGGCGTGAGTATGATTCGGAACTCCTGCTCGAGTTCCTCCGCCCATCGGAAGGTCCCCCTCATCGCCCGGCCGGCGCACAGGACACTGGTCGCAAGAAGGAGTCCAATCAGGACATTCCGGCCGAACCCGAGCCAGCCCGGAAACCGGAGGATCTCGTCCAGACGGTCCTGCCAATAGGCCAGCCCCAGGGAGACCGCAAAAAGAAGGGAGTACCCGAGGGCGGACGATCCGACGATGGACAGCAGCAGGAACGGCTTTCCGCGCCGTGATATCTTTTTGACGAACAATGCCATTCCGTTACTACGCCAAACTCAGGGAACAGGTCGATCAGTGGGTTTCAGCCGCAACGAAGCGCCTGGGCGAACACATTGTTCGCCGAAGAAAGTGCGATGCCTGTTGCCGGAAACAGTTTTCCGTGTCGGCAGTAGAAGCCTATTCGATTACCGAAGAATTTCAAACGCTGTCGGCGGAAACGCAAAGGATGGTTCGGCAAGACAAAGACTCCTGCCCTTTCCTGTTGGAGGGGGAATGTTCCATCTACCCGCGGCGACCGATGATCTGCAGGACTTACGGACTACCGGCAATGCTTCCCGCCGACCAGGGAGGCGGCGTCGACTGGTGCGAGTTGAACTTCACGGACACGGATCCCGATTTCAAGTTGGCCGGCGAAGACGTTCTCGGCATCGAAACGCTCAACGTCAAGCTTGCCGCGATCAACCAGTTGTTCCTCGAAGAAACCGGATCAACCGGAGCCCGGATCGAAATGCGCGAGATCCCCGATCTCGACTCCGGCTTGCTGGAAAGCTTTTCTCAGCCCGGCGAGTGATTCAAAAAGGTGAGTCTGCATCCCCAGTTCTCTGCCGGCAGCGATATTCTCCGCCCGATCGTCGATGAACAGCAGGGATGCGGGTCTTCTTCCGACCGCCCCGATCGCACACTCGAAGATCTTTCGATCGGGCTTCAGGGAGCCGACCTCGTAAGAAAAGACCCGGTGCTCGAAGTGATCAAACACCCCAAAGTTTTCCCGGATGTGCTCGACATGGGCCTCGTTCGTGTTCGAGATGAGGGCTAGTGGATATACCGAACCGAGCCGGGCGAGAAGACTCTCGGGTACGATCAACTCGGCGTCGAACACACCGGACCAGCAACGATGGAAGCTCACGTAGTCCATTTCCAGTCCGGCGTCGCGACAAAGAAACTCGTGAAAGCCCGCTGTCGACACTTCCCCTCGTTCGTAACGTCGGATCCAGCCGGTGTCCCAGAGAACCTTCTCAAATTCTTCCCGCGCGAGCGGACAACGATCAGCCATCGTCTGAACGCATTCGTTCATGTCGAAGTCGACGATCACGTGTCCCAGATCGAACAGAATGGCTTCGATTTCCATACAAACAGTCTAACCCGTGTATACTTTTGATCCACTGAACTGAACCAGTGACGATTGGCGGGCAGGAGTTCGGCGGGCAGTAACGAGCACTTGACATCACCCGTCAGGGTCACTGATTGACTGGACATCTCCCAGATTGGACTCGACAGAAAATAATGGCTTCAACTAAACAGGCTGGCGGCGGACGCGGCGACAGCTCAGGTGGGCGGCGGTCACGAGGATCAGTGGGCGAGTCGACCAACCGGGAAGGCGAATACATCGGTTGGCTGGCCAAAAATGAAGTTGCAGTCGTCGTGACGCTTGTGGATGGAGAGGAACTTCGAGGCTGGATCGAGTACTTCGACCGCGACATCATCCGGCTTACACGAGACCGGGAAGCCAACCTGTTCATTTACAAGGAGCGGATCAAGTATCTCTATGAGGATCCGGAGGCAGAACCGAGGAAGAAGGTGGAGAAGTAGCGAGTAGCCGGTAGCGGGCAGCGGGTAGCTAGGAGCCTGGGCGGTTGTAAACAGTCACGATGAAAGCTGACAGCTCCATGCTGCTCGCTACTCGCTACTTGCTAATACTCCCTGATCGAAATCGGTGAATACGGGAAAGAGGAGTTCGCGGCGGCAATCTCCCCGGTGTCGTATTGGATGCCGTTTCCGCCGCCGCCGTTGAAATCGGCTATGACATCGCCACGTGTGGCGCGCACCGGCCCCAGCGGATCAGATACAGTCTGCGCATCCCGGGTCTTCGCGATGAAGATGCCGCCCTCTATGGCACCATTACCACCACCGTTCCAATATAGCTCGCCCTGTCCGATCAAGAGAATCAATCCATACCAGCTGAAGTTGCCCGAAACCGTCAACGATCCGCGGACCATGAGACTACCGTATCCAGTACCGGGGCCGATCGTAGCGTTTCCGTTTACGGCAACGACGTGGTAGTCGCTTGACGAACCGAAGCTTCCAAGCGCCGTGGTGCTGCCAAACCCCGGCGTATACGAATCCGTGGCTGACGCCTCGATACTGTCGGCGATGTCTTCCAGGCCGGCCACCGTGGTGAGCATGCCGGCCATGTCGCCGCTGATGTCTTCGACATCGGGAGTTCCGCCGCTGTCACCGGCGTAATTCCCGGATCTGTCTGGCGGACCCTGAATCTCGCTTGTGACGGTGGTGTCGTCCCCGGCCGAAATGACCCCGATGGCGCTCTCATCATTCCCACTGCCCGCATCATCAAAACCGGAGACGTCGAAAATATTGGAGTTTGTCGCGTCAAACGTTCCGATTCCGCCGTTCAGCGTCAAAGCGGCGGGAATCGGTGGAAAACTACCCTTCTTCACGTCCGCTTCGATCGTTTTTGTCGCGCTTCCGATTTGCGCGATGCTTACCAGCGTAACGATATCGTTGGTGTCGGTTGTCGTGGTAGCGCCTTCCGCCGCATCATTACGCATGAAGACGTGATAGGTGCCAACGGTCCGCCCGTCAGGATCGGTGAGAGTCTGGCCCGTCGTCCTCAAGCCGACGGCTACCGGGAGAACGGGCGCGTCGTCGGTTGCCAGGAGCGCCGTCAGGTCCGTCGAAGTCGCCAGATCGTCGGCGGTGCCACCGGCGGCCGCCAGCAAATCGACATCAAGTGTGTTGGCCGAGGCGCGGAGGGTCTCGCGAGCCGCCTCGATCCCCGCCTCGGCCAGGAACAGCAACTGCGTGTTCGTCTTATAGTTGTTACCGATCTTGACGTCGATCGTCGTCGCTGTAAGCAACGCTCCGCCGATGATCGTCAGAAACGCCAGCAACATCAGCGCCGTGATCAATGCCATTCCCTTCTGCGACTTCACCGTTCGATACCCCCTCGTTCCCAGCATGACAACACCTTACTCCCGGGACAACTCCCATCGCAAGATTTCTTGAACCCAGTGTCTTGAACCCAGCCTCAGCCTTCCAGACAATCGGAGGCACCCGTGACATTGTTCGACGCAGAGGCGCAGAGGCGCAAAGTGGTTTTTTGAGGAATCAATTCCGTTGTCCCGCGTCTTCCGGCATGCCGAAGTCCCACCAGTCGGAGACATCGTGATTCGAAGAACAGGAGTCGACAACAACTTCCTCTGCGTCTCTGCGCCTCTCGGTCGAAATACTTTCCCGTGCTGAGTTCGGCTCAACAGGATGGACAAACGAGTTTCAGCGATGTATTCGATCACCGGTTGACTTGGCGGCCACATTATACGAACATATGTTCGTATATGCTGACAAAACGCCAGGAGCAGGTTCTCGACTTCATCCGGGACCACAGCCGGGAAAACGGTTTTCCTCCATCGGTCCGGGAAATCGGAGGGCGCTTCGGCCTCTCCCCGGCAACAGTTCATGACCACATCAAGGCCCTGGAAAGAAAAGGCTCGCTTGAACGCCGGGCAAACCGGTCGCGGTCGCTGGTCGTTGCCGAGCCTGAGCGGCAACACGCCACGCCGACCGATGTGCCCGTTGTCGGTCGAGTTGCGGCCGGCTCACCGATCCTGGCGGAAGAGAACATTGAAGACGTGGTCCGATTACCCGAAGGCTGGGCCGCAGATGGTTCGTTCCTCCTCAAAGTGGAGGGCGACAGCATGGAAGGCGCTCACATCCTCGATGGAGACTACGTTCTTGTCCGGCCACAAAAAACAGCATCGAATGGAGAGATCGTCGTCGCCCTGATCGAAGACGAGGCCACGGTCAAACGGTTCTACAAGGCGAACAACCGCGTGGAGCTCCGAGCCGAGAATCCCGCATACGGGCCGATCGAGATCGAGTTTTCAGAAGGCGTGTCAGTGGGGATCGTGGGTAAAGTGGTGGGGGTGATGCGGTTCTAGGTCAGCGAGGAGCTTGCAGCGGGTAGCTTGCAGCTCATGGCCGGTTCCCTGCTGCTCGCTGCCTGCTGCCTGCTGCCCGCTCTTCCTGCTTCGGACCTTGGGTCCTCCCCCCAGCACTCCACCTCCGCAACAAAACGTAGACGGCCCCACCGCCTCCATCGACGAGCCTCGCCGACGTGTAGGCGATGACATATCGGCCGGCTCGCCGGGTGCGGAGCCAGCGAAGGGTGCTGCCTTTGATAACAGATCGGTGTCCGGGAGAATGACGGCCCCTCCCGTGGACAACACGAACGCAGCAGTAACCGGCCTGGACCGAACACCGAAGGAACTCTTCCACTGCCACCCTGGCCTGATCTTCGCTCAACCCGTGCAGATCCAGGTGCGCCTGAATCGCAAACCGTCCGGAGCGCAGGTCGTCGAGATACAACCTTCCAAGTGGGTCGATCGTGTGCTCGACGTATTCGCCGGTGTGTTCTACCGCGACATTCCCGGTTCTACAAAACTCTTCGAGCACCTTCAACGCATCGGCTTCGTCATCGTTCGACCGAATTTCGAGGGGTGCGGGAAGGCGGAGGGGGACCTCGTCCCAACCTCTCGGTCGCACATCCGACATCGCAGCCTCAAACAGCTCCCCGTCGGACAGGTCCGGTGCTCGACGCAAGAGATCGGAAGGGACCTGTTCGGCGGGCTTGGCATCGCTCTCTGCCAATCGGAGCTGACCCTTTTTGACCAGTTTCTTGAGTACTGCAAAAGGACGATGCACCACCCTAACTCCTGAAACGGTTCGTTATCGGCATTCGACGGTCCCGCCCGAACGCCCGTGGTGTGATCTTGACACCCGGCGCGGCCTGCCGCCGTTTGTATTCGCTCAGATCGACCAGGCGGACGACCCTACGAACGATGTCCTCATCGAAACCCATCGCCAGCATCTCCTCGACGCTACGGTCCTTCTCCACGTAGGCTGCGATCACCGGATCGAACAGATCGTAAGACGGCAATGAATCGGTGTCCTTCTGATCTGGGCGCAACTCTGCCGACGGTGGCTTGTCAATGGTCGATCTCGGAATCCTGTCTGTTTCCGCCACGCCGTTGCGGTGTACCGCCAGGCGATAGACCGTGGTCTTCATCACGTCCTTCAGGACGGCAAAACCACCCGCCATATCTCCGTACAACGTACAGTACCCCGCACTGAACTCGCTCTTGTTGCCGGTACTCAAGACCATCCAACCGAACTTGTTCGACAGCGCCATGAGAATGTTGCCCCGGATTCGCGCCTGCAGGTTCTCTTCAGTGACATCCGGTTCGCGACCTCGGAAGACTTCGTTAAGGCCGGTATTGTAAGCACCCATCAGATCGGAGATCGGTATCGTGATGAGCTCGATCCCCAGGTTCCCTCCGAGCGTACGCGAGTCGTCGACACTGCCCGGAGACGAAAATTCCGACGGCATCATCACGCCAACGACATTCGAGTTCCCAAGCGCATCGACGGCAATCGCAGCCGTCAGTGCGGAATCGATGCCGCCGCTCAGGCCGAGAACGACTTTCTCGAAAGAGTTCTTGCGGACGTAATCGCGCGTTCCCAGAACCAGGGCCTGATAGATTTCCGCTTCTTCGGAAAGCGGCACGTTGGTTTCCCTCTTCGGTATCGGCTTTTTCTCGACCCTCGGAGGGGGCGACAAGACAACGCTCTCCTCGGATTCCGCTTCCACTTCCAGTTGCCGGCGGCGAGGATCGTGGAGCCGGCGGCGAAATACGGCATCCAGATCGAGGTCGACAACGATCAGGTCCTCTTCGAACTGAAGGCCCCTGGCGAGCAATTCACCCGTCTCATCGAATACAAGGCTGTCTCCGTCAAAGACGAGTTCGTCCTGACCTCCCACCAGGTTGTTGTAGGCAACAATCGCGGTGTTGTCGGCAGCCCGGGTGGCCAGCATCCGCTCCCTCAAGTGGCGCTTTCCGGCGTGGTAGGGGGATGATGAGATGTTGATGATCACCTCGGCACCGCCGGCTAAGGCCTGATCGACGACCGGACCCTCCGGGTACCAGATATCTTCGCAGATGCTCAGACCGATGCGCGCTTCCCCAATCTGAACAAGTGGCGAAAGCCTGCCGACCTGAAAGTAACGGAACTCATCGAAGACTCCGTAGTTGGGCAGATACGCCTTGTGATACACACCAGCCACCTGCCCCTCACTTAAGATAGCTGCAGCGTTATAGATGTCATCGCGGCGATCCACAAACCCCACGACGGCCGTCAGACCCGTGACCGACCTGGCAACAGCCTCTAGCGCTTCGAGGTTAGCGTCGACAAATTGTGGCTTCAGAAGCAGGTCTTCGGGAGGATATCCGGTCAAGGCGAGTTCCGGGAAAGTGACAATGTCGGCTTCCATCTCCCTCGCCTTGTCCATCCACTCGATGATCTTCGCCGCGTTGGCGTCCAGGTCCCCAACAACCACGTTGATCTGGGCCATCGCCAACCGCAATCTGTGGTGCTTTCCCATCGGCACAATCGTAGCATGGGTGGGGAGGGTGTAGCGTGTAGCGGGCAGCGAGCAGCTTGGGAATGAGCGAGCAGTGGGTAGCGTGTAGCGGGTAGCGAGCAGCGGATAGCGAGCAGCGGATAGCGAGCAGCGGATAGCGAGCAGCGG
>CAZOZZ010000002.1:0-4949 GCA_964584435.1 uncultured Solibacteraceae bacterium | reverse complement strand
GATAGCGAGCAGCGGATAGCGAGCAGCGGATAGCGAGCAGCGGATAGCGAGCAGCGGATAGCGAGCAGCTTGGGATTGCGCGCCGCCCTCCGAAAGCTGCCCGCTACTCGCTGATTGCTACCCGCTATTACGCGCTACTCACCGACGAACTCGAAACCGAACCTCCCCTTGATACACAGGTGTCCGTTGGCCACTTCGACATCAAGGGGCGAGGTGACCTTTACGATCCGGTTGTCCTGAACGTGGAGCGTGAGCGTGCATCCAACTCCGCAAAATGCGCAGATCGTGTCGGTCTCTTCCTGTTGGGATTCGTCCCAGGTTCCGGCCTCGCGCATTCTGTGCTCACTGTTGAACATGAGAGCGCCGGTCGGGCAGACGCCGATGCAATTTCCGCAGTAGACGCAGGCGGATTCGGGAAGAGGAACGTTGGCTTCTGTCGAGATGCGTGCATCGAATCCCCTGCCGGCGACAGCGATTGCGAAAGTGTGTTGCGCGTCGTCGCCGCAGGCTTCCACGCACTTGTAGCAGAGAATGCACTTGCTGTAGTCGCGCACGTAGAGATCGTTGTCTATCTTGACGGGCTGACTGACGTTTTCGGCATGAACCCCTTTGGGGAGAGAATGGTGACCGGGTTCGCGGCGATCCCTTTCGCCCTCAGGTTCCGGTGGTGCGGGCGGGCCGTAACGATCCGGGCGGGCTCCATAGCGCTCCATGTAAGCCAGTGCCTCGGGAGCTGTTGACAGATCCACAGACGAGCCCAGGAACTCCAGAACCATCCGTCGAGCGAGCTGCACGCGCTCGGAATCGGTTTGGATCTCCATCCCCGCTTCGACCTTCCTGGAACAGGACGGCACCAGAGTTCGAGCGCCCTCCAACTCCACCACGCAAACCCGACAGGCGTTGACCGGAGTGAGGTTCTCAAGGTTACACAACGTCGGCGTGTCGATCCCCGCCGATCGGCATGCTTCAAGTATCGTCAGGGTCTCATCCACCTTGATGCCGCGGCCATCGACAGTGATTTCGACTTCCTCAGGGGTCGGCTTCCCTGGAGCTTCCGGGGGTCGGCTTGCACGGGGAGGCGGCCGGAACCAGATGGGGTCGGAGTTGCTCATGCGGGTGTGCTCCCTTCGGGTACCGGATCCAGATTCGCGAAAGCCGACTCGATCGCTTTCGTGGCCGTCTGGCCGAGCCCGCAGATTGATGCGTCGCGCATGACCTGCCCGATCTCACCAAGGAGTGCCAGTTCATCGGAGCGCGATCCGATCGGCCGTCCGGATCTCAACCGGGCCAGTAATTCTTCCTGACGGACCGCCCCGATGCGACAGGGAACGCACTGACCGCATGTCTCGTCACGGAAGAAGGCCGCGATTCGCGCCAGAATGTCCCCAAAATCCACGGTTTCGTCAAGAACCATGACAACGCCGGAACCGAGAGATGCTCCCTCCCGGCGGGTTCCTTCGAAAGTCATGGGCATGTCGAGCTTGTCGGGTCCCACAAAGGTCCCTGCCGCACCTCCCAACAGGACGGTGCGGATGCCCCTCCCACCACGAACGCCTCCCGCCAGTTCGATTATCTCTCCAAGAGTCCGATCGAAAGGGACCTCGTACAGACCGGGACGCGCGACATGTCCTGAGACACAGAAAAGCTTGGGGCCGGTCGACTCCGAAGTCCCGATACGGGCGTATGTCGCACCTCCCTCCATGACGATCCCGGGAACGTTCACGAAGGTTTCAACGTTGTTGATGACGGTTGGTTTTCCGAACAGGCCGACGTGGGCCGGAAACGGCGGCTTGTTCCGAGGTTCCCCACGTTTACCCTCGATCGAATTGAAAAGTGCCTTCTCTTCCCCGCACACGTAAGCACCGGCACCCCGGCGCACTTCGACATCGAAGTCAAATCCGGCACCCGGGGTGGGTTTCGCACCAAGAATGTCTTTGCCAAGTAGCCCGGCATCCCTGGCAGCACCTATGGCTATCGCCATCCTTTGGGCAGCCAGCGGGTACTCGCCGCGGATGTAAAGGTAACCGCGTTCGCTTCCCGTCGCGAATGCAGCGATGGTCATTCCTTCCAGGACGGCGAACGGATCGCCTTCCATCAGGAGCCGATCCTTGAATGTTCCCGGCTCGGATTCGTCTGCGTTGCAAACGACATAGTGAGGAGCCCCGGGAGCCCCGGCAACCGCATCCCACTTTCGTCCGGTAGGAAAAGCGGCACCTCCCCTCCCGACCAGCTTCGAACCGAGGATTTCGGCGATCACTCCCTCCGGACCCAGTTCGATCGCCCGATCCAACGCTCGATATCCTCCGTCGCTCCGGTACGCTTCAAGGCTTTCGGGATCGGTTTGACCGATTCTCCGAAGAAGTCGAAGATCGGCTTGTCCGGACTGGGGAATGGAGGTCCGCAAAGACTCGAGTCGGTCTTCACCTGACGGAGTTGCCTCAAGCACTCGTTCGAAGTCCGTCCCGGCGGTTGCCGGCGCGTGAGACAACATTCGAGGGGCCGGACCGGCTTGACTGAGCAGGGTCGCCGGAGCCCGTTCACACTGTCCCAGGCACGGGCTGCGCTTCCAGGCAACTTGCCCCTCGGCGTCGGCTTCGCCTTCGGGGCCCAGCGTCGCTTCGAGTGCCGAACACAGACTTTCCGCTCCCTTGACGCGGCAAGCGATGTCGTCGCACACATGGATCAAGCGCGGGGGACGGGGCGTGAGCGAAAAAAGGTGGTAGAACGTGGCGACACCGTGGACTTCGGCCGGAGGAACCGTGAGCCGCCTCGAGATATAGTTGAGCGCACCCGGTGTAAGCCAGCCGAAGCGGGCCTCGACCGCATGAAGCGCCGGCAAGAGAAGGTCGCGCCGGACTCGCGCTTCGTGTCCCCCGACCGTTGCCGTGTGGCCTTCCGTTTCGACATCCCTGTCTCCACCCGCCCACGCCGAGACCGGCGGGCCCAGGACGGAATCGACGGCGAAGCGTTCCGGGGCGTTGGCTTCGGGTTCGTTAACACGGATATCCATGTCTTCAGATCTCGTCTTCAGATTTTCTCATCAGATTTTCTCAATACGGATCGCGGCGGCCTTGAACTCCGCCGTACCGGCCTTCGGGTCCGTCGCATCGATCGTGAGCAGGTTCGTCGCAACGTCGTCCGGAAAGTGCACGGTCATGAACGTGAGTCCGGGACGGAGGGATTCATCCCGGCGAACCGGCACTTCGACGGCGCCGCGCCGGGAGAGAACACGGACCCGATCTCCATCCCGCACTCCCAATTGTTGGGCATCTTCCGGCGACAGGTCCAGGGTTTCCCCACGGCGCAACGGAGAAGGGTAGGCTGACGATTGAACCCCGGTGTTGTAATCGTCCAGACGTCGTCCCGTCGTCAGACGCAGCGGGAACTCCGGGGTCAGGGCATCCACGGGCGGGTCGTGCTCGACCGGAAAGAACGGAGCCCGCGGACCGACGAGCGGGCGTTCCCACAGCCGGCTGTGAAGAAAGAGTTCGCCCGGATGATCCTCGTCGTAGCAGGGCCAGCGAAGTCCATGATTGGCTTCCAGGCGCGAATAACTCATTCCGGCATGAGCGGGACTGAGAACACGCACTTCGTTCCATATGTCTTCCACGTCCGGCGTTCCCCAGTCATGGCCGAGTCGTCGTGCGAGGTCGTACAGGATCGCGATATCGTCCCGGGCCGCCCCGGGCGGATCCAGCGCCTTCCGGATCCGCTGAACGCGCCGTTCGCTGCTCGTCACCGTGCCTTCGGCCTCACACCAGGCTGCCGTTGCGGGCAGGACGACATCCGCCAGTTCGGCAGTCTTCGTAAGAACGATGTCCTGTACGACCATGAAATCGAGGCCTTCGAGGACGCGGCGGGCATGCGCCTGGTCAGCTTCAGACTGGAGCGGGTTTTCGCCGATGACATACAGGGCACCGAGGTCTCCCTGTTCCATGGCCTCGAACATCGCTGAAATGTGCCGCCCCTTCACCGGCGGGACCGGAACACCCCAGTGCCGCTCGAATTTAGTGCGGAATTCCACGTTCTCCACGTGCTGAAAACCCGGCAAACGATCGGGCAGTGCGCCCATGTCGCCGCCACCCTGAACGTTATTCTGTCCCCGTATCGGATTCAGCCCGCTGCCGTACCGACCCACATGACCTGTCAGCAGGGACAGATTAACGAGTGCCAGAACGTTGTCGACCGCGTTGTGGTGTTCGGTAATTCCGAGGGTCCAGCAGATGATCGCCTTGTCTGCCGAAGCGTAGGCCCTGGCCATGTCCCGAATGACGCCGGCCGGAACACCCGTCTCCCGAGCGGCGTGTTCGAGCGTATAGGACTCGACGGAACTGCGGTAGGCGTCAAACCCCGTTGTCGCATTCTCCACGAACTCCTTCGACTCCAGACCGGCTGCGATGATCTCGCGTCCCATCGCGTTGGCCAGAACGATGTCCGTGCCCACGTCCAGACCGGCCCACACGTCTGCCCACTGAACCGAACTGGTCCGCCGCGGGTCGATGCCGTAAAGGCGCGCCCCTTTCCGTACGCCTTTAAGGAGATGATGAAAGAAGATCGGGTGGGTCGCCCGGGCGTTCGAACCCCAGAGAAGAATGACATCGGTGTCTTCCATCTCCTGGTAGGAGGTCGTGCCACCGCCCGCTCCGAAGACAGCCGCCAGACCGGCGACGCTGGGCGCGTGTCAAGTCCGGTTGCAGCTGTCGACGTTGTTGCTTCCGATGACGACGCGGGCGAACTTCTGAGCGATAAAGTTCATCTCGTTCGTGCTCTTGGAGCAACTGAAGAGACCGAACCCCTGCGGGCCCTTTTGGTCGACGACAGACTTGAAACCTTCGGCCACGCGATCCAGAGCCTCGTCCCACTCGGCGGGTCGCAACTCGCCGTTGCTGCGAACCATCGGTTCTGTTAACCGGGGATAGGGTTTCCGCATGACGGGTATGTTACTCGAT
>CAZOZZ010000001.1:40758-75915 GCA_964584435.1 uncultured Solibacteraceae bacterium | reverse complement strand
TGTGAACAACTACAGGAGGATCTTCAAATCGCCACCCCACACGGTTCCCCAGATCGATTGAGCCCAGACTGCTCCGGATAGAAGGCCCAGTGTAATCAGGGGGAACCCTATCGCCAGCGAGCGGTAAGACAGGTCGTCACAGATTTCCAGCGACGGCAGGCTGTGGTAGAAGGACGAAGGATGCTTCGACTTGAGCTCTCTCTCCCGGATCAGGTACATGATGGCTCCTCCAAAACTGATGAAGAGAGCGGCATATCCCAGAAAAATCAACGGCGTGTGAATGTAGATCCAGTTGCTCAGCAGGGCCGGCGGTATCGAGTTCGATGAATCATAGACCAGGTTCGCAATGAACGTCAGGATGAAGATAACCGGAAAAACAAAGACACTCAGGGACGTGATCCGATACTTCGCATAAGCGACGAGAAAACCCAGAGCGCCGAGAGCTGCAAAGAAAGAAACTGCATCGGGACGCTGGGTGAGCGGCATGTATTGCAGCTCCATCGCCCGCACGACGATCGACGTTGTGTGGCAGATGAAACCGGCTATGATTGAGAAAAGACTGACCCGGAACAGGGTATGCTTTCTATTCAGGATCGTGAGCACCGAGTGCAGCAAACCCACTGAATACAAAGCCAATGCCGCCCGTAGAAGCACCACGTGCATGGGCGGATTATAGCACGTAGAGAGCTTTGAGGGAGGCCGGGTGTGCTAGCATGAAATCATGGGTCTGGACCTGTTTCCCATCATTTCATCACTGGTTGTTCTGTTGATGTCGCTGAGTGTTCACGAGTCCGCTCACGCCTGGACCGCGAACCGTCTGGGTGATCCGACCGCCCGCGATCTGGGACGGATCTCACTGAACCCCCTCGTGCACGCGGATTTTTTTGGCACGTTCCTCTTTCCTCTTATCGGCTTCTTCAGCGGATTCATCTTTGGATGGGCTAAGCCCGTACCTGTCAACACCGCGCGATTACGCAATCCGAGAAGGGATTACATGATCGTGGCGGCGGCTGGGCCTCTGAGCAACATCGTGATGGCTGCCACGTTGTTTGTGTTCCTGCTGGCGTTGAAATCCTCATCGAATTCGAATGAACTACTGATCAACCAGGTTGTGCGGGGCGTTGCCAGGGGTGACTCACTCCTGGTGCTCCTGGCATCGATGGCCTATTTCGGGGTGATGATCAATCTGATCCTCGCGATCTTCAACATGATCCCCGTAGCACCGCTCGACGGGGCAGCCGTCTTGTCCGGCCTGTTGCCGGCCCCACTGCTTCGTCCCTACGAAGAACTGCAGAAGTATGGCTTTATGATCCTGATCGGCCTCCTGTTTCTCGGGGTTCCGTTTTACCTGTTCAACCCGGTCATCGGGGTCGTGCAATCCTTCCTGGTCTATTGATTTATCAGCAATGAAGAAAAACGCTGGCAGAGGTGGACCAAGGTTGTCGCTCCGCGGGAATAGGCTGTGTCGAATGTAAGGGTTGGCTTTTGTGGAAGAAGACTTAAAGGTTACACTCGCCCTGTATGAGGGACCGCTCGACCTACTTCTGGATCTGATCCGGAAGCACAAGATCGACATCTACGACATCCCCATTGCGGAAGTGACGGCACAGTATCTTGACTACCTGCATATGATGCGGGAAATGAACGTGGACGTAGCGTCCGATTTTCTCGTTATTGCTGCCCAACTGATCTATATCAAGTCGCGGATGTTGCTTCCCCCCGACCCGGATGCCGTGGAGGAGGAAGACGATCCGAGGGCCGATCTGGTACAGCGACTCCTCGAATACGAAAAATTCCGGAACGCGGCGCAGATGCTGTATCAAAAGGAGCTTGTCGAGAAGGCAGTCTGGAGCCGGCCGGGCCACCTGGAGAACGAGGAGGAGGACCTCGAACCTCAAGTGACCGCGACTCTGTTCGACATGCTGGCGGTGTTTCGGGACGTGCTGACGCGGTTCGAGGAGCGCCCGCCACTGAACGTGTCCCGAGAGGAATTCTCGGTTGAACAGATGATGGTTTTTGCCCTGTACCAGCTCAAGAGCTCTTCGGACGGTATGCGTTTCACCGAGTTGATCGAGCAGTTTTCAACTCGTCGTGCCTTGATCACGGTATTTCTGGCTTTGCTCGAGTTAGCTCGGCTTAGGGCGATCTACATCGGACAGGCTGGGGCGTTCGGAGACATCAATTTGCAAGCCAACCCGAATTATGACCGATCCCAATCTTTCAGCATTGCTTGAGGCCATTATTTACCTGGCTGACGAGCCGATCCGTCTGGATCAGATCCGCAGGACCCTGCGTCAGGGCATTCCCATCAAGAAGCTCGAACAGGAGATCGCAATCCTTCGTGAAAAGTTCAGCCGGCCCGAGCACGGGATAGAACTGCGTGAGATCGCCGGGGGCTACCGGTTTTCGACAAAACCAGAGCATCACGATGCGTTGAAGAAGTTTGTCAAGAGCATGGTGCCTGCGACACGATTGTCGTTGGCCGCTCTCGAAACGCTCGCCGTGATCGCCTATCGCCAACCAATTACAGTGCCCGAGATATTGGAGATTCGCGGGGTTCAGGCCACCGGGGTGATCAAGACGCTGCTCGATCGTGGGTTGGTGACCGCAGCAGGCCGCAAAGATGTGGTCGGGCGGCCCATCCTGTACAAAACGACCCGCAATTTTCTGATCTATTTTGGACTGAAGAGCCTCGACGAACTGCCAAGCGTTGAGGAATTCGAGGAATTGATCAAGACCGAACACACCGCTCAACAGGCCGAACTCCCTCTTGGTGATCCGGAAGACGAAGACGGGGAACTGGACGAACTGGACGAGGAAGAAGAGGAAGACGAGGAAGAAGACGAAGAAGCAGAGGAACCGGAAGAAGCAGCGGAAGTGAAAGAAGAGGCAGCAGCAGAAGAAACCGAAGAAGAGGCTATTGGCGATTAGCGATCAAATGGAGTCACGGTTACAGAAGATTCTTGCACACGCCGGCATCGCGTCGCGCCGCAAGGCGGAGGAGATGATCCAGCAGGGAAGGGTGGCGCTTAACGGAAAGGTCGTCCAGGACATGGGAGTGCGTGCCGACCCGGACCGGGACGTGATTTCCGTCGACGGCCGAAAGATTCCACCGTCGAGACTGCCCGTTTACATCCTGGTCAACAAGCCCCGCAACGTGGTCTCCACGCTGAGCGACCCAGAGAAGAGGCGAACCGTTGTCGACTTGCTGGGTGGCCGCGTGCGTGAGCGGGTTTACCCTGTCGGCCGCCTCGACTTTGCGTCCGAGGGGCTCCTGATCCTGACCAATGACGGCGAGTTCACTCGCTTCATGACCCGCGGCGGCCGGGTTCCGAAAGTGTATCGCGTCAAGGTGTCCCCGCCCCCGTCGGAAAAAGAGCTGGACCGGCTCAGGAGAGGCATCCGGATGGAGGGCGTCCGGTCTGCTCCCTGTGACATCCGGCCTTTCAAAACCAGAGCGAATCCCTGGTACGAGGTCACCCTGCATCAGGGGCGGAACCGTCAGATCCGGAAGATGTTTTATGCCATAGGGCATCACGTTCTGAAACTACACCGTGTGAGGATCGGTTTCCTCGATGCGCCGAAGCTGAAGGTCGGGGACTGGCGGCCTCTGACTCCGCTCGAGGTAAAGAAGTTCTACGACAAGTACGCCGACAAGACAACGACCGAACGGACAACCGTTGCCCGAAGAGCGACGCGTGCGAGGGCGGACAAGCACGACCGTCAAGATAGGAATCGGAGAGCCACATGAACTTCATCGACGTCTTACCGGAACACATCCGGTTGATTCAGCCCTACAAACCCGGCAAACCGGTCGAAGAGGTCGAGCGGGAACTGGGAATATCGGCGATCAAGCTCGCCTCTAACGAAAACCCCCTTGGGCCATCGCCGAAGGCCGTCGATGCCGTCCGGTCCTTCCTGGAGGATTCCGGTCGCTATCCTGAAGACACGGGGTATTACCTTCGACAGCGGTTGGCCGGGCGTTACGGGGTCGACATGGACAACATCATTGTCGGCGCCGGATCCAGCGACATTCTGGCGATGACTTGTCATGCGCTCCTGGACCATGAGACCGAGATCCTGACATCCGAAGGTTCATTTGTTCTCTATTACCTCTTCTCGCAGGCAGTCGGTGCGAAGCTCGTGACAGTCCCTCTCAAGGATTTTACGTTCGACCTGACCGCCATGGCGAAGGCGATCGGCCCCCGTACCCGCGTGATCATTCTTGCGAATCCGAACAACCCCACCGGAACGATGGTCGGTAAAGATGAGGTTCGGCGCTTCATGGCGGGTGTTCCCGAAAACACGCTCGTCATCTTTGACGAGGCCTACTTCGAATACGTGAAGGATGAGACGTATCCGGACGCTTTCGAGTACCTCACCGACGGTCGCCCTGTGCTTATCCTACGGACGTTCTCGAAGGCCTACGGTCTGGCCGGATTCCGAATCGGATACGGTATCGGGACGAGTGAAGTCATCGAGGCGCTCCACAAGGTGCGTCCTCCCTTCAACGTGCCGAGTGTCTCGCAGGTCGCGGCTTTAGCTGCTTTGGAAGACGTCGACCACGTGACCCGGAGCGTCGAGACGAACCGTCGGGAACTGGACTTTCTGGCGGGCCAGTTCCAGGCTCGGGCCCTTCAATTCGTTCCTTCGGTAGCAAACTTCGTTCTTGTCGACGTTCAGCTGCCGGCCGCAACCGCCTTCGACAAGCTGCTGAAACTCGGTGTGATCGTTCGACCGATGCAGGGTGCCGGATTCCCAACGATGGTTCGGGTGTCGGTCGGTACTCGCGAAGAGAACGTGAAGTTCTTGACCGCTCTCGACCAGATTCGGTGACGATTCCCGAGATTCTCGATGCTTACAAGTGGCTTCAGGAGGGTGTCGTGCACGAGGAAGCCGCCGGGCGTGCGCGCGAAGCGGGACTGGAGGTTGTCATGGACCTGTGTATCCTAAAGGAACACATGAGTAAGTAGTCCGTATCTATCCAACAATAATGCTATTTCGGTTCTGATTTATTCTTTCTTCTTTCGGCCTCGTTCAGCCGTTTCTTGACCTCCGCCTCCATTCCCACGTCCTTCGGCCGATAGTACCTGTGACCCGCAAGGTTCTTGGGCAGACACTCCATGCGGGCGACTTGGTCCTTCTCGTCATGTGCGTACTGGTAGCCTTCTCCGTAGTGCAGCTTCTTCATTAATCGCGTCGGTGCGTTGCGCAGATGGAGCGGGACGGGGTCCGCACGTCCGTGGCGAGCATCCTCAAGGGCGGCTGAGTAGCCGGTGTAGACGGCATTCGATTTCGGCGCGGCGGCAAGATAGATAACACACTCGGCCAGAGCGAGTTGGCCCTCCGGCATTCCAAGAAAGGCCATAGCCTCCTTTGCATCCAGAGCGACACGGAGGGCCGCAGGGTCGGCCAGGCCAACATCCTCGGATGCGAAACGAACCAACCGCCGGGCGACGTACATTGGAGCCTCGCCCGCATCCAGCATGCGAGCAAGCCAGTACAGTGCCGCATCCGCATCCGAGTTCCGGATCGACTTGTGGAGGGCGGAGATGATGTTGAAGTGCTCTTCACCGGCCTTGTCGTAGATGAGCACCTTCTTCTGGGCGACTTCCTGAAGGATCTCAATTGAAATGCTCCCGTCCTTCTCGGTCGACTCGGATGCCAACTCCAGGATGTTGTACGCCGTCCGCGCGTCCCCATTCGCCAGATCGACAATCGTCCGTGCCGCGTCCGCTTCGATCCGAAACTCGAATCGAGCCGCGGCCTTTTCGACCAGAGACAGAACCTCCTCGTCGCTGAGAGGGTTTAGAACGAAAACGCGAACCCGTGACAAGAGAGCCGCGATGACTTCGAAGGAGGGGTTTTCCGTTGTCGCCCCGATCAACGTGATGCTCCCCTTCTCCACGTAGGGCAGGAAGGCATCCTGCTGCGCCTTGTTGAAGCGATGAATCTCGTCAACGAAGAGGATAGTACGGTGACCACGATGGTGTGACCGTTCCGCCGAAGCCATGATGTCCTTGATTTCGCGGATACCCGATAGAACCGCGCTGAAGGTCATGAACGCCGACTTCGTCATGTGGGCAATGATCTGGGCCAGCGTGGTCTTTCCGACGCCGGGCGGCCCCCACAAGATCATGGAAGGGATCTTGTCGTGCTCGATTGCCATCCGCAGGGCCTTCCCGGGTCCCAACAGGTGTACTTGTCCGATGAAGTCCCTGAGCGCATCCGGCCGCATGCGCTCGGCGAGTGGACCGTCTTCCGGGTCCCGGTCGGGTTTGGGTTCTTCGAAAAGGGAATCCATGTTTCTTAGTGTGTAGCTTTCAGCGCGTAGCTGGTTTGTTAGCGTGTAGCTTTCAGCGGGTAGCTGGCAGCTTTTGACCTTAAGGGCCGCCCTTTCCCCGACCTCGGACTTCGGACCTCGGACTGTACTCTCATTCCCCGACCTGACATCGAACTTCGGACCCCTCGATCCCGCTCCCGCACAGTCTAGCAGATTCAGGAGCGGCGTTGCTTCCAGGCCTCATGAAGGACGATACCCGCAGCGACGCCCGCATTGAGCGATTCCACACGCTGTTCGTGAGAGATTCGAACGATCACATCGCAGAGTGCCCGTTCGGGCGGGGCAAGGCCGGCCGCCTCGTTGCCGAAGAGGATCGCCGTGGGGTGCCGCCAGTCGTATTCCTCCATCGTGATCTCGCCGTCACCTGCTGTCCCGACGATGTTGATGTTGTGTGAGCGCAGCAGTTCCGACAACGTTATCAGTTCCAGGTCCCAACAGTGAGGAACACGCAGGATGCTCCCGGCGCTGGCACGGACGAGCTTGTCGTTATATACGTGAACCGCGCCCTCAGCGCCAATGCAGCCGGAAACTCCGAATGCATCGGCCACTCTGAGTATTGTGCCGGCATTTCCGGGGTCCTGAACTCCGCAAAGAACGACGAGCAGCGGCGATTCTACCGAGAGCATTTCCTCGATCTTCGAGGGTGAAAGGCGGACAAGGGCAATGACGCCTTGAGAAGTTTCCGTGGACTTCAATGAACGAAAAACGGGTGTTTCGACCACCCAGTTCAGGGCGCCGGGCACGGTGGGGCCCTCTCGGCCGGTCTCGACGAAGAGCTCGACGATCGGGATGCCTGCTCGTCGAGCCTCGGCAATGAGATTCGGGCCTTCGATCGGAAGCAGGCCGTCGGGGGTCCGTCTTCCGTCACGGAAAGCTTTCCGAATTTCAACAAGGCGTGGGTTGTTCTTGCCGATAGGCTGTGGTCCCATGTCAGCGCTATTATGGCAGCAGTGGGAAACTTGCTCCCGAAGAAACGTTTGCGGTGTGGTTGCTGGACTTCTATTTTTGAGATGCATGCACGTACTGAAGGCTGAGGATTTCGACGTTGTGGAGGCTCGGGAAACCGTGCGTACGCTCGAGCAGGGTGGTGTGGTTTGTTTCCCCACGGACACGGCGTACGGTCTGGGCGTAGACCCTTTCAATGATTCTGCTGTGGAACGGCTCTTCAACGTCAAGGGACGATCGGAATCAAAGCCGGTCCTTCTTCTGGTCGATTCCATCGAGATGGCCCGCTCGGTGACGGAACCGAGTCCCAGCTTTGAAACCGTGGCGGCGGCCTTCTGGCCCGGCCCGATCACACTCGTAACCAAGGCCAACGAAACGATACCGGACCGGATCACTGCGAGCACTGGTACCGTTGGCCTGCGTTGGCCCCGGAGGCCTCTGGCCATCGAGCTGATCGGACTGTTCGGTAGACCGCTAACCGCGACGAGCGCGAACCGCAGCAATCAACCGGTCGCCCGTTCCGTGGCGGATGCCATGGATCAGCTGGGCGAAGGCGTTGATCTGTATATCGATGGGGGCAGGCTCGAAGGGATGCCTGTTTCAACGGTTCTGGACTTGACCCAGAGCCCTCCTGTCCTGTTGCGTGAAGGGCCTGTTTCCCACAAGGAATTGACTGGGTTCTTTGAAGAAGGGATCGCGAGGCCCTCCGGTTCGGACGCCGACACAACGCCACGATGAAACGACGACTTCTCAAACTCACCGCAGTCCTCGTCCTGGCAATTGTCCTGGTCACGGGTATCTACGGCGGCGTTCTGTATTCTCGGATTCGAGCCGGCGCGGCAACCGATGAGGCCCGGCAGGCGGATGCCATCATCGTCCTCGGCGCGGCCCAGTACAACGGAAAGCCGTCACCGGTTCTCGAAGCCCGCCTGGATCACGCATTCGACCTGTTCGAGCTCGGTTATGCCAACGTCATTATCACGACAGGCGGTTTCGGGCCCGATCCGAACTTTTCAGAAGCCCATGTGGGCGCCCGCTACCTGTCGGAGCGGGGTATCGATCCGTCACAGATCATTACCGAGCAGGGAAGTGGAACAACCTACGACACCGTCCAGGCGTCGGCCCGACTGATGCATTCGAATGGTTGGAAGAAAGCGCTTGTCGTGAGCGATGGCTTCCACCTGTATCGAGTGAAGCAGATCTTTGCCGACAGCCGCGTCGATGCACTGACCTCTCCCGCTCCGGCGAGCCCCATCGAAGTCTCGCGGTCATCCCGCCTGTGGTACAGCCTGCGGGAGGTCCTCCTGTTGTCGGCATACCGTCTTGTGAGGCTTGTAGGTTAGTCCTCGATCGAGCCCACCTTGCCTGGAGCCCTCAGTCTTTGGGGCGATTGTTTTCAACACGAAGACACGAAGGACACGAAGATTGGAAAGATAGATTCTCTTCGTGCCCCTTCGTGTTCTTCGTGCCTTCGTGTTGAATCCTGTCCCTATTTTGGATCGACCCAGATCTTGTT
Organism: uncultured Solibacteraceae bacterium; assembly: GCA_964584435.1. Lineage (GTDB taxonomy): Bacteria > Acidobacteriota > Terriglobia > 20CM-2-55-15 > 20CM-2-55-15 > CAZOZZ01. The sequence continues at coordinate 67,111 of CAZOZZ010000001.1, read as the reverse complement.
CAGGAACTCGTAGTCACCTGTCGGCGACAGACTCATGCCCTGGATCCTCGTGTTGTAGACACAGACAGTGTTGGGGTACCAGAGGCTGACGTAGGGCAGGTCGCGGGCGATCGTCTGCTGAACCGAGGAGTAGTATTCCTTCCGTCTTACCTGATCGACTTCACGCCGGGCCAACTCCACCCATGTGTCGATGTCCGGGTTCGAGTAGCGGCCGCGGTTTCGCCCGTCTGGCGGCACCATCTCCGAATGGAAGATGCTGTTGAAGATGTCCGGATCGTTGTTGCCCCCGATCCACCGGAGGGAATACATCTGAAAGTTCCCGGCCAGGACATCCGCAAAAAAGGTCGCGAATTCGTTGGACCGGATTTCCATGTTGATTCCGACATCCTTAAGCTGCTGTTGGAGGATTGCGGCGACCAGGAGGCCGGTTTCATCGGTCGAAGTCCGGTAGGTGAAGGACAGATCTTCATGTCCGGCGTCTTTGAGAAGAGCCCGTGCCCGTTCCGGATCGTAATCGTAACGTTCAACACGATCGAAATAGGCCCAATTCCCAGGCGGCAGGACCGAATCGGCGCGGCGCGCCTGGTTTCGCAGTAGGTTTCGAATAATGGACTCGCGATCAACGGCGTGTGCGATCGCGCGACGGACGTTCAGGTCGCTGAACAACGGATCCTCGAGGTTGAAGGCGAGGTACTGGTAGTTCGTCCCTTCTTCGTTGATCACTGCAAGTTCCGGTTCCTCACCAAGAGCTTCCACCATGTCCGGAGGCAGAACGTTCAGGGCGATGTCGACGGTTCCTTTTCTCAATTCGAGCGCACGGACGATGGCCTCGGGGACGATCTTGAAACGAACGGCCTCGATCCGTGGTTTCTCACCATAGTAGTCCGGACTCGCATGGAGCATCACCTCTTCATCCTGGCGGTAGTGCCCGAAAACAAACGGGCCCGAGCCGATCGGATGCTGTGCGAAGGCGGAATCGGCCCCTTCGGGCACGATGCCGATTGCTCCGGAAGTCAGGTTCCACAAGAAGGGCGCAAACGGTTCCTTCAGGCTGAACCGCACCGTGTATTCGTCGACTGGTTCAATCTCCTCGACGAGCAGATACGTGCCCAGTTTGGGCGTCTCGACGGAACGATCGAGGATTGACCGAAACGTGTAGACAACGTCCCGCGCCGTCAGGGGGCGGCCATCGTGAAAGCGGACGTCTCTGCGAAGGTGGAAGACATACGTCGTGGAGTCGGGTATGTCCCAGCGTTCGGCCAGATCCGGAATGATGGCCGAAGATTCGTCGCGGCGGACGAGCGAACTGAAGATCAAGGACGCTATTCGTTCCGAGGATGCGTCCAGACCGACACGAGGGTCCAGGTTCAAAGGAGGGTTCTCAATCGCGAGGGTGACAACGTCCGGAGATGCCGGTGTGACACAGCCCGACAGGAGGGCGACCAGGCAGACGAGGGAATGGATGAAAGTACGTGGAATCACAGCCTGAATGGTATCACTGCGCCCCCCCCCGTTGCGCCTCAGCGTCGGAGAAGGAGTGTCGGGGCGACCGGCTCTGGTCGCCCGCGGGTATAGAGTGACGTGTAATCAAGAGCCTTACGCGGTAAGAGAGTCAAATCTGAGAGCCGCGTCTTTACCGCGGGTGGCCAGGGGTGGCCACCCCGACACGCTGGCCCGAAAACTGGCGGTAGTCAGGGCTATCGGACTTGGATTTTTTCGACTGTCGGGATGGAGTCTCTGAGCTTTGCGATCTGCCGGCTGAGACGTGCCTTCATATGGGGCCGATAACGGAGAGGGGCAAATTCGATGCGCTCCTTACGATTCAGGATGCGTTCGACGGATTCATCGATCCTTTGCTGTATCTTTGCTTCCGCACGAGCGGCGGTAACGATGTAATCGAACGCACTCTTCAGAAGGGGAGTGGTCTGAGAGAACAGGAACATATCGTTGCCTGCATCCAGGGCCCGCAGGAACGTGCTGGGCTTGAGACCGGTGGATGTGACGGCGCCCATCGTGAGGTCATCGGTGATGATCACGCCTTCAAACCCGACGGTCTTGCGCAGAAGGCCGTCTACGACCCGGTTTGACAGAGAGGCCGGGACCGGTCGGATGTCTCCGAGGCCGGGGTAGTGGCCATTGGAAACCATCATCAAGTCGAGTTCCGCCGACAGCGAGTCGAACGGAACCACGTCTTCGACCAGGAGTTCGCGACGGGTCCGTTCGATACGGGGCAGTGTGAAGTGCGGGTCCCTAACCGCCCCGCCGAGACCAGGGAAGTGCCTCGCACACGAGAGAATCTTCTTTCTGTGGAATTCTTCGATCACCACACGACCCAGGCGGGCAACCTCGGCCGCCCCGGCCCCCAGAGTTCGCTCGCGTACGATCGAATCAGGCAACCCCAGATCCAACACAGGGGCCATGTTCATATTGAAGCCGGCGGCTTCAAGCTCAGCGGCGATCAACCGGGCGCCCGATCTCACTGCCGCTGTTCCCACGTCGGCCAGGTCGGCCACAGACGGTATGGGGGCGATGACGTGTTTGAGTCGGTCCAGCGAACCACCTTCGTGGTTGATGGCCAGAAAGAGCGGGACGTTTGACTCGCTCTGGAAGCGGAGATTGAGATTGTAGATCTGGTCCAGGCTCTCGATGTTTCTTTGAAGAAACACGATGCCTCCCGGCCGGATATGCCCCAGGATGTCAGCCGATTCGGCATCTGGCTGAAATCCCTGAAAGCCGACAAAGAACAGCTGACCGACTTTTTCTTCCAGTGTGAGTCGCGCGATGTCTTTCATGCGTTAAGCACGGACAGTTCTCCCGCAGCCCGGATGCCCGGATTTTAAGACCGAACAGCGGCGGGATACTGGTTGTTCAGCTCTCGTCGACTTTTGCCCGCAACTCGGCCAGGATCTTGAGGGCCTCGAATGGTGCCACGTGATCCAGGTCCAACTCGCGCACACGAGTTCTCAACTCTTCCTCCTCAGGAGAAAAGAGCGAGAGCTGATTGATAACAATACGTTTCTTCCGTCTGGCTCGAACCGTCAGATTATCCGACAACTCGTGCTCGGTGTCTTCATGTTTTTTTAGAATCTCGCGTGCGCGGCTAATGACGGAAGGTGGGATTCCGGCCATGCGTGCGACTTCGATGCCGTAACTTCGGTTGGCAGATCCGGGCTCGACTCGACGAAGGAAGATGATCCGGTTATCGGCTTCCTTGACGGCAAGATGGAAGTTCTGAATGCCGGGAAGCAGATCGGCAAGTTCGGTCAGCTCGTGGTAATGTGTTGCAAACAATGTCTTTGCGTGGATGTGAGACTGAATGTGTTCGACCACGGCCCAGGCGATCGACAGTCCGTCGAAAGTGGCCGTTCCCCGGCCGACCTCATCAAGAATGACCAGGCTCTTCGAAGTGGCAGAGTTCAGGATGATGGCCGCCTCAGTCATCTCGACCATGAACGTGGACCGGCCCCGGGCCAGGTTATCCGATGCCCCTATCCGCGTAAAAACCCGGTCTACGATCGGAAATCGAACGAACTGGGCGGGGACGAAAGATCCCATTTGCGCCAGGATGATGATCAACGCGTTCTGGCGAAGGAAGGTCGACTTGCCCCCCATGTTCGGGCCGGTGAGGATCTGTATCCGGCTCTCGTCATCGTTCATGAACAGATCGTTCGGTACAAAGCGTTCGGCCCGGTGTTCCTCTGCAAGCGCCTCGAGCACGACGTGTCGGCCCCGGCGGATCAAGAGCGCATCGTCTTCGGAGATCTCCGGGCGGGTATAGCCAAATTTGCGGGCGAGGAGAGCAAAACCGGACAGGACATCGCACTGTGCCACGACGGACGCCGATTGTCGAATGCGTGCCGACTCAGCCGCAATCCGGAGCCGAACCTGCTCGAACAGATCCTTTTCCAGGGTTGTAATGCGGTCTTCGGCCGTCAGGATTTTTTCTTCGTAGTCCTTGAGTTCCTGCGTGATGAATCGCTCGGCTCCGACCAGCGTCTGCTTTCGAATGTAATCGTCGGGAACCAGGTGCAGGTTCGTCTTCGAAACCTCAATGTAGTATCCGAAGACCTTGTTGAATCGAACCTTCAGCGATCCGATGCCGGTGCGCTCCTTCTCCCGTTTCTCAAGAGCCGCCAGATATGCCTTACTGTTCAGGGAAACCTGTCGCAGTTCGTCCAGAACCTCGTTGTAGCCGTCCCGGATTACGCCGCCATCGGCCAGAGTGACTGCAGGTTCGTCCTTGATTGCGACGGAGAGAAGCCTCTCGAGGTCTTCCAGCAAGTCCAACTCCTCGACGAGTTGCCCGAAGCGAACGGCTTCGAGGCGGCCGAGAAGCGCGCCGACACCGGGAAACCTGCCGAAAGAATTTCGGAGAGCCACGAGTTCCCTGGGTGTCGTTGTACCGACGGTGACTTTGCTGAGCAGCCTTTCGATGTCGGACATGCCGTCCAGGCTGGTGCGAAACTCTTCAAGCCGGGCGCTCTCGGCGACCAGTTCCGCGACAGCCTCTTGACGGAGGAGGATCTCCCCGGCCTCGATTGAAGGTCGCAGCAACCAGTTTCGGACCAGACGGGCACCCATGCCGTTCGCCGTCCGGTCGATGACGCCCAGGAGAGTCTCGTTCCGGGCCCCGCTTACCGATTCAACGAGTTCCAGGTTCCGGATCGACGAGGCGTCGAGGATCATGTAATCGGCAGACTCACTGCAGGTCAGGCTGCTGATGTGCTCGAGTCCGGCCTTCTGGGTTCGACGCGCGTAGTGGATCAAGGCGCCGGCCGCGCCGACGGCCAGGGGCTTGTCGGCACAACCGAAACCGGTCAAGTCTGTCGTTCCGAATTGATCCCTCAGGGTACGGGTGGCCGCGTCTTCATCGAAGATCCATTCGTCCAGAGGGGTCCGCACGCAGTCGTCGAGCGTCGGTAACTCCGCTTCGCTGTCGCGGGGGAAGACGACCTCACGCGGACTGAAGTGTTCGACATCCAGTAAGAGCTGATCCCATCGATCGGGTGCCCCCGACTGCGCTATTCGGAATTCGCCTGTCGACACGTCGAGGAAAGCAGAGCCCAGGGCGTCATTACGGATGACCAGGGCCAGCAGGTAATTGTTCTTTCCGGGTGTCAGTACGGTCAGGTCGGTTATTGTGCCCGGTGTGATGATACGGGATATCTTTCGCGGCACGAGCTTGACGCCCTTTTTCGGCGGTGCTGTCTGGTCACAGATGGCAACCTTGTGCCCTCTGCGCAGAAGCCGTGCGATGTAGCCTTCCGCGGCGTGGTAGGGAACTCCACACATCGGCACGGGAGATCCGCTCTCCTTGTGACGCGCTGTCAGCGTGATCTCAAGGTCTCGTGACGCGGTGACCGCGTCTTCATAGAACATTTCGTAGAAGTCTCCGAGCCGGAAGAACAGGAGCGTATCCGGCACCTCTTCCTTGATGGCGAAGTACTGCCGCATCATCGGTGTCGGTTCGTTGTCTTTCGGCATGGAAGTCTCTACGATCGCTGCCACGAACTTGCTGTCTGTCGGGGTTCGAAAGATGTTCTAGTGGTCCCCGCCAGCAATTGCCTCTGTGCACAAGCGTGGCTGCCCACGCATGCGAGAGCATGATAAGGCATGTGAAGGCATGTCGGGTCCCGGCAGCCTCTCAGCCTTTTGAATTTTCCATCCGAGCCGCTTCGCGTAAGATTCTACTCGGAAACAGAATATGAACGTCCTTGCCATCGATACGAGTTCCGACCATGGAAGCGTTGCCGTTACTGCCGGCGGCGAGGCGTTGGGCGAAATTCGCCTCATCTCTTCCATCCAACACTCAGAACGGCTGTTCAGATCGATCGACTTTCTCTTTAAACACGTCGACTTGAAGCTCGAAGAGATCGACCTGTTCGCTGCCGCCCGTGGACCCGGTTCGTTTACCGGACTGCGGATCGGCCTGGCAGCGATGGAAGGCTTTGCGTTCGCCAATGGCAAACCGAGCGCAGGCATTTCGGCGTTGGCCGCTCTGGCGTGGCAGGTCGGAATCACCGACTCCTCGATCGCTCCGGTACTTGATGCGCGCCGGGGGGAAATTTATTCTGCGTTGTTCCGGCGGGAAGGCGAAGCACTTATTGAACTTCACCCAGCCGTCGTGCTAAAACCCGCTCAATGGCTTTCCGCACTACCGGAAGGCGAAATCTCTTTCTGCGGCAGCGGAGTGATGAAGTATCGGTCTATGTTCGACGGAAAACCGGGCTCGTCGATTGTCCCCGTCGATCCATACCTGGCGACGAGTATCGCCCGGATGGCCTTGACATCAAATAGGCAAGCGCTGGAGCCTTTCTATATCCGCAAGTCCGATGCGGAAGTTGGGAGGCAAGGCTGACATGAAGGCGGTGTCGACCAAACTTCGAGTGGCCCGCAGGGAAGATATCGAACGAATTGTCGAGATCGAGCGGTCCTGGGTCCACTTGTCTCACTGGTCGGTTGACGCCTACCGCCGGCTCGTTAACGAGGACAGTTTCACCTCCAGTTTCGTGGCCGAGGCCGAGGGTCCGGACGGTGGGTTTTCCATCGTGGGCTTCGTGATCTTCCATCTGGCAGACAACGTATCTGAAATCTACAACATCGCCGTGGACGAGACCCATTCCCGCTCTGGCATCGGAACCTTCCTCATGCAGGCCGTAGTCGATTCCGTCCGTACGGATGGCGCCCGAAAACTGATGCTGGAGGTTCGAAAGTCGAATCGAAGTGCGATCCGGTTCTATCGACGTTTTAAGTTCAGGGTCGTAGGCGAAAGAACGAATTACTACTCCAATCCAATCGAGGACGCGTTTGTAATGGAACGGGATCTGAGATTGTAGTCGTGAGGAATAGCGAGAAGCGGGCAGCAGGCAGCGAGCAGCTTTCGGGCGGGGTCGGAGCTACTTGCTGCCCGCTACTCGCTACGCACTCCCCGCTACCCACCGTTGAATCGGTCCCCTCCATATGGTAGGGTGACCGCAGGATGAGACCTGAACCTTCTAGCCGCGAAGGAGGATGCGCATGACGAATGAGGAGGAGATCAAAGAGTATCTGATCTCCAACAATCCCGAGTTCCGTAGTCTTGTTGAAGAACATAAGTCCTACAAGAGCAAGCTCCTGGAACTGGGTGCCCGGCCCCATGTGACAGATCAGGATCAGCTCGAGGAAGTCAATCTGAAGAAGAGAAAGCTTCACTTGAAAGATCAGATGAGTCGAATGATCCAAGCGTTTCGTCAAGACCAGGTGAGTCACCAACATCCGTAGAAGAAACTGCGGGAGGGGCCCGGTCCTGCCTTTCCCGCAAGCTTCGACCTTCCAGCAATACTTTCTGTTACAAGCGGTATCAAACAGACTGCAACGTACTTCCGTTCTTTCTATAGTCATCGGATCGGACAAAGAGGACAAGCCACCCTACCTGCGCCAATGGCACGAGATGCATTCTTATTCCTGACCCCACTCCTGGCCGCGACCATAACCGCGCTCTGGCTGGGATGGACGGCCATCGCAATCGTCCTGTTGGGCCTGGTCGCCTTCGTTGCGTTCTTCTTCCGTGATCCGGAGCGCCCCATTTCACCTGACCCGTCCATAATTGTGTCTCCAGCCGATGGGAGAGTAGTTAGAATAGAGAACGAAGGAGACGTGAATCGGATCAGCATTTTCTTATCGATCTTCAACGTCCATATCAATCGGTCGCCGGTGGCCGGGGAGGTGATCGATGTTCGTTACCAGAAAGGGCGGTTTCGGGCAGCGTTCAATCACCTGGCAAGCGTTGAGAACGAGAAGAATACGCTGACGATCGAGGGCGACGGGGCCCGTGTGGTCTGCTCCCAGATAGCCGGCCTCATAGCGCGACGCATCGTCTGCTGGAAGAGTTCGGGCAATCGGGTCAAGAAAGGGGAACGCATCGGTCTTATACGTTTCGGATCCCGCGTCGATCTGACCCTCCCGGAACATGTTGAGATCGCGGTCCGAATTGGTGACCGGGTGAAGGGCGGGAGTTCGACGATCGGCACTATAAAGAATCTGCCATGAAAACAACACCCAATCGAAAGAAGCGCTTGCACGACAGGCCGCGTTTTCGAAACGGTCTGTCGGTGATTCCCAGCCTGTTTACCATCGGGAACATGTTCTGCGGTTACTATGCCATCGCGTCCACACTCCAGGCAAACTACGACTATGCGGCGATCGCCATCGGCGTGGGAGCCGTTCTGGACACGCTGGACGGCCGAATCGCCCGGTTGACCGGAACCGCCAGTCAGTTCGGTCTTGAACTGGATTCTCTTGCCGATGTCCTGACGTTCGGTGTCGCACCGGCCGTCCTGGCCCTGAACTGGGGTATCGCCTCTCTGGCCGGAATTCCTGCCGAATTCGCGCAGGACGTGTACCAGTTCGGTTGGCTGGTGACGTTCGGCTTCCTCATCTGCGGCGCGCTTCGGTTGGCTCGCTTCAACGTCCTGGCGGACAAGCCGGGAGGCTCCCCCCGTCATTTCGTGGGACTGCCTATTCCTGCTGCGGCCGGAGTCATAGCCTCGATCGTGCATTTCACCCAGACTCCCATCCAACAGGTAGGACCTGCGCTCCTCTGGTGCCTCCTGGTGGCCTTGCTGGCCTTCCTGATGATCAGCCGTGTCCGCTATCCGAGCTTCAAGGATAAGACTCTTCCCAGAGGTGCCCTCGTCGCCACAGCGATGCTGATTGGCCTCATTTTCTTCTACTCGGGCATCGTCCTCTTGTTGATGGCCTCCGCGTATCTGGCTTCAGGTCCAGTTTCACGAATTGCTCAGGCCGTGCGTCGCCTGATGTCGAAGCAACCGCAGGATGAGACCGGCGAACCTCACCCACACACACCTGGAGATCTGTCGTAGTGTGTGGGGGATGTAGTATAGGTACTGTGTCTGCTTCTGCAGGACGAAGATCGGCCAACTGGCCCTTGCCCCGTGACTCCGGATTCCGGCACCGCCACCCCCAAGGCCACCCAGGAGCCTCGGCGGCGCCTGTTCAGTTTCTGGGGAGATGACGCCCGCCATGACCGTTTCCCATTGCCTTGTGGCCGGTTTCGGCCTGGCTACGCGCAGGCTACACATGGTCCTGCTCGATGCGGTTGCGATGTTGCTGTGGCTGACGGGAACTGTTCTGCTCCTCTGGTTCGGTGTTATCTGGTTCACGTCGCAAGTTGTGCTCGAGTCAACCGACCTGCTTGCACTCGAGAGCGGGCTCCTTCCTCTCACACTTGCGACCATTGGACGCCTGCTTGTGTCACACCTGGGTACACTCGGCTGGACGCTGTTCGGTGTGGCGGTCGTCTCCTGCCTTGCCTGGATCCTTCTCGAAGCATTTGTCCACGCGGGAACGCTTGCTCCAGGTGACAGGAGTTTCTACCGTGACGCCTTCGGAAACTTCGGCTTGTTCCTGATGTCGGGCCTCCTCCGGCGTGCAATCCTGAGTGCAGCAGGAGTTTTGATAGCTCTCATCGGGTTTGGACCTCTCCTGACGGCCAGTCGCGGAGAATGGGGTCAGCTCTGTACTGACATCAGATGGCCCGTGCTTGCGGGATTGATTTTTCTCAGTCTGCTCGCATTCTTTCTGACGGTTCTCGATACACTCATCCGGAGCGACGCGATAGAGATTCTTGGTTTCCAGCTTCCACAAGCTCTTGGGGTTGTCGGCACGATCGTCCTGTTCGAGGCTTTCCTGGTCGGTTCCGTCGCAATCGGGATAGCGACGGCCCTGGCACTAACTGCAGGGACTGCGGAGCTGATGGGCTCGGTGATCATTACCCTTCTGCTGGTCGCAGGCTTGACTCTCGTACACAGCTACCTGCTGCTGGCACGGTATTCATCGGTTGCTGTAATGCGACGATTAGTGATGGAGTAAATCGCAAGTGATGGGCGCGACTTCTGAAGAGATCCTGATCCTGGACTTCGGTTCTCAGTACACTCAGCTGATCGGTCGAAGGGTTCGTGAAGCCCACGTCTATTCGGAGATCCTGCCGTTCCACACGCCACTGGAGGTTCTCGAGGAACGAAACCCGAAGGGAATCATCCTGTCGGGCGGTCCCGGCTCCGTCTATGAGCCGGACGCGCCCGTCTGCAATCCCGCGCTGTTTGATATGGAGATCCCCATCCTGGGGGTCTGCTACGGAATGCAATTGATGGCCAGGGATCTGGGGGGCAGGGTCGAGCCGGCGAAGGAGCGGGAGTTCGGACACGGGGAATTGAAGCGGACGGGCGAGTCTGTCCTGTTGAATGGCCTGAAGCGTGTGTGGATGAGTCACGGGGATCGAATCCTGGAGCCTCCCCCCGGATTCGTCGTGACGGCAAAGACGGACACGACGACAGCGGTTATCGAGAATCCGGACCGGAGGATGTTTGGAGTCCAGTTTCATCCCGAGGTTGTCCACACCGAGAATGGTTCCGAGTTGTTGCGACGCTTCGTTTTCGATATCTGCAACTGCTCGGGCAACTGGACCCTCGGCTCGTTTCTCGAAGAGGAAGTCGAACGCATCAGGCAACAGGTGGGAGATGGCCAGGTCATTTGTGCCATCAGCGGCGGCGTCGATTCGACGGTTGCTGCTACGCTGATCGCGCGCGCTATCGGTGATCGTCTGCACGGGATATTCGTCAACACCGGTATGCTCAGGAAAGACGAGTTTCGGAAAGTCTTGGCGATGCTCACAGACAACCTCCACCTGAATGTCCGTGGGGTCGATGCCTCCGATCGATTTCTCACGCTGCTCGAAGGCGTGACGGATCCGGAAAAGAAACGGAAAATCATCGGGAACGAGTTCATACAGGTATTTGAAGAGGAGGCCCAGCGCCTCGGTGCGATCGATTTTCTGGCACAGGGGACCCTGTATCCCGACGTCATCGAGTCGGTTTCGGTTCGGGGTCCGTCGGAAACGATAAAGTCCCACCACAACGTCGGCGGACTACCGGAAACCATGAAGCTGAAGCTTGTGGAGCCGCTGCGCGAGCTCTTCAAAGACGAAGTACGTCAGCTTGGCGTGGAACTGGAACTGCCCGAAGACATGGTATGGCGGCAGCCGTTCCCGGGCCCCGGCCTGGCCATCCGGATCATGGGGGAGATCACACCCGACGGAATCCGTATCCTCCAGGACGCCGACGAGATTCTCGTAGGAGAGATCAAGGAAGCCGGGCTCTATCGTGAAATCTGGCAATCCTTCTGCGTCTTGCTTCCGGTCAAGAGCGTCGGCGTCATGGGTGACGTCCGAACATACGAGTGCACCGTTGCGATTCGAGCGGTCACGAGCATCGATGGCATGACAGCCGATTGGGTCCGTCTCCCCTACGACCTGCTCGGACGTGTGGCCAACCGCATCGTCAATGAGGTCCGTGGCGTCAACCGCGTCGTCTATGACATCACGTCGAAGCCCCCGGCGACGATTGAATGGGAGTAGGGGAAGTGGTCAGTGGCCAGTGTTCAGTTGCCGGAACGACGCATCTTCCTGCAACTGACTACTGACGACTCTTTCATAAACGTCCCGGGTACAACGGGCAGTTGCCCATGCAAAACTGCTCGCAAAACTAGAATCAATGTCTGACTTCGTCCACCTTCATCTCCACTCCGGATACAGCCTGCTTGATGGCGCTTGTAGTCACGGGCAACTGGCGGCGACAGCGGCGAAATATAAGATGCCGGCCGTGGCGGTCACCGACCACGGAAACCTATTTGGTGCGGTCGGCTTTCATGACACGGCGGTCAAGGCCGGTGTGAAACCCATAATCGGTTGCGAGATGTACGTGTCGCAAACGTCGCGACACGACAGGGATCCTCGACGCGCACGCCCGAATCACCTGATTCTTCTATGCGAGAACGCTACGGGATATCAAAACCTCGTCAAGCTCGTGTCGGCCGGTTATCTGGAGGGTTTCTATTACAAGCCCCGCATCGACAAAGAGATCCTGGCCGCACACAGCGAGGGCCTTATTGCGCTGTCGGGTTGCCTCAACGGCGAAGTGTCGGCAAACCTCCTGGCGGACCGCTACGACATGGCGGAGCAGGCGGCTGGGGAGTTCAGAGACATCTTTGGAGCGGAGAATTTCTTCCTGGAGGTACAGGACCAGGGCCTGGCCAAACAACAACAGATCATACCGGATATGCTTCGCATCGCGGACCGGACGGGCATCCCCGCCGTCGCGACAAACGATTGCCACTACATGTGTCAGGACGACTCCCGAGCCCATGACATGCTCCTGTGCATCCAGACCGGCAAGGGCGTGAACGATCCAAACCGGATGAAGTTCTACACGGATCAGTTCTATTTCAAATCTCACGAAGAGATGCAGCAGGTCTTTGGCGATTATCCTGATCTGCTCACCCGCACAGGCGAAATCGCCGCTCGGTGTGACGTCGAGTTAAAGAGCATCGATAACCCGTTTCCCGACTTCGACGTTCCGCCCGGCTTCACCGTAGATTCCTACTTCGCCAAGGTTACCCAGGACGGATACTCCGAGCGCCTGGGACAGATCCGGGAGTTGGTCGAGGCGGGGACGCTCAAGAATACGATCGCCGACTACGAGAAGCGGCTGGAAGATGAAATCTCGATCATCCAGGGGATGAAATACTCGGGGTACTTCCTCATCGTCTGGGATTTGATCCGTTATTCCAGAGACAACGACATACCGGTCGGACCGGGACGTGGATCCGCGGCAGGCAGCCTGGTTTCATACTGCCTGAAGATCACGGACCTGGATCCCCTCCAGTACGGACTGCTCTTTGAACGCTTTCTGAATCCGGAACGGGTGACCCTGCCCGACATCGACATCGATTTCTGCATGAACCGGCGGGCCGACGTGATCGACTACGTGACCCGGAAGTACGGCAGAGAAAATGTGTCCCAGATCATCACCTTCGGGACGATGGCGGCCCGGGGGGTGATCCGGGATACGGGGCGTGGCATGCAGATGCCCTATTCGGAAGTGGATCGACTGGCTAAGATGATTCCGGCCGAGCTCAACATCACGCTGGATAAGGCCATCGAACAGAACAAGGATCTCAAATCACTTGTTTCGGGTGACGACCGGGTCAAGGAGTTGATGGAGATCGCAAAGCGACTCGAAGGCCTGGCGCGCCATGCGTCGATGCATGCGGCCGGCGTTGTCATATCGCCGAGGCCGCTGACAGAACTCGTCCCACTCTACAAGTCCAGCAAAGACGAGATCATGACGATGTATCCGATGGCGGATGTCGAAAAGATCGGTCTTCTCAAGATGGACTTCCTGGCCTTGACGACGCTGACCGTCATCGACGATACGCTCAAGATGCTTCGGCACCAGAAGGGCGTCGAGTTGGACGTAGAAAACCTTGTTCTCGATGATGCCGGCATTTACCAGCTGTTCTCAGAGGGTCTGACCAGCGGGGTCTTTCAGTTTGAAAGCTCCGGGATGAAAGACATCCTCAGGCGTTTCAAACCGTCCAGTATCGAGCACCTGACGGCCTTGAACGCCCTCTACCGACCCGGCCCCATCGGCGGAGGGATGATCGATGACTTCATCAAGCGGAAGCACGGGACTAAGAAGATCGAATACCTGCTCCCGGTTCTCGAGCCGATCCTTCAAGAAACCTACGGTGTGATCGTCTACCAGGAACAGGTCATGCAAATTGCCAACATCGTTGCCGGCTACTCCCTGGGTGAGGCCGATTTGCTGCGACGTGCGATGGGCAAGAAGAAGGTGGACCAGATGGCCGCCCATCGTCAAAAATTTGTCGATGGCGCTCGGGCGAAGGGCTTCAAGGACGTCAAGAAAATCACCAAGATCTTCGATCTGATGGAACAGTTCGCGGGTTACGGGTTCAACAAGTCTCATTCGGCGGCGTATGCCGTTCTGGCATATCGGACCGGGTATCTCAAGGCCCATTACCCGAACGACTTTATGGCGGCGGTTCTGACGAGTGAGCGCGGCAATACCGACAAGATCGTCAAGTACATCAACGAATGTCGGGGAATGAACATCCCGATCCTCCCTCCCGATGTCAGCGTCAGCGACGTCAACTTCACGCCAACGGACGAGGGAATACGCTTTGGCCTGGCGGCCATCAAGAATGTAGGTGAAACGGCCATCAAGTCGATTGTCGAACAGAAGCCGTTCCGATCCCTTTTTGACCTGTGTGAGAGGGTCGATCTGCGCACCGTGAACAAACGGGTCGTAGAAAGCCTGATCAAGGCTGGGGCTTTCGACAGCCTCAGCATCGAGCGGGCGACTCTGTACAACAACGTGGATCGAGCTATCGAATGGGGACAGAGGAAGCAGCACGAAGCCGAGGTGGGGCAGGGCGGTCTGTTCGCAATGTTGGCGGATCCCGAATCCGACGACAGCGACATGATGAGCCCGGCCGAACCCTGGCCTGAAGATCTGAAACTGGCTCACGAAAAGCAATCGCTCGGTTTCTATATCACCGGCCATCCTCTACGCCGGTTTGAGTCGGAGCTTGAGACCTACGCCAATACCACCACTGCCACTCTGGCCAACAAGACCTCCGGATCGGAAATCGTCATCGGGGGGATCGTTGCCGGCACGCGAGCCATGCGGACAAAGAAGGGTGATCGAATGGGCATCGTGACGCTCGAGGACCTTCACGGCGTCATCGAAGTCCTCGTCTTTCCCGAAGCATACGGGCGCACCGAGGCCCTTCTTATCCCCGACTCTCCCATCTTTGTCGTCGGAAAGCTGGACAGCGACGAGTCCACGACCCGCCTTCTGGGAAGCGACGTCATACCTATCGATCGAGCTGCTGAAAAACTCAGTAAAACGGTGACCGTCGCCATAGACGCCCTCTCGGCTCCGGCGGACCTGGCCGAGCGCCTTCGGCCGATGGTTGAGGAGAAGACCGGATCCGCCGAACTCGTGTTCGAACTGCGATACCCGGGTCGCTATACAGCGTTCGTCCGGCCGAATTCATTCTTGAAGATCCTCCCTGACCAGGAATTTATCAATTTCGTTGAGGAGATCTGCGGTCGCGATACGGTAAGCTTCAGCAAATGAGCGATCTCTCAACCAACGACGCCCTCCTGGAATTGGAGCGTGAGCTCGACGAACTGGGGAAGCTGCCCGAGTCGGACGATACCGGGGATCGGATCCAGCGACTGGAATCGCAAATCGTTCAGCTTCGCAATGATATCGTCGGCAAGATGACTGCCTACGAAAAGGTGCAGCTCGCCAGACACCCACAACGCCCTTACTTTCTCGACTATGTGGACCTGCTTTTCACGGAATTCGAAGAGTGGCACGGGGATCGGAAATTTGGTGACGACCCGGCAATCGTGACGGGATTCGCGTTTTTCGACGGCCAACCCGTCTGCCTGATCGGCCAGCAGAAGGGGCGGGACACGAAACAGAAGTTGTATCGAAACTTTGGCATGGCAAAGCCCGAAGGCTACCGGAAAGCGCTGCGGGTAATGAAACTTGCCGAGAAGTTTTCCAGACCGATCCTCACTTTTATCGATACGCCGGGCGCCTATCCCGGAATCGATGCCGAGAAACGCGGCCAGGCTGAAGCCATCGCCTTCAACCTGCGTGAGATGGCCGGCATTCGCGTACCGATCGTCGTTACCGTAACCGGCGAAGGCGGTTCGGGCGGCGCCCTTGCCATAGGCGTGGGGGACCGCATCAATATGTTGCAGTTCTCTATTTACTCTGTGATTGCCCCGGAAAGCTGTTCGGCAATCCTGTGGCGGGACCAGCTCCACGCAGCTGAAGCGGCGGAGGCCTTGAAACTTACACCTGAAGACCTCCTCAAGCTGAACCTGATCGATCAGATCATCGAAGAACCGACTGGGGGAGCGCAAAACGATCCGGCCGACATGGCACGGAAGTTGGGTGCGATCCTCAAGTGGCAGTTGCGGGAATTGGGTGCCGCCAGGGCCGAGGAGAGGCTGGAGGCTCGGTATCAGAAATTTCGAAAGATGGGTGTAATCGGGGAATAGCTCGCCGGTTTAGTGATCGCCGCCGTGGACATTTTCTTCTCCCTCTTAATGGCAACCGCTGAAGCGACGATCATGAGGATTACGAGCGGAGTCAACAGCAGCGCCGCGGTCCGCACCGCAGTCAGAATTTCGGACATCTTCCCTCCATCGAGTTCTATCTGGTAGCATCGGCAGAGAATTTGCCGATGAAGCATGCCGCAGAAGAGATCAACGACCGCAACCGGCATCTTCGAAAAAGGGTGGATAATCGGCAAAAAGCCAGGTGTGCTTTGTATGGTAAAGTGCTTGACTTAGACAAGAGCTGGAGGTTAGTTTGAGGATGATGTCGACTCCGTTCAGGCAGCGAGTGAGTCCTCCGGAGCTGGCCCCGATAGAACAGAAGGCAGCCGCTGACCTCCACTTCATTCGCACGACGATGGAGCGGGCGACCGCGACCACAGTTCCGGGTTGGGGTGGTGTTGGGATGGGGTTCACAGCCCTGGGGGCCTCCATTGTGGGGCGGCTTTGGGCCACGACCGACGCATGGCTACTGACGTGGATAGTCGCCGCCGGCGTTGCGACCGGGATCGGCGCCTGGACGATGGCGCGCAAGGCATCTCATGGAAGGACGCCGCTTCATAGTGCCGCGGGGCGGCGGTTCGTATTGAGTCTGTCGCCCCCGATGGTGGCCGGAGGCATCCTGACGCTGGCAATGTATCTGGGCGATCGTGTTGAGCTGCTGCCTGGGCTCTGGTTACTGCTGTACGGAGCGGGCGTTGTGACCGGTGGGACGTATTCGGTGAAGGTGGTGCCCGTCATGGGCGGATGCTTCATGGTGCTCGGCACGGTGGCCCTCTTCAGCTCTTTCGAGGTTGGACAGCTCATGATGCTGCTGGGCTTCGGGGGGCTGCATATTGGATTTGGCTGGATAATAGCAAGGAGGTACGGTGGCTAGACGAAGTCTCTCCGCAGCCCGCAAAGTCGCCCCGAGCCCGGGAAGGGCCAACACACCCGACCGTCTCCGGCCCCGGAGTCAGGCTTCGCAGTTGGATCGTGTCATTCACGAACCCGTACGCCTCGGAATCGTGAGCGCCCTTGCAGTGAACCCGTCGCTTTCATTTCGGAACTTGAAAGATCTGTTGAGCACGACGGACGGCAACCTCAGCGTTCATGCCCGCAAGCTGGAGGAAGCACGGTACATAAGCTGTACGAAGCATTTCGAAGGACGGACGCCCAAGACCGAGTTCAAGATCACTGCGGCCGGAAGAAGGGAACTGGAGCGCTACCTGGAGCACATGGATGCGTTGATCCAGGCGACGCGTCGGCGTTGATCGGAATTTCGAGCTCGACCTGCCTCTTAGTCTGCCTGCCCGGCCCACAACCGACTACTGTTTACTGAAAACGGCGTCACCCCCCGTGGTACAACCTCTGGATGGATCTCGATGTTCGGAATCCCGTCACCGGAGAGCTCGTTGGCCGGGTAGAAGTCTCCACCCGTGAGGAAATCGACGACGCGGCCGGCAGGGCGCGGGCGGCTCAGAGGGCGTGGCAGTGTTTACCGGGGCATCGGCGTGCCAGGGTTCTGATTCGGTTCCACGACCTGGTCCTGGACCGGGAGGAGCTGATCCTCGATACGATTCAATCGGAAACGGGCAAGACACGTCGTGATGCGTTCACTGAACTCTACAGTCTGGCTGGGACGGCACGCTACTATGCATACCACGGCCTGAAATCCTTAAAACCGAAGCGCCGCCGCGGCGCACTGCCAGGGCTGACAGGCGCCAGGGTTTTTAGGAAGCCCTGGGGACTGATCGGCCTCATTACGCCCTGGAATTTCCCATTTCTGCTTGGACTCTCCGATGCCCTCCCAGCCCTGCTCGCCGGGAACTCGGTTCTGTTGAAACCTTCCGAGCGAGCTCCGATGTCTGGGATCCTGGGCCGTCAGCTTCTTGTCGAGTCCGGGCTGGACGGCAACCTACTCCTCCTGGCGCATGGAGGACCGGATGTCGGCGCCAGGGTAATCGAAAATTCCGACTACGTGGCCTTTACCGGAGGCAGACAGGCGGGGAAGGCAGTCGCAAGAGCTGCCGGCGCGCGATTGATACCCTGTTCGCTGGAACTGGGCGGGAAGAATCCCATGATCGTGACCAAAGGAGCCAGGCTGGCCGATGTGGTCGAAGGCCTGGTGGCAGGATCCTTTCTCAACAGTGGACAGGCGTGTCTCTCGGTCGAACGGGCCTATGTCGAAGCACCCATCTACGATGAATTCCTGAAACTTGCAGCCGCGAGAGTCGGGTCCCTGAAATTGGGGTGGTCACGAGACTGGGACGTCGATGTCGGCAGCCTGATCGGAGCCGATCACCTGGCGACGGTGTCCACTCATATTTCCGATGCGGTGGCAAAGGGCGCCAGACTGATTGTGGGCGGCCGTCCCAGGCCCGACCTTGGACCCGCTTTCATTGAACCCGCGCTGCTGACCGATGTCCCGGAGGATGCCCTGCTTCGACGAGAGGAGACCTTCGGTCCGGTGGTTGCCGTTTACCGGGTGGCCGACCGGGAGGAAGCGCTCCGACGAGCCAACGATTCGGATTACGGCCTGAACGCAACGGTCTGGGGCGCCAGTGGTGCGACATCACTCGGGCTGGCCCGGAAGCTCGATACGGGCACGGCCGGAGTCAATTCGACGGTGCAGATCTTCAACAGCTTCGACGTGCCTATGGGGGGTACAAAGACCAGCGGACTCGGACGGCGCCATGGAGAGGAAGGCATCCGCCGCTTCACCGAGCTACAGAGTATCGTTACCGGTCCGGCTCGCTGGGGAGGATATGATTCGATCCTGACCCGTCTGCGAACCGGGCAAAGGGCAAGTCTGCTTCGTTGGGTCCTCAGGATCTGGCGCCGCCTCCCCGGATTGAGATGAGCCTTGTCCCGATCAACTGTGTTTTCACCACTCCCTCAAATAGCCTTTCGATCCGACTCTCAATCCGCTTAATCCGCGTAATCTGTGTCAAGACCTCGGGCTCCGGACCCAAGAGCCACAGTGTTCTAATCCATCCGTGGATGGTAAGATATCCCCACATTACCTTTGAGGAGAGGACATGCTTATCAAGAGGCCGGAGGACGTCAGATCGTCCGAGATCACCGACGAGAAACTATATAGAGACCGCCGACAATTTCTGAAAGCGGCCGGCCTTGCGACCGTTGTTTCGGCGGCGGGCCTGATCCTGCCCGAAGGTTGCGCCAGTCCCACCGCCACAGCGGGTGGCACGGCACAGAAGGGTCCATTCGACACCGACGAAGAAGTGAACCCGTACGAGGACGTGACTACGTATAACAACTTCTATGAGTTTGGCGTCGACAAGTCAGACCCCGGAAGGAACGCCGGAACTCTCCGACCGAAACCCTGGAAGGTGAAAGTCGAGGGCCTGGTCAAGAACCCGGCGGAGTACGACCTCGATGATCTGCTGTCTGGCTTCACGATGGAGGATCGCATCTACAGGATGCGGTGTGTTGAGGGATGGTCCATGGTGATCCCCTGGCACGGATTCCCTATGGCCGATCTGATTCGGAAACTGGAGCCGCTACCCAGTGCCAAGTACGTGAAGATGGAAACGCTCTACGATCCCGAACAGATGCCGGGCCAGAGACGTTCTTTTCTCGATTGGCCCTACGTGGAAGGTTTGCGGATGGACGAAGCGACAAATCCGTTGACGTTGATGGCTGTCGGTGTCTATGGCAAGGAAGGCCCGAATCAGAACGGCGCGCCGATTCGCCTCGTGACTCCGTGGAAATACGGCTTCAAGGGCCTCAAGTCCATCGTCAACATCAGCTTCGTTGCCGAACAACCGCGCAACACGTGGCAGGTACAGGCATCTAACGAATACGGTTTCTTTGCCAACGTGAATCCAGACGTCGATCACCCGCGCTGGAGTCAGGCCCGGGAACGCCGGCTCGGCGAACTGGTCAAGAGAAAGACCCTGATGTTCAACGGGTACGGTGAACACGTGGCCCAGATGTACGAGGGGATGGACCTCCGGAAGTTCTACTAGCGAAATGTCGGATCGGTTCCTGAAACTGGTCGTCAAGCCGATCGTCTTTGTGGCCTGCCTGCTGCCGTTGACCTTCCTCCTGAATGGAGCGTTGACGGGTGAGCTGAGCGCCAACCCTATCGACGATATCACCGATACGACCGGAAGGTGGACACTTCGCTTTCTGCTCATCACCCTTTCGATTCGACCCTTGCGCCAGCTGACCGGATGGTCGAAACTCATTCGCCTTCGCCGTATGGTTGGGCTCTTTGCGTTCTTCCACGGGCTACTGCACTTCACCACGTACATCTGGCTGGATCAATTTTTCGACCTTGCTGAGATTCTCAAGGACATTCCCCAACGTCCGTTCATCACCGCAGGGTTCACCGCGTTCGTCTGCATGATCCCGCTCGCTCTCACTTCGACTAAGAAGTGGATCGGCAGGCTGGGAGGGAAGCGGTGGCAGTTGCTCCATCGATTGATTTATGTGAGTGCGTCTGCAGGCGTCGTTCACTATCTGTGGATCGTGAAAGCCGACACCTTGCGGCCGCTGACATACGGTGCTCTGCTCTCCGTCCTGTTAATCTACCGCCTGGTTGTCCGGCTGAAACCAGACATCATCCCGAAATCCCGACTCGCCGAAAACCGCTAGCCAAGACGTTCAAGACAAGTGTCGGGGCGACCGGCCCTGGTCGCCCGCGGTCCGGCCGAACTGTTTCGCTGATGTTGAAAATGCGGTCCTGACGTGGGGAGCGTCCCGTATGGGCCAGGCGGTTGCTTCGGGGGCTGCCCTGTAGTGGGCGCCGGACATGGGGGTGGCCAGGGTTCTTCTTGGGAGTCGCGTCCATTCCCGCGGGTGGCCAGGAGGCTCGCCTTGGAGTCGCGTCCATTCCCGCGGGTGGCCAGGGCCGGCCACCCCGACACGCTGTCCTCAGGGGCCGGTGTGGTGGTGGTGGGAGAAGAGAAAAATCGCCGAGATGCAGGCGCCCGCGAGGCCGATGGGCCAGAGGCCGCCGCCAGAGGTTTGGGCAAGGTCAACTGCGAATCCGATCGTTGGGGCGAGAAGCATCGTTGCGGCACGGCGCAACTGGCTTTCGATCGACAGTACCGTGGCGCCGCCTGATCCGTCGGCATGGGCGTCAAAACGGCTGATCAGAACTGGACGCCACACGTTCTGGAGCACGTGCAGCAACACGAAAGATGCGATCAGCCATCCCAGGGTCTCGTAGTAGCCGGCAACGGCCATGACGCCAAACACCGTGGTCGCCAGAGCCCACATCGTTCGTGCGGCACGATCCTCGGTACCCACGCGATCCACCAGGCGATGTGCCTGCCGGCTCGCCGTTCCCGACAGCAGGTACAGGACGAGGTAGACGGGGGAAACCAGGAGGGTCGCTTTCTGTGGATCACTGAGGCCGGCGGTCACGACATACGCGGATGCGGTCGTGAGGGATGCTGCCATCAGAACCGGTTGGATGTAGTCCTTCACCGCATGAAAGACGCCCTCGAATCCCATCGATTCCGTAAGCAATCGACGCAGGTGGGCGTCCCGAATGGTCCCCCCGAGAGTCGTGGAGAGATGCCCGAGCAAGTTCGGTCGAGGTCTATCGGAGCTGATTTCATCCAGTTTGGCCGGGTATCCCAGGAAGTTCACGATATTGAGCAGATACGGGATCGTTGCGAAGTAGAAGATCGTGACATAACTGTCGCTCGAGAAAACGAAGATCCCGGCCAGAACGACGGATGCCGCCGAGCCGAACTTGCTCCAGGAGCGCGTGTACCCGTAATAGCGGGTTCGTTCGTGGATGCGGCCTTCCATCCGCAGCCATGCGAAGATCATGGCCTTATGCGTTCCGGTTCGGAATGCCTCCCCGACACCGAATAGCAGCATCGCAGCCGCCAGCAGGATCAGTCCATCAGCCAGGGCGAACGTCAGGAAGCTGGCAATGTAGACGACGAAGGACAGGATCATCACCGGACGCCTGCCGTAAACATCGGCGATCGCTCCGGAGGGAACCTCGAACAGGATGACCGTGATCTCACGGAAGGCGATCAGGAGCCCGATCTCAAAGAAGGCCAGCCCCTTCTCGAGAAAAGCAAGAATGAGGAACGGCTCAAAGTAGCGCTGGTTCTTGAGAAAACCGTACAGGCTGAATCGAAAAAGCATCAATCAGGAGTTTTTACCGCTTCTTCTGGTCTTAGGAAGGGGAGTCAACGCAAAGACGCGATACCGCAAAGGGCGCAAAGCATTGTGTATAAGAACGTCTGATCAGCGGCGAGGGCCCTTCCCAGACAAAGACATTGCGGTCTTTGCGGCTTTGCGACTTTGCGTTGACTCCGAACCATCGGGAAAAGCCTTAACCCGGGTTTCCCATCCTGCTAGGATAAACAGCTTCGCCATGAACGATACTCCAAAGCGCCGGCAGTACAAGTACTATGACCAGGTCATGGCCACGTTCGTGACCGTCTTGATCTGCTCGAACATCGTCGGTGCAGCGAAGGTCAGCACCGCTTGTGGTCTGACCTTTGGCGCCGGGGGCCTCTTCTTTCCGATCAGTTACATCTTCAACGACTACGACACGGACTTCACCCCCTTTACGGTTGACGCATGACCGAACCACGCAATCCATCCTGGCAGAATGACTCCGCCGAAACGGGAGAGACATCTCGCATCGCACAGATGAACAAGGTCTTTGGTTACTTGAAGGGCCTGCACGCGACTCACCTGATGGATCTGGGCAGGCGTCTGGGGCTGTTCGAGAAGCTGGCCGCTTCAGGATCCGGAATTACGGTAGGTGCGCTTGCCGAAAAGGCGGGTCTCCAGGCCGAGTACACGCGTGTCTGGTGCGAATCCGCCTGCGCGCTGGAGCTGTTGGATTACAGCCCGAACGACGGCTACAGGTTGGCTCCCTTCATGGACGAACTTCTCGCCGACACGAAGGCCACCTACTACCTCGGGGGCTTTCCGTCTCTCCATCTGATCATGGCTCGTGACTACGCTCTTTATCCAGAACTGTTTCGAAACGGGAAGACGCACCCATACCAGGAGCACGACCAGGAGTTTCTCGAAGCCGTCGCGGCCGCACTGGGGACGCTACCGCGCATCTTTATCGATGCCGTCCTGCCGAAGCTGCCCAAACTGGAAGCCAGTCTGGCATCGGGGGCCAGGATCCTCGATGTGGGGTGCGGGGGAGGCCACGCGATCGTTGAATTCGCACGGCGGTATCCCGGCGTCCGTTGTGTCGGAATCGATCTGGAGCCCAATTCGGTTCGCCTGGCCGGGGAATTGATCGTCGCCAACGGTCTGTCCGACAGGGTCGAGGTCCGGTTGATAGAGGCCGGATCATGGCCCGAAGATCTCGGTGGATCATTCGATCTCGTCACCACTTTCCTCGTACTTCACGAGATTGAGCCAGGTCTCAAGGACACTGTGATCGCAAACTGCGTAGAGGCGTTGAAACCCGGGGGACAGTTGTTGGTGTTCGACGAGCGCTATCCGACGGGCCCGGCGGAATTGCGCGACCCAACCCAGATCTACGCGGTCATGGCTCAGTGGTATGAAACGACGTGGGGTAATGTCGTCAATACGGGGGGAGAAATCCATGATCTTCTGGAACGGCAAAAGCTCACCGTGACGGGAGAGACCTCACTTTCCCGTTTCTATATTGTCACGGCCCAGAAGCCATGACTAGGTCTTCGGCTCAAGAAGGGAACTCAACGCAAAAACGCAAAGACGCAAAGGGCGCTAAGGTTTTTGTCTAAGAACGCCTGACCGGTAGCAAGGGCCCTCCCAGACAAAAACATTGCGCCCTTTGCGTCTTTGCGACTTTGCGTTGACTCCGAACCCTGGTCAAGTCCAAACCCACCATGCATCAGCGGTTTCCATTCGCTAACCTCAATGCTTCATTCATGCCTCTGAGCCTTCCCATCGCCAGGATTCCCAGGGCCGGCCCGATCGCCAGGAAGGCGAATGCATACCGCCAGGAAAAGGCGTCCACGAGGTAGGGGATGAGGTGGATTGTGACCATTGTCAGGAGAAAACCGACGCTGGTCTGAACCGTGAGCATTGTTCCGACAATGCCTGGATCGGACAACTCGGCGATGCTGGCCGAAAACTGGGCCGAATCCGCAACGATCGCGATGCCCCAGACGACACAAAATGCCGTCAGAAGCCAGGGATTGGCACCGTAGAGAAATCCGGCCGCCAGGCAACAGGTTCCGCTGACTGCCATTGCGGCCATCGTCACCGTAGTACGGCCCCAGCGGTCTGCGATCAAGCCTGCCAGGAGACAACCGATGGCACCACTTCCGAGGGTTGCAAAAGTTGCCAGCCGTGCAAAGTATGAGGCCGGCTCAGCCGACATCGTCGTCGTGAAGCTGGCCTCGAGGAAAACGGCAACCCAGGCCCACATCGCGTACAGCTCCCACATGTGGCCGAAATAGCCCAGGTTTGCGTAACGCACGGATCGAGTTGTCCATGCGCCCAACGCGAGCGACGGGTCGAACGGCGGGGCCTTCGATTGGTTCGGACCTATCCTCACCAGGTTGATGAGCAGGCCTGCCGCCACCGCGCATCCGGAGGCGATGGCGATCGTGAATCGCCAATCGACACCCCCAAATGCATTGATCAGGTGAGGAGAGGCGGATCCCAGCGTCAGCGCACCAACCAGGAGGCCGACCATCAAGCCCATATCCCGTTTGGCCCAGCTCGCGGCCATCTTCATCCCGACCGGGTAGATGCCGGCCATGCACATGCCCGTGACGAAGCGTAACAGGGGAACGGCAGCTGTCGCGGCATCCAGCGTGAGGGTCAAGCCGTTGGCCCCCGCCGCGACGAGACACGCCGCCATGAAGAATCGGCGGGGATTCAAACGGTCGGCCAGTCCGAGAAGTGCACTGATCAGTGTGCCGGCGACGAAGCCGATCTGAACGCTGCTCGTGAACAGGGAAGACTGGAAAGAATCGAGCTGATACTCAAGCTGGAGGGAAGGGAGGACGGCCGAGGCCGAGAACCAGAGCGTCATCGCCAGGACCTGGCACGCACACAGCAGTGCCAACGCTAGCCACTTGCTTCCTGTCGAAGAGCTCTGATCCAATAAGGCCTCTACGCGAAATACCAACGTCGGAATCGAACACTGGATTATGGCTTAACCGCTTGAACGAATGCACTCATGAACTTACCGCCGAGGCTCTCGAGAGCCGATTCGGACACGTCCTTGGTCCGGGCCAGTTCCCGTGCGTCCTCGGCTTCGTAGATCCGGGTTGGCTCGATCCGAATGTCCTTGAAGCCGGCCGCCTCAAGCTTCTTCCGGTACTCGGTCTCCTCAAGCGCTCCAGCCACACAGCCGATCCAGAGGTTCATGTCCCTGGCCAGATCCTCGGAGACCAGACCACGGGTGACGATGTCGGACACCGCAAACCGCCCGCCCGGTTTGAGGACACGGAATGCCTCGCTGAGCACACGATCCTTGTCGGCTGACAGGTTGATGACGCAATTGGAAATAATAACGTCGATCGAGGCGTCCGGAAGAGGGATGTCTTCGATTTCACCCCTGAGAAACTCGACGTTTTCGAGCCCGGATTTTGCCTGATTCTTCCGCGCCAAATCCAGCATCTCGTCGGTCATGTCGAGCCCAAAAGCCTTGCCCGTCGGTCCGACACGCTTCGCTGAAAGCAGGACGTCGATGCCGCCTCCGGAGCCCAGGTCGAGAACCGTCTCACCGGGGTGCAGCTGGGCCAGGGCGGTGGGGTTGCCACAGCCAAGCGAGGCAAGAACTGCCTCAGCCGGAAGGGCTTCCGTGTCCTCAAGACTGTACAGGTCCGCCGTGACCGGATCCGAACAGGTCGGAGTCGTCGATCCGCAGCATGAAGAGCCGCCCGAAGCGGCACTCCTTGCGGCCGCACCGTATCGTTTCTTTACGTGTTCCTTGATTTCGGCCTCTTTGACTTCCATCACTTCGTCTCCAATTCCACAAGGATGTTTTCAGGTTTCACCACGTTGTTTCGCGAACAGCACTCGGCAAAAAGGAAACGCGTGAGCGCCTCCAGGCTGCCTGTGTTCGCGCTGTACCACAAGAACTGTCGGTCCCGCCGCACGGAAAGCAGCCCTTCATGCTTCAGCCGCTCCAGATGGTGAGAAAGCGTGGAGTTCGGGATTCCCAAGTCGGATTGAATGTCACCGACGACCATTCCACCCGGATGCGCTGCGAGAAGCAGACGCAGAATCCGTAGTCGCGCTTCGTTCCCCAGGGCCGCAAACATATCTGAGTATCGAGTGACCTCCCGTGCCGTTGGTGTTTTCATATGTCTACAATAATAGAAATACGGAAATAAGGAAAGGGGGAATAATCTATACGCAGATTACGCGGATTGGTCGGGAAGGCTCCGGAGCTGCACGCTGCCCGCT
>CAZOZZ010000001.1:3414-40658 GCA_964584435.1 uncultured Solibacteraceae bacterium | reverse complement strand
GCTGCACGCTGCCCGCTAATGTCAGTTCGTTCGGAAATTTGTGAATTCGATGTGAACGCCGAAGTCCTCTTCCTTAATGAGTTGGATCGCTTCCTGCAGCAGGTCGCGGCTCTTGCCACTTACACGTACCAGGTCTCCCTGGATCGACGCCTGGACCTTGAGCTTGCTTCCCTTGAGCTTCTTGACGATCTCTCGGCATTTCTCAATCGAGATACCGCTTTGGATGTCGATTTCCTGGCGAACAGTCGAACCGGCGGCGGGTTGAACGGCACTGTAGGTGAGGCCCTTCAAAGGCACCTTTCGCTTCACGAGCTTCTGTTCGAGGACATCGTTGACAGCCTTCAGTTTGTAGTCATCGGCACTGGAGATGACGAGCTTCTTCTCGCCCTCCTGAAGTTCAATCGTTGATCCGGATCCTTTCAGATCGAACCGTTGAGCAACTTCTTTTCGTGTTTGCCCCACAGCATTCAGGACTTCTGCGAGGTCTATCTTGGATACGACATCAAAGCTATTGACTGGCATTTGGATCCGGTAGGTTTCGAGCGTTTCAGGTTGAAGCGTCAAGGCCACTCACCGCGTGAGCATCCCCGTCAGTGTATGCGATGCGAGCAGCTTTTCCAAATGCATGGCAGCCCAGGCAGGGTTACTACGCACGCGACGCGCTGGTCGGAATTGGAGGCAGCAAGATCGACAGCAGGAAGGCCGCGACGGGCATCAGGGCGCAAATCCACAAGGCAATGGTGACACTCCAGTGATCGGCGACCCAACCCATGGCCGTGACACCCACGCCTCCTGCACCCATCGCGAACCCGACGACCAGCCCGGAAGCCATACCGAGATTTCCGGGCATGTAGGCCTGTGCGAGGACAACGGTAACGGTGAAAGTCGATATCAGGACGAACCCGAACAATCCCAGCACAACGAAACTCCACACGCCCGAGACGAAGAAGAAGGCTACAGCCAGCGGAGTCGACATCATGAAGACGATGATCGTGAAGCGGCGAACGCCGAAACGGTCGGCGATTGGGCCCGCAGTCAATCCCCCAAGTGCCCCCCCTCCCAGGAAGACGCCCAGAAGCGTCCCGACCATGCGAGGGTCGCCGCCCATGACGTCCAGGTAATAGAAGGGCAGGAACGTACTGAAACCGATCTGTGCCCACGACCGAATTCCGACGACCAGTATCAGAACAACCATGCCCCAAACGAGTGTTCTCGGAGCTGAAGAAGCGGTTTTGCGGGTCCCGAGGGCGGGGGCAGGTGGAACCTCCGGCGGGGCCCCAATGAGCAGGACTGTCGCAATCAATCCCGGAACGAGCATTCCCAGGCTGCCGGTCAAACCGAACGTGGTCACCAGCAATATGATTATCGGCGGCCCCAGGGCAAAGCCGAGATTGCCTCCGGAGGAAAACAGCGCAATGCCGGTGGCCTGGCGGGTCCCGGACACCTCGCTGGCGCCTCTATAACCTTCGGGGTGGAATGCGGCGGTGCCTAAACCGGCAAGAGTGACCAGAAACAGGACGGATCCATAGGAAGAAGCTACTCCCATCAGCGCAATGCCCACAGTGGATAACAGAACGGCGATCGGGAGAATCTGCGGCCGACGACGTTGATCCGCAAAATAACCGAACATCGGTTGGATGAGTGATGATGTCGCGGTGGCAACAAGGACGATCACACCGGCAGCGGTATAGGAAAGCGAGAGCTGTGTGCGCAGAAAGGGAAGAATGGCTGGAATAGCGCCCTGCCCGATGTCGATAGCCATGTGGCCGGCAGTGAGCACGCTGAGGGCCTTGACGTTGATACCAATCGGCTGTTGTGTATCCACCTGGGGGAAGGTGGATACAGGTGCGGGGTCTTCGGAACGCATGAGAATGAATGGAGCTGTATGAAAAAGTGAGTGCATGGGAACGGCCGGAGGGCCGCCCCATGCCGTTTCTAGAAGGGGATGTCGTCGTCGGTGATCGCCGCCCCACCTTCGGCAGGTTTGGCAGGTTTGGCGGCTGCTGCGGGGGCCGGGCGCTGGCCTCCGTCGCCGGGAGAGCCGAGCAACACCATATCCCTGGCCTTGATGTCGAAGGATGTACGCTTTACTCCATCTTTGTCCTCGTACTGACGTGACGAAATACTGCCTTCGATATAGACCAGCCGGCCTTTGGCAAGGTACTGGCCACAAATTTCAGCCAGCCGATCCCACGCAATGATGTTGTGCCATTCGGTTCTTTCCTGGCGTTCGCCCGTGTTGCGATCGGTCCAGGAGTCATCGGTTGCCATGGAAAACCGACAGTAGGCAGTTCCACTGGCGGTGTACTTCAACTCGGGGTCTCTTCCGAGACGTCCGATCAGGGTCACTTTGTTTATAGACTTGGCCATTCGAAATCCTCTTTCGCCGCCTGAGGCGGCACGCCTTCACCCTAGCCGATCAACGCCGTCCGGATCGAGATAGATCGTCTATCTTCTGTTGTGCGCTTGTCGCTTCGGTACTGTCTGGATAGTCGGAAACGACGCGTCGAAGGTAGGTCAACGCATCGTCGATTTCGTTCATTTCCGCCAGAGCGAGGCCTTTCTTATACAGGGCAGTGACCTTTTTAACGCTGTCGGGAAATTTCTGCAAGAGCAAATCGTACTCGATGATGGCCTGCTCGTATTCCCCGTCGTTGAAATAGGAATCACCCAGGTAAAGTTGAGATTCGGCGGCCCTGGGGCTTGCCGGGAAGTTGTCCAGGTAATCCCGGAAACCCTCGATCGCGAGATCGTAGTTTCCGGACAGAAAGTCGGTCACAGCCATCCGCATCAGGCTCTCTGGTGAGTCGAGCTCTTCGGTCGTCGTCTTGAGCGTTGTCAGCTGCTGGGCAACAGCGTTCATGTCGGTCCTGAGGTCTCCAAGGCTTCGGTCCATGATCTCAACATCGTCGCGCAGGTTCGACACCAGAACGCGCATTTCGCCCCCGAGTCTGTCGTTGCTTGCCTGGACGTCGTTCAGCGTGTTGTTGATGCGACCGACAGTTTCCGACAGGGCGACGACCTGGTCGTAGAGTTGCTCCACGAGGTTCTGAACAACAGAGTTCCGTTCGTCCAGGCTGGTCTGGATTTCACCGACCTGTTGCGAGAGGCGGATGATGTCGGCCTGGAGCTGGACGATCTCCCTCCGCTGACCCCACGCCGGGTCAGCCGACAGGAGACCGGCCATCATGAGCATGATGAGACCGACAAGAGTCTTCTTCATGGTGACACCCTACATGAATCGGAACGCGAGACCCGCACGATTACTGACGTGTGATGAGTTCGGCTCTCCGGTTCTGTTGGTAACAGCGCTCGGTGGTATCGCTACAGACCGGACGCTCTTCTCCGAAACTGACCGTATTGATTCGGGATTCGCTGATGCCTTGTTCAACCAGGTACTGCTGGACCGCGTTTGCCCGCCGGTCACCCAAACCGATGTTGTATTCCTGACTACCACGCTCATCGGCATGGCCCGTGATGGTGAAGCGGACGCCCGCATTCTGCCGGAGGAACCTTGCATTGTTCTGTAATGCGCCGACCTGGTCCGATCGAATCTCAGCCTGGTCGTAATCGAAGTAAATCACCTGGATGTTGTCCCTGAAGAGTTCCTCGATCGTCAGTTCCGGTGTGTCCGGAAGCGGCGGTGCGGCCGGCGGCGGTGCCGGGGTACGAACCGTGACGCGAACGATATCGGTCGCCGTCCCACCCGGACCCGTGGCGGTTGCGGTGTAGGTCACCGAGGACGACGGGTTGACGTCTCGATTTCCGGATGTTCCAACACTACCCACCCCGGGTTCGATTCGAACCGCCGCGGCATTGCTGGTTTCCCATTGAAGCGTCGCGGAGTCGCCTCGCTCGATGTTGGCAGGGCGGACGCTCAACGAGATAGTCGGCTCAGGAGCCGGTGGCGGTGTCTCCTCCGCCGGTGGTGCCGGCGGTGGTGGTGGTGGCGCAGCCGGCCTTCTACAGGAGAAGGAAAACAGGGTCATCAGCAGGAGGAAAACGACTGGGGCCGGCCGTCGGGTCGAGGAGCGGCGGCCGAACAACACGGGCTGCGGAGCGGGTCCGTTCGTTCCTGTTCGATTGCCAATTTTCATTCTCGAGCCTCCTTGGTTGTTAACTGGATTCGGCATTCGGTCTCCATCATTGTCGGATATAGGGGGACCAGGCAGGTCCTTCGTTCTTTCCCTCGCGAGTCAATTGTCGGACCTTGGTGCCGTCGGCCAGCATCGAGTATATCTGCTTCCTGCCGGTTCGGTCCGATTCGAAAACGAGGTGTCTTCCGTCGGGCGACCAGTTCGGACGCTCGTTGTCGCGTGAATTCTGGGTCAGTTGCACGTTTCTATTCGTGGCAAGGTCATGCAGGTAGATGTCGAAGTTCGGTGATCGAGGCCGTTTCCACGCGAACGCGATCGTTTGTCCGTCCGGCGACCAGGCGGGGTTGACCGCTTCTCCTCCTCCACTGACCAGTGGACGAAGATTACCTCCTTGAGCGTCGATAACATAGAGCTGAGGCGAACCTCTCCGATCCGACAAGAAGGCGATTTCACGTCCGGTCTTTGGATTCCAGACCGGCGACATATCGACACCATAGGAATTGGTCAACCGGCGCGGGTTGCGCCCGCGGGAGTCCGAAACGTAGAGCTCGAGGTCGTTCATGCCGCGAACCTTGTTCATGCTCGACGAGAATGCAATCTGGCTCCCGTCGGGCGACCAACCAGGTGTAGTCGTCGTGCCTTCAAGCTCCGGGAACGGAAAACCGCGACGATCAATTCGGGAAATGATTGCGATGTCCGGCACGTTTCTCTGGTAGGTCGTGTACGCAATCCGCTCGCCGTCGGGCGCCCAGGCCGGAGTCAAGGCCAGGTTTCGGACAGTCGTCAACTGGTATTGGTTGTGGCCGTCGTAATCCATCACCCAGATTTCTTTTTCCGAGCTTCCCCTTCTGCTGCTCCTGTCGGAAACGAATGCGATCTTCGTCTGCGAGACGCCGCGAATCCCACCGCCAAGCAGTTCGATGATCATGTCTGCAAACTGGTGTGCACTCGCTCGAACCGATGCTTCGGTCGTCGCGACTCTAAATCGCAGGCCGATCTCCTCCCGGTCCTCAATACGGGTCTTGAGATCCCAGAGATGTGCCTCGATCAGAAACTCGCTGCCGCTGACCTGGCCGTTCCCTAACGCCAGGAACTGCGCATCGACCGCGGAGGTCGTCCAGGCGGTGGTGTCGATGTCGATGGCGCGGCCAAAACTGCCGAGGGGATAGAAGCTCCTGCTGATCAGCGCGACAACCCCGGAGAACTCCAGATCGTCCCAGAGAGTTTCGTTGAACGTGTCGATCAGCTCGACCGCGCCCGGGCGGTTCGAGCGGAGTTCGAACTGGGGCACGGCCAGTCGGATGGACATGGCACCGGTCCGTGTTCCGGTGACGACCTGAGGTTGTTGGGAAAAGAGGGATGCCGCTGAGGAAAACAAGGCCAGGGCAAAAAGTGCGATCGCAATCTTAGTTCGTCTCATTTTCGATAATCGAACCAGAAACTGACGTTTATAGACCGCCCCCGGAAATCCGACGGCAGTGGCCCAAGCGGATTCGAGGCCAGGACGGCTCTGCGGGCCGATCGATCAAGCGATGCGATGCCGCTGCCGGTGGTGATCTCAACGTTGGTGATCGTGCCGTCTCGAAGGATATCAAAACTGACGTAGATCCGTGGTGCGTTGCGGATGTTCCCACGGATCATCCCCTGCAACCAGTTTTGAGAAATCCGTTGTGAAATCGCCCTGACGTAGCCTCCGTAACGTTCACCGAAGGTTCCTTCTCCGACGGCACCCACCCCACTCCCCTCGTCTCCGGTCTGGCCGTAGTTGACCGACGGTCGGCCGCCTTGACCGAAGGGCACGGCGTTCGTGGGCTCGGGAGGCGGCTCTGCTTCGACCGGCTTGGGAGCGGGTGGAGGAGCTGGCGGAGCAGGAGGTGGTGGGGGAGTTGTTTCGACGGGAGCCGTCGTTTCCGGAATCGGTTCGGCTTCCACAGCCGGAGCCTCCGGTTCGGGTTCCGGCTCACTCGGCGGTTCGGGTTCGGTCTCGTAGAAGCCTTCGGATTCGTTGGCAGCAGCTTCGTCGTTTACAACGGCAGGAGCGGGCAGAGGCATCCCGGAAATGCTCGAGACTATCGAAACGCTCATCCCATCGCCACCGCCCAGGTCTCCCCAGCTCGAATCACCGTAGGCAGGGAACAGGACCGGCGAGAACAGGACAAACAATATCAGAACGGCGTGGAGCCCCGCCGACATCAATATGCCACGATCGAACCGTTCACGATTTTGCTTCATGCTCAGTTTGCGTTCAACGGCTGGGTGACAACACTGATGTTTTCAATGCCTGCCTGGTTCAGACGGTCCATCACCACGGCGATCGTCCCAAACGGCACCGCCTCGTCGGCACGCAAATAGACACTTCGACGAGCCGGGTCGACGACGCGCTCGTTGATCAGGCGTCCCAGGTCGTTGATGTTTACAGCCTCGTCCTGTAGAAAGAGGTTCTGTTCACGATCCACCGACACGATGAGTTTTTCCTCGGCGATTTCACGGACGAGCTCTGTTCTGGGCACGTTGATTTCGATACCCGACTGTATGACCGGCGCAGTCACCATAAAAATAATAAGCAGGACCAGCATGATATCGATGAACGGAATCATGTTGATTTCGGACAACTCCGACTGGGTCTTGCCGTCGCGCGTGGTGAAAGCCATTGTTCCTCCGGAGTAGGATGCTCCCTAGCCCGGCAGAGTCCTCCTCAGTGGAGCCCTCGTCGCTCGGCCAGGGCCAGGAATTCCGCCTGCAAGTCGTCGAGTTGACCGCCCAGGCTTCGGATTTCCGCCACGAAGTGATTGTAGGCCACAAGCGCGGGTATTGCCGCAAAAAGCCCGACGGCCGTGGCGATCAGTGCTTCGGCCATTCCCGGCGCCACGGCCTGGAGCGTGCCGACCGATGCGTTTGCCAACCCGGCAAAAGAACCGATCACGCCCAGGACGGTGCCAAACAAACCTATAAACGGAGTGACGCTGGCCGTCGTCGCGAGAAACGTCATCCGGGTCTCCAGTTCGGTTAGTTGGGCGGCTGCCGCTCGGAACAGGGCCCGCTGGACAGTTGCTTCTCCGGGCATCTGAGTGCTTTCGGCGTCGCCTTCGATCGGAGCAATCATCTCAAAGCCGGCATCAAAGACCGGAACCAGAGGTGTGAAGTGCAACATTTCACATGCTGCGCTGACTTCCGACAAGCTGTGTCCCTTGCGAAAGATTTTCCAGAAGACTTTGGATTCTTTTCGAATCTTCCGGATCAGCAGTCCTTTGGAGAAGATGACACCCCAGGATGCGACCGAGAACACGAACAGGATCAGGAGTACGACCCGAGCAACGGGACCGGTGGTGAGGAGCAGGTCAATCACATCTGCGCCGCCCTGCAGTATCAATGTGCCGGGGTATGCCAAGTCGGCCAAACTAATCCTCCTTCATGTCACAGACTCTCGAGCCCGAATTTCGTTTGCCGGTCATCACAGTAAAAATATCGAGATTGCCAGCCTGGCCGAGAAAGCCGCGGGTACTGTTGGCACTTCTCCATTGAAAGACTGCTGTGGTTGGCATATAAACGGCCAGTATGCTCCGGCTTCTCCGCGTGCGGAATTTTGCTCTCATCGACCAGCTCGAACTGGAATTCGAACCCGGCTTCAACCTCCTGAGCGGGGAGACCGGCGCCGGGAAATCGCTTGTCGTTGACGCGTTGGCGCTCCTGGCCGGCGGCAAAGCCACCACCGACGTCATCCGCCGAGGAGAGAATAAAGCAATCATAGAAGCCGTCTTCGAAGCCTCCGCCCGAATCGATCTGGAACCAATCGGCATCGACGCCGAGGACGGAGAACTGGTCCTCCGTCGCGAAATCGCGGCGGACAACCGAAACCGCGTTTATATCAACAGCCAACCCAGTACAGTGGCCGCCCTTCGTGCTCTGGCGCCCGACCTTCTGGACATTCACGGCCAGCATGAGCAGCAGACCTTGCTTCGCACCAGCACCCAACTTGCCCTGATCGATCGCGTTGCCGAGGCGGCGGTGCTCCGCGATCGTGTCCGTACTCTCTACGAAGCAATCGGGACCCTCGAAGACGAGCTGGCCAAACTCGAAACCGCGGAATCGGAGGTGCTGCAACGGACGGATCTGCTCCGGTTCCAACGTGGTGAAATCGAACGCACAAACCCTCTAGCCGAAGAAACCGACCACCTGAGGGAGCAGGTCGAGATCCTCGAACACTCGGGCCGGCTTCTCGAAACAGCCACGGCCAGCTACCAATCATTGTACGAGGCCGAAGCATCCGTCCTCTCCCTTCTTGCGGCAGTCGAACGTTCCCTTCATGACGCCGAGGTTCATGACTCCAGGTTGACCGGCATCGCCGAACAATCCGCCACCGCCCGAGCCCTCGTCGAAGACATGGCATACAGCCTCCGGGACTATCTCCAGAAGATCGACGTCGATCCGGGGGGACTGGAACATCTCCAGACAAGGCTCTCTGAGCTGGAGCGCCTCCACAGAAAGTACGGACCAGACCTCGGTGCCCACTTGGAGAAAGTAATCCAAGAACTGGACAATATAGGTCTTACAGAGACTAAGAAAGCAGAGATCGCGGAACGGTTGGCTAGCCTTCGCAAAGATTTCCGGGATGCGGCCGAGCAACTGAGCGGAAGCCGGAGAACCTGTTCAGCCGATCTGGAAAAATCCGTCACATCCGAGGTACGCTCGCTCGCCATGCCCGCTGCAGAATTTTCGATCGGTTGGACTACCGTCGATCCTCCGAGAGCAACAGGACTCGATCTGCCCCGACTGATGCTTGCTCCAAATCCGGGAGAAGACCCGGCTTTGCTTGCCCAGGTGGCGTCTGGAGGAGAACTCTCACGAGTCATGCTGGCACTCCGCACCGTGATGGCCGACGATGGTGGCGGAAAGTCGCTGGTATTCGACGAGATCGACGCCGGCATCGGAGGCGAGGCCGCCGAGACCGTCGGGCGAAAGTTGAAGGAATTGTCGGGATCCTACCAGGTGTTCTCGGTGACACATCTGGCTCAGATAGCCAGGTTCGCCGACCATCATTACCGAATCGAAAAATTGGTCGTGGACCAGCGGACAGTTACCCGGATCGAAGCGCTGGCGGGGGAGGCGCGAATAGAGGAACTCGCGCGGATGATGAGTGGCCCGAAAGTGAGCGAAGCCGCACGCAAACATGTCAAGGAGTTATTGAAACGTCAGTAATCGGGATCACATTAACTTGCAATTGGGATGGTTTGGTATATACATTGCAAAAAGTAGAGAGGAGACGATTTTGGAAGTCGAGATGAAGATTCGGGGTCTAATGATGGACCCGATCACCAACATGCCGATCGTGATCCTCAAGGAGGCC
This sequence comes from uncultured Solibacteraceae bacterium, assembly GCA_964584435.1. Taxonomy (GTDB): domain Bacteria; phylum Acidobacteriota; class Terriglobia; order 20CM-2-55-15; family 20CM-2-55-15; genus CAZOZZ01. The sequence goes on along the minus strand of CAZOZZ010000001.1, from coordinate 31,217 downwards.
AGCGGAAACGCGATCCTCCCTATATGGGTTGGTGTTTCCGAGGCGAACGCAATCGCTCTTGAAATCGAGAAGGTCGTCACTCCTCGCCCCATGACGCACGACCTGCTCAAGAACGTGCTTATCGGGCTTGAAAGCCACGTTCAGAAGATTGTTGTAACGGCTATCAAGGAAGACACGTTCTACGCCGTCATCTGGATCCTCCAGAATGAAAAGCTCATTTCGATCGATTCCCGACCCAGCGACGCCCTCGCGCTGGCTCTTCGAATCGACTGCCCCATACTCGTTGCCGACGAGGTTCTTCAAAACTCCAGAGGACAGGTCTCCAGCGGCGATCAGATGCCAAACGAGGACCTCAAGCGTTGGCTGGACATGGATGACGAGGACATGGGGAAGTATAAGATGTGAGTCGGGGAGCTGACCGGGTGAGGCGATCAGCCTAGGAGCCTGCTGCTTCCTGACACCTGCCTTCCCACTCTGATCTCACCCTTTTCCCTGTGAATAGATCTGGAATCCTGAACGTTGAATCACAGATGGAAACCTACGATTGGGTAGACACTGACCGAAATCGGACTATTTTTTCGCAAGGATCAGACATTGCCTTACGTCTTCTTTAGCTTGATGGAGGTAATTTAATGGCATCGAAGAGAGGCCTGACGGTCCTGCTTGTTGACGACAATGAACTTGTGCTCGAATCGGTCGACTCACTCTTGGCGCAGCAGGGATATTCTGTGATCGCGGCGGACAGACCGACCAAGGCTCTTGCCTTCCTGAGCGACCCCAATCAGGAGATTGACATCTTGCTGACGGATTTCCAGATGCCTGAAATGACAGGCACGGAACTTGCACGCAGGGGTTTCCGGCTCCGCCCGAAACTGAGGTCCGTCTTTTCTTCGAGCGACGCCGCTTGCCGAACCACGTTTCGCAGCTCGGACCCGTTCCTCCTGAAACCCTTCACCATATCGGATCTCCAAGAAAGCCTCGACCTGGCTCTCAAACTGACGCCCGGGTTCTTTCGCGAGCGCAGGAGTGGACGGGATCGGAGGCAAGTTAGCGAGTAGCCGGTAGCAAGCAGCGGGCAGCTTCATTCCGGGTTCCTGATTGCTGCACGCTGCCGGCTACCTGCTGCCAGCCATTTCCAGCTACCTGCTAAATCCCCAAGACCTTCAACCCCGCATTCTTGATCTTGTATTGCTTGTTGATGCTGATGAGCAGGAGAGTCAACTGTTCCAGATGGCGCGCCGAACTGAGCGGGCCGGCATCGACGGGGTTTACTCCGAGACTCCGGACCAGGGACAGGGCGTCCTCCTTCCGTACTGTATCCCCGGCCACGAGTATGTCGGTTTGGACTTCGTCCTGACCGAGGGTATGGAAGGAGACGGTCTGGAAGGCCGCGAAGACTGAGGTTTTCTCACCGAGAATGTCAGCGCTCTCTTCTGCGGCGGATCTGCCACTCTCGGTTCGAAGTTCGGTGCGTTTCGCAGGGTTGATCGGCACAGTGGCATCGATGACGAGTTTACCTGCCAGGGCCTCGCGCACCTGCTCGATTGTTTCTCGATGTGCACTGTAGGGCACGCTCAGGAAGGCGGCTTCGGAGGCGTGGGCCGCATCCCGGTTGGATTGCCCGTCTATCCGCGTGTCGAGCGACATTGCGACCTCCCTGGCACGGCCTGGGTCGCGGGAGCCGATGATCACCTCATGGCCGGCGCGAGCCGCTCTTAAGGCCAGGCCCTTTCCAAGTTTTCCGGTGCCTCCAAGAACGGCTATTCTCATCGAAAAAGATCCTTCTTGGGGTGCCGAACCAGATTTCGAGCAGTCTGATCCGAGGGCTCCCATTCATAGCCCCGAATGAGGACGGCCGGGATGCCCTGTGTCTTGCCCATCGCCAGGCCCGCGATGGCAGCCAGGGCATCGGCGGCGCCCAGTATGCTGGCGTGCAACTGGTAACCGTGCCGGTCGACTGTACCCCGAAGATCAACCAGGGCCGGCACGCGTGAGATTCCGATCGCCACGTCCACCAGGCCTTCTCGCCACGGTCGGCCGAACGTATCGGTGATAATGATCCCACAACCGAGGTGTTCGGCCAGTTTGCGCGCAGAACCGTCGGGATCCAGGGGGAGTAGAGTCACGAGGCCGTCGCCGCCCACATTCGAAAAATCGACTCCCGCGTTGGCGCAAACAAAACCATGGAGTGTTTCCGCGATCAGGACATCCTGCTGATGGCGAACGATTCGACGGCTTTCCCTGAGAATCACTTCGATCAGGCGGACATCCTTTGTGCTCGATTCTGCGAGACGAAGACTCTCCGGCGACGGATCGACTTCCGCTAACCGGACTATTCTGTTTTCCGCTTTCGATACGACCTTCTGTGTGACCGCGACAACGTCCCGGGCGGCGAGGGTCAGGCCGGACTCCTCCACCGCCTGGGCTGTCAGAACGCTGAGATCGTCTCCCGGTTGTACTTCTGGTATCCCTTGAAGAGGGTGAACCGTGAGGGTCATCTTGAGGCTCGAAGCGCGTCGAGAACTCCCAGGGACATGGCTGACTCCCAGGTTTCTCCACGCCGGGGCGCCACCTCGATGAGGTGGGCAAGGTCGTCCGGCGTATCGACATCAAATCCGAATTCCGGTATTTCCATCACAACTGCGGCTGATCCGCTTGCCTCGGCCAGCAATATGTGTCGTCGGAGGCTGTCGGTTCCGTAGTCCATTTGGATCGTGGCACCGGGTCGCATCAAGACACCGTTGGTGCCGGTTCCGTCACGAGAAGCCAACAGGGCAATCCCATCACAATCGGAATCGAGCACCTGATCGATATCCTCACCTCTGAGGGTGGGAAGGTCTGAAGCGATTGCGAGAAAAGCTGAGGCCGTTCCGACCAGTTGCCCCGCCATTTGGTTCACGGCGGCGCTGTGACCTGTTGCCTGCACCTCGATCACAACTTCCAGACCGTGCCCGCTGGCGATCCGGGCCACTTCGTCGCTGGCTGTTATGACTATCGCACGTTCGACGGAAAGGGAGGTGGTTACAGCGCCCAGGACGTCGACAAACATCGCTCGCGCAAGCCCCGCACGCTGGTCTGGACTCAGTATTCCCGCCAGCCGCTGCTTGGCGTTACTGAATTCCTTTACGGGTAACAGGACGGTCTTCATTCGTTACGCGTCTGGCAATTCGGCTGGCATCTTCGACGCTGTTGATGAGGATGTTTTCTACCCAGACCCCAACGCCACCGCCGCGGACTTCTTCCAGCTGGGGCAGGTCGGTGGTGTGTATGACAATGTGGTCCAGGAAAGCGCGGTAGCGTTCCGCCACGGCCCTGGCTGAGACTTCCTCGGACCCGGTAGCTTGCATCAGAATGCCTGCAGGCCCACTCACCGGTTGGGAACCGATGATGGGGCTGATCGCAACGACTCCGGCCTGGGTGTTGGACAAGGCCTCGAGGATTCCGGGAACTGCCAGGATTGCCCCGATGCTGGTTACCGGATTGCTGGGTGCCAGGATAACTCTCGACGCCCGCATGATCGACTCCACGGCCTCGGTTGACGCTCTGGCCACAGTGGCGCCTTCAAAGCTGACCCCTCGAACTGCCGGCTCACATTTCTCGCGGACGAAGTACTCTTGAAACGCCAGCGTCTTCTCGGATGTGTGGATGCGCGTTCGAACCCTGTGGTTGGTGACTGGCATGATCACGACACCAATGCCGAACCGATCGGCCAGTTCAGCCGTCGCTTCCGACAGGTTGGCCCCCTTTCGCATCAAGTCAGATCTCACCAGGTGCGTGGCCAGATCGCGGTCGCCGACGCGGAACCAGGAAGGCATGCCGAGCTTCTTTATGGTTTCCAGACACCTGAATGTCTCATCCCGGCGTCCCCACCCCCGATTGGGATCCAACTCGCCGGCCAGCGCATACAGGATGGTGTCGATATCGGGACTGATATGGAGCCCCCAGAGATCGTCGTCGTCACCCACATTGACCACGATGTGGATCTGCTCTTCCGGAACTACGTCGACAAGACCAAGCAGGAACTTGGCAGCTCCACTTCCACCGGCCAGTACCGTGACATGGCTCATGCCTCGGATCCGTTCTCTAATTGCAATGTCGTATGGCGCATCTTGTCTACTCAGTGCGAAACATTATTCCGGGATTCAAAACCCATTCACCCTACAGTATAACGTTCCCGAGCAAGCTCGGGCGTCGATACCTCTACGCCGGGCCCGGCTCCACCGTCTGCTTTTCCGGGAAGACCTTCTCGAGAAAATCGAACACCGCCTGGAGATACCCCACGCGGTCCTGCCTGAAAGCCCGGCCGTGGGACGCACCGGGAACGATGAGGAGTTTCGCATCAGGATGGGACGAGGCCGCATAGAGTTGCTGTGCCAATTCGGGAGGCATGCGAACGTCCTGGTCGCCGGCAATGAACAGAATGGGAAGTTCGGGGCTGTCCTTGACGGCCTGCTCAACGTCGCCGTCGGCAAGGTCAAAACCCATCCGGAGGGTTGTCGTGAGCATCAACAGATTGGCAACCGGAAATGATGGAAGTCCGAAGAGGAGGCGAAAGTGATGAGAAATCGTTTCCTCCAGGGACAGAAAGGAGCTGTCGGCAATGACCGCGCCAAAGCCCTCGCACCGACGGGCACCCAACAGGGCAGTCGAGGCACCCAGCGAAACACCCCACAAGACAACCGGCCGACCGGGAGTGTGACTCTCGACATACTCCTTCGCGGCACAGACGTCCCGACTCTCATGGACTCCGAGTGTCGTGTGGGCACCCTCGCTTTCTCCATGATTGCGAAGGTCGAACAGCAGCACCCCGTAGCCGCGGCGGCTCACTTCCGAGGCCCGCTCCAGCAGTTCCAGACGGGACCGATTCAATCCGTGAACGAAAACGGCGACTGGCCGGTCCGGCTCTCCCGGGTTCCACCATCCCTTGAGGCCAACTCCGTCTTCAGAGGTGAATTGGACTGCTGTCACGGCCAGACCCAGCGAGTCTGGATCCGTAGATCCTAATTCCGGAGATCGAGCGCGGACACTGGTTATGAGAAACGAACCGCCGACGGGAACGACGACAAGAAGGAGAAACAGAAAGAGGGTAAGCCCCAGCGCGACAATGCGCTTCAACCATTTGATCATGGTGTGCCGGCCGGCTGGAGTTGGGCGACCGGACCTGCCGGCTCCCGGCGCGAATTTCGTATTTCAGCCCTCAGGGTGGCCAGGACATCGTCGGTGTCCTCTCCACGAACCTCGTACGTCACTTCGGCTGGTGCCTTCGTGGTCACGATTCCATCTATCGTATAGCGTCGTTTTTCTCCCGTTCCGAGTTCGTCGGTCAGGACGACGACAAGCGGTATCAAGTTCCCATTTCGCATGATCACGAGTTGCCGGCCAAGGAAGTCGTAGACTATCTCTCCCGCTTGATCCGGTTCGAGATGCGCCGTCAATTCCACCGGAATTTCACTTATAGGCTCGTCGCTCAGGTTTTCCAGTATCAGGCTCATGTGGTGGCGGAACATGGAGTTGTCCGGTGAGACGGATTCGCCCTGGAGTTCCAATTCCCATCCGATCAGAGAGTAGTCGGCATGGCGCTGCCTGGGTTGTACGGTCCAAACGACGAAAGCCAGAATCAATAGTCCGAAGTACGGGAACGGCGTCTTGAGCTTGAGCTTCCTCACCACGGCGTCCCACCTGGGAGAGCCGTGAGAAAAGAGAGGCTTCCCACACTTGGCGCAATATTGACTGTCGGGAGCGAGCGTGGTTCCGCAATGTCGACAAAACATCAGGCCCAGTCCTTCGGCTGAAAATAGTCGGTTGCCTTTTCTTCGAGACTGTCGGGTTCGGGTTCGTAGTCGTAAACCCAGCTCGCGATCGGAGGCAGGCTCATCAGGATCGACTCGGCGCGCCCGTTCGTCTTGAGGCCGAACACGGTACCGCGGTCGTAGACGAGGTTGAACTCGGCGTAACGCCCGCGTCGCAGCATTTGAAACTCCCTTTCCTTCGCTCCGTAGGGCTCAGACCGGCGTTTCTCTACGATCGGCACATACGCCTGGAGGAACGCGTCCCCAACGGTCCGGACGAACCGAAAGGTGTTTTCGAGGTCGTCCTTGAGATAATCGAAGAAGATTCCGCCGATGCCGCGCATCTCTCCGCGATGACGGATCGTGAAGTATTCGTCACACCACTTCTTGAAGCGCGGATAGTACGTGGCGTCGTGCCGATCGCAGGCGGCCTTCAACGTTTGATGGAAGTGTGTGGCGTCTTCATCAAAGGGGTAGCACGGTGTCAGATCCGCGCCGCCTCCGAACCATGTGACACCCCCTTTCTCCAGATACCTGAAGTTAGCATGCACAATAGGAACCTTCGGGCTTCGAGGATGAATTACCAGCGATATCCCTGTCGCGAAGAATTCGGTGCCCGAACCCATCGGGATCTCGCAGGCAAACTCTTCGGGCAGGTTGCCGTAAACACGTGAGAAGTTGACACCACCTCTTTCAAAGACCGCTCCATTTTCGATCACGCGGGTGCGCCCGCCGCCTCCGGCATCGCGACCCCACAGATCCTCTCGAAACGAATCGCCTTCGATTGCGCCTAGGGACGTGGTGATGGTGTCCTGTAGCGATTTGAAATAAGACTCCGCCTCATCACGCATTGCCATCTTAAAATCATACCCCATCGTTTGCTATTCGAGGGTGGTCCCACTCTTTTCGTTGTAATATGGCGAACCCACTGGGAGTGCGACGCGGAGACGCGGAGGATGGGGAGATCCGGCAGATCATTTCTTCGCGCTTTTCCTTGACCTCCCCCACTCCGCTTTAAAGGCCCCCGGTCTTCCGACGGGAACGGTGGACCCGACGCAAAACCATTAGGAGTTAGAAATGCAACACATGATCACGATGGTTCTGGTTTCGGATATGGACCGGTCCGTCGCCTTTTATCGAGACATGCTCGGTCTGAAGCTCCGGTTCGACACGCCGGACGGGAGTGAATTCGATGTCGACGGCAACACGCTGGCTCTGCACGGTGGCGGCAAGGTGCCTGACCGGGAAGCCGCCGGGAAAGCTGCAGGAAGCGCCACGATCGGTTTCGGGGTAAAGGACCTGGACGCGGCCCACGAGTCACTGGTCCAGAAGGGTGTGCGGTTTACCATGCCACCGACAACACTGGAGCAAGAAGGAATTCGGTTGGCGGCACTCCATGATCCCGACGGATTTCCGATTTCTCTCGTCCAGACGATCGAAAAAGCGGCAGAAGCCCCCCCTCATCCGTCATGAGTGACCAACGTCTGACGTCCTACATCGAATCTGTCCGTGAAGACTTCGAGAACAGGTTGGAGGAATGGGTTGGTATCCCGACCATCAGCGCGTTTCCGGAACGGCGAAGCGATATCGATCGTGGGGCCGACGCTGCAATCGAGTATCTCGAGAGTCTGGGCGCAGAGGCCACCCGGCTGACCACGCCAGGCAATCCGGTCGTTGTCGGACTCTTTCGGAGCGACCCGGCACATCCCACCGTCACCGTCTACAACCACCTGGATGTCCAACCGGCTGATGAACCGGAATGGAAGACCGAGCCCTTCGTCATGCGAAACGATTCGGGAACCTACACCGGAAGGGGAACCACCGACGACAAAGGACCGGCCCTGACGGCACTTCTGGCGGCCAGGTACGCCCGAGAAACGGGCGTACCTCTGAACGTGAAGTTTATCTGGGAACTGGAAGAGGAGATCGGCAGTCCCAATTTCGAGTCTTTCGTGTCCGAAAATCTGGAGCGGCTGGCCACCGATTCGGTCGTGGTGTCCGACACCATATGGGTCTCGCGATCACGACCCGCCATACCTCGCGGGCTGAGAGGTCTCCTGTCGATCATCGTCTCTCTGGAAACCGGTACAAAGGACGTACATTCCGGTCTGACCGGCGGCGGGGCGCGTAACCCTTTGTCGGAAATCTGCTCACTTCTTGCCGCGTGCTATGACGCTTCAACCGGCAGGGTGCGAATGGACGGATTCTACGGGGACGTCGTTCCGGCGAGCAGGGAAGAGATCGACAGCTTCCTCAAATCCGGATTCAGCCCGTCTGCCTTTAGAGAGGCCCACGAACTGAAGCTAATCCGTTCGACGGATCCCGCCGACCTGGTGCGTCGAATCTGGGCCGAACCCACTTTTGAAGTTCACGGCATCCGTGGCGGCTATACAGGTCCGGGAGTGAAGACCGCGATTCCGCCGAGGGCCGAAGCAAGAATCAGCATGCGCCTGGTGCCGGATCAATCACCCGAGAAGCTCTTCGAGATTGTCAGGGACTTCATGCAGACAGAGAATCCGGACGTCAAGGTCGAGTTGGATTCAACTCTGGCACCCTTTCTGGGACCCGAAACCGGCCCTTACCCCGCGGCAGCCATCGACGCGATGGAAGCCGCCTTCGGCCGAACGCCCTCTCTGGTCCGGGAAGGGGGGTCAATCGGGGCCGTCGTCACAATGGAACAATACCTCAAGGCCCCCATCGTCTTTCTGGGCTTGAGCCTTCCGGAACATGGCTACCACGCGCCAAACGAGAATTTCGACTGGCAACAGGCGTCAGGAGGAATCCGGATGTTCGTGCAGTACTTCAAGAATCTGGGCGCCCTCCGATTGGACAAGAGTTAATCATGGACGGAGGCGCACTAACCGGAACTCGTGCGTTATCTGTGTGTCGTTGAAATATGACTCCGTCCCTATTTTCTTTTAGTAGTTTCTGCCAACCACGTCCCAATAGCTGGCATGTCTGCCGGAATCGGCGTCATCGAGAAAGCCGGATGTTGACTGGATCAGGCTGGTTGGACGGTGGCCGGGAACGTTCAAGGGATGGGTTCGGCCGAAGGTAGGGAAGTAGGCACGGATGAAGACCGCGTCTCCCCGGAAGGGGAACGTGCGGACATTGTCGATGTAATCCTGCCACTGGGGCCGGTTGAAGAGGTAGAACTCGACGTTGGAGGCATAGAAGACGGATACCTTCAGACCACGCTCTTTCAAGAAGCCGGCCACGGCCCGAAGTGCCCTGGGACCCGAAAAATCACCGACTATCGGGATCAGACGATTTTCCTGTTGCATCAGCTTCACTCTCGAGAAGAGATCTTCGCTGGCCAGAAAGTTCTGGTGCTCGCCTTCGAGGTCGGTCTCCATGATCAACTGCTCCAACGTCGGGTATCGGGACGACGGCCTGCCGATCGTCGAAAATCGCAGCGTGAGGTTTTCACGGAAGAACGTTCTGTACACGTACCGAATTCGCTCCAGATCTTCGACACTGAGCTCCAGTTCGTACACGTCGAGTAGCGTCGTTTCAACCATTCGAACGTTTTCTTGATACAAGTCCTCCTCCGATGGCGACGACCGAAGCAGGGCGAGTGTCGCCTCGAGCGTGGCGTCGGGCTCCCAGGCCCGGCGTGGTTTGGAAAAGAGTCGGCAAAGGAAATCGTAACGGTCCGAGGCCTCTTCCATCAGAACCTTGAACAGCAGGTGCAACAGCATGTTCTGGCGTCGAACGTCCGTGATGATGGCCAGCGACGGCTGCTGGTGTGCGATGTAGCTGAAATTCTGGTCGGGACTGACACCAAAATAGACGCCGCCGGAATCAATTTCCGATTTCAGCTGTCCGATGACATGCAGGTATGAAGTTTCGTTGGTGATGAAGTTGTCGGAATCAAAGAACCCCTCCGGCTCCGAAAGTCGCTCTATGATGTCGCCGAATTCAGCTCGCGAGATCCGGATTTCGGATGCCGCGACGTTCGTTTCGACCGGAACCGGGTCCCAGCGTGCAAGGCTAAACGCGATCGCCAGGCCGACAGCCAGGGCGATACCGCCGTACTTTCGAGCAGGTCGCGCGCGATTGTTCGGCTCCGTCATGATTGGATGATCCCCGTGAGGAGGCTCAATCATGGCTCAGTTCACTTGTGGTTTCAAGCGAATCAGAAGTGGAGGGAGCGACCGTCGATTTTGTCAGTTCGCGTTCGGGGGACGGCCGATCAGGCTTCCGCGCTTGCCCAGCAAGCGGTCGTTTATGCGACCGACCCTGCATTCCCACCGGCGGCCGTTGTTGAGCTGCAACGTGAGATCGGCTTTTTCCTGCATCAATGCCCAGAGATCGATCTCCGGCGCCTTGATGTCGGCCCGCGCGTCACTGGATTCGATGAACTCGACATCATGGACGGCACTGAACCCATAGATGACCTGTCCGAGATACGTATCGCCGCGATGTAGCTCTCCTTCGCCGGCGACGGCCTGGATAGTACGCAAATCTTTCGCCATTTGTGAGGCCTCCTTGCCTCTATGGGAAATTTTGCGCCCATGGCTGGACAGATCTGGTCCAGGTAGAGTGGTCCGGCCTTCTGCTACGGATCGATTCGAGTCGTCAAGCGACCGATCGTGCACTATTATACTTCGGCCCTCTGGCACCGATAAAAAGCATGATCCGTGCACTCACTCACGAAGGAACAAGCATCGTCGTTGACCGGCCCACCGGGTGGGACGGTTCCCTCGCGTTTATTCTTGGACACGGAGCCGGCCAGGACATGGATTCATCTTTCATGTCTTTCTTTCATTCCGGCCTGTCCAGGCTCGGTTTTCTTTCGGTCAAGTTCAACTTCCACTATATCGAGAAGGGACGGAGGCCTCCCGACGCCCAACCGAAGCTCCGAGCCACGTACCGCGTCGTCATCGACCGTATCCAGTCCGAGTACGAACCCCGAACCATCGTGATCGGCGGTAAGTCCATGGGCGGACGGGTTGCTTCCTACATCGCAGGTGAAATCCCTGGCGTCCGGGGTCTGATCTTTCTCGGCTATCCTCTACATCCTCCGGGTCGGATCGACAAACTACGGGACGAACACCTCTACGGACTGGACAAACCGATGCTTTTCATCAGTGGGAAGAGGGATTCTCTCGCAAGACAGGAGTTGCTGGACAATGTCGTAGAAAAGATCGGCGAGCGGGCAACTCTAATATGGATCGAAGGCGGGGATCATTCCCTCAAGGTTAGGAAATCCGACAAGGACTCCCTGCCGGCCGCTCTCGAGGCGATCGACGAGTGGTCCGAGGTTAACCGAAACGTGGTTCTCCGATGATCCCGGGTGAACATTGATGACTACCGAACTTCTGTATCTCACTGACTTCAGCAGGGAAATCGAAAAACGGATCAACGTCGAGGTCGCCGCGGCTCGCCCAATCCAGGTGCGAATTCTTCCGCGAGAGGAGGCTTTCGAGATCCCGGATCTGATCGGAACCAAGATCTACAAGCGCCTGCGAATCAGACCGGATCCGGTGTGAACTCGGGCGCGGCCCCGAGAGTTCCAAGACAGGCTCCTACCTCTACTCCGTTTCGGCAGCCAGGGCGCGCTCGAAACTGTGGATGAAGTAGTTGACCTCTTCATCGGAAAGCTGGCCCACATGGCCGATGCGCAAGTCATGGCGACCGATTGGAGATCATCATCCGGACTCACATCTATAATTCACACAATAAGTGCTATTCATGTAACACCTGCATCAACGGGCTCCATCTTACAGATAATGATAGTTCTTGTTCCAAATCCACAATCAAGAAGAGCAATTAATATGACCTATTCAATCAATCGCATGACTAGCGGCAACTCCCTTAGTTACTGAAAGATGCAGGTCAACAACTCGCTCTCCCCGCCTGGTATCCGAAAAAGCCTTAAGAAATCCATTGACAAGCAGTTGTTCACGGCCTGAGAGTCAGTTTGAGGCCTGCAAGATGCAGGTTCCCCGAGAATAGGAGATTACGATGCCCGCGACCCGGAGAATCCCCCTTTTCGCTGTGCTGATGCTCTCACTCGCGCTTAGTCCAGGCACGATGCTGTACGGCCAGAACTCCACATCCGAGCGAATCCTGATCGAGACGACGGGATCGAAGGACGAAATCATCGCCGCAGTCGAAGATTGGGGCGGCGAGGTCACTCAGGTTTATCAGAACCTAGGCCTGATTGCCGCGGACGTGCCTCCGAGCTCCGTCGACGACATTCGATCATTACCCGGCGTTGAGAAAGTCAACAAGGATGTCGTGGTGCCCGTTCCGCAGAAGGTAGGTCCGTTCAATTCCCGCGGGGGGCGGTGCCTCTGGGGTCTCTGGACGAGATTGCTACTACGGGTTTGAACACGGTTGTCGTCGGAGATATCCCGGCCTTTGCCGACGCTTATCCATCAGCCTATCGCTACAACCATTCCCAGACGTGTGTCCGCGAACTTCACTCCATGGGATACACGGGAGCTGACGTGGTCGTCGCCGTGATCGACTCGGGGATAAGGCCGCAGTTTGACGGCTTAGCCGACGATGTGATCGGTTGCGTTGACATCGTAGCGGAAACGAAAGGCGGTGCCGATCGATGTGTCGATCGGTTCAACACTGGACACGGAACTTTCGTGGCCTCCCTGATCACTGCGAACGAGATGGCCAGATTCAGTCCGAACAGTGCTTTTCTCGATTCGGTGGCGCGGCACACCTTCAATGGAACCGACAGCGCAGTCATTGAGGGCAATCAGGTAGCCGTGATCGGGACTGCCCCTGGAGCCAAAATCTACGCTTTGCGGGTGTTCGACAATTCCCGTCTAAGAGCGGACTCCTCCCAGATATTGCTGGCGGTTGAACGTGTCATAGAACTCAAGCAGAGCGGCGTCAACATCCGCGTCTGTAACATGAGCCTCGGAAGACGGACGTTGTTTGCAGGACGGGGCATTTTCGCGCGCGCCATCGACAAGCTTCTTGAGAACGGTATCGTACCCGTCGTTTCGTCGGGCAACAGCGGTCCTGCATCCTTGACGACCGCCAGCCCGGGCTCTTCGTTCACCGCCATCACCGTAGGGGCCGGTAGCGTCGCCCATCAGGAACGGGTACTGGCAGAGACGATTTTCGGTGCCGGGCTGAATGGAACCGACGTGCGGCCATTCGACGGAGTTCAGACCGCGTGGTTCAGTTCGCGGGGCCCGAATGCGGATGGACACGGCGATCCCGACGTCATGGCGGACGGGTTTGGGATGTTGGGTCAGGGCTTATCGAGCCACGCCAACCGTGTCAGCCTCGCGACGGGAACCAGTTTTTCTGCTCCTGCTGTCTCTGGAGTCGCTGCGCTCCTCTGGGATGCGTTCGGCGACCAGTTCACGGCGACCCAGATCCGCAACGCGATCGTGGCATCGGCCAACCCCAACGTGATCACCAACGGACCGACGGCCGCAGACCAGGGTAACGGCTACATCGACGCGCTGGCTGCCTACAACCTTCTTGCCTCCGGGCAGGCTTCCGATCTACTGGAGATCCCGCCGAACGCGACTCAGAACGTCAAGGCGAACCTGGTGAACGGGGCACACCTGTCGGTTGAAGACGGCCCGTTCCAGGAGCAGATCCAATCACTCGAACCGGGAGAAAGACGAGACATTCTCTATGAAGTGAAGCCGGGCACCACGGCACTGACGGTCATCGTTTCAAACATTGATGCCGTCTCCGATACCGGCAACGTCTTCTTCGGCCGGGACGACATCCAGTTGGGTGTCCACGGCTCAAAGACGTCGGCGATCGAGTCAGGAGACTATTTCGACCTGAACCCCGACCCCTCAAGCCGTTTTGCCTTCATCGGGGAGGACTTCACACCCCCGGGCGTTTCATCCGAAGACTGTGACCCGGTATCCGAAAGCTGCGTTTTCGTCATCCCGAATCCGGAACCAGGCATCGTTCGCGTCACGGTGAACGGAACGTGGACGAATGTCGACAGTATCTCTGCCGACCTCACCATCTTCCCAACGGCGGGTCCGGAACCTGGGCACACGGCACAGGGACAGATTTCGGAATCGGATTTTTTTGCGATACCTGTGGAGATCCCAGCCGGGGTTGAAGCAGCCGAGTTTCGACTCACCTGGGCGGAAGACTGGTCGCGATATCCCACCAGCGGCGTGGACATGTTTCTTGTGGGCCCGAGCCCCGGGGATTTCTTGGACGGTACGACGATCGACGTGCCGGAAGTTGTCGGCGTGAGCAACCCGACTCCGGGTACCTGGCTCGTGTACCTGCTCGGATTCGAAGTATCGGTCACCTCCGACCGATACGAACTGCGGGTCCTCGCGGATGGGCAATTGCTCAACTGAAGACCAGCCACAAGGAAACAAAATGGCCTCCATTCCGGGGGCCATTTGTCTTCTTATCCGTTTCGCGTGAAAGAGCAGACCAATGCATTTTCTCCGTTTTTCTTCCGAAAGGGTTACTATAGTCAGCGATGTCTAAGACTGAAGAACCCCTGCCCATCGAACTTCCCAGCCCCACGTTGATCTATCGTGTTCTCGCGGTGATCTTTGGCCTTGTTCTGGCCAATCAGGCCGTGTCCATCTACGTCGAGACACTGTGGTTTGACACCGTCGGCTACAGTTCGGTCTATTGGTACCGACTGACGATGCAGTTGGCGACCTTTGGTATCTTCGCGGTAGCTACAGGGCTGTTGCTCTGGACTCTGTTTCGCTTCATTGCGCCGCGAGGGAACGAGAGCCGGGCGACGCTCGAATTGGGCAGCGAGACAATCACGATTCCACCGGCTGAATTCTTCACGAAGCTAGCCAGTATCGGTGCGGTGGGATTCGGCTTTCTGTTCGGACTGGCCTACAGTATCGATTGGCCGCGATACGCATTGTTCCTGAACCAGCCGGCTGCGTCCGGTGTCAACGATCCCGTACTGGGTCGAAGCCTGAATTTCTATCTCTTTACGCTCCCGGCCCTCGATGTCGTCTCATCCTGGTTTCTTGCCGTTACCGTGATCTTCCTTTTTTCGGCAGGCATGTTGGCCCCGTTGGATGTTACGAAACGATACAAGGGCCTGTCACTCGCATTGGCCCTCCTGGCGGTCGCCGCGGCTGCGAAGGTCTACATTTCCCAGTTCCACCTCCTGTACCAGGAGCACTCTCTGCTTGCGGGGGTGACCTACGTCGATGATAACGCCATCATTCCCGGACTTTGGATCATCTCCGGCTCTTTGGTCCTTTCCGCAATCGTCAGCGCGACCAACGTCTACGCCTGCCGCGTCCGAAACTTCGCCGTTGCCGGTGGGATTCCGTTGGTCACGTACGTTTTCGCCGGCCTGCTCTTGCCCGGCTACGTCACCAACTTCGTTGTGCGACCGAACGAACTGGTTCGGGAGACACCTTACATAACTCGGAATATCGAACACACCCGCCAGGCTTTCGGAATGAGTGACATCGAGGAAATACCGTTCGAGCCGACAGTCACGAACGCATCGTTCGATCCGGCGTTACACTCTCAAACGCTTGAAAACGTTCGGCTATGGGATTGGCGGGCATTGCAATCGACGTTGCGCCAGGTACAGGAAATACGCACCTATTACGACTTTGCGGACGTCGATGTCGACCGCTATGAAATCGATGGTGAAAAGCGTTCGATGATGTTGGCGACCCGGGAACTGAACCTGGCGAACTTGCCGGCCACATCAAGCAACTGGATCAATGAGCGCTTGATCTTCACGCACGGTTATGGCGTCACGATGAACCCGGTCAACCGGTTCACCCGAGAGGGCCTTCCCGAATTCGTGCTGTCGGATATGCCGGTCGTGAGCACGACGCCGAGTATTCAGGTTCGGCGCCCGGAAATCTATTTCGGAGAGAGGACGAACTGGCCGGTATATGTAAAGACGCGGCAGCAGGAGTTCAACTATCCGGAAGGGGAGAGCAACAATTACACCACCTATCAGGGTGACGGCGGCATCCCGGTGGGTTCCTTCGCTCGCCGTCTCCTCCTTGCGTACGAAACCGGCGAACTGACAACGTTGCCTTTCGCCCAGGATGTGACACCGGAAAGCGAGTTGTTGATGCGCCGCAACATTCAGGAGCGCGTGCAAAACATCGCACCCTTCCTGCTTTATGACGACGCCTACATGGTCGTGGGTTCCGACGGAAGCCTCTACTGGCTCATGGATGCGTTTACGATCGCCAACACCTATCCTTACTCAAGGCACATTTCCTTCACGACCGGACGAGCCAACTACATCCGAAACAGTGTAAAGGTTGTCATCAACGCCTATAACGGTGCGACCCAGTTTTATGTCTTCGAGCCGGACGATCCCGTCATTACGGCCTACCGAAACACGTTTCCAGATCTGTTCCTCGACGCCGAGCAGATGCCGGCCACAATCCGATCCCACGTCCGGTATCCCGAGCTGCTGTTCAGCATCCAGGCTCAGATCTACGCCCAATACCATGTGGAAGACGAGCAGGTGTTTTACAACCAGGAGGATCTCTGGACCGTCGCTCAACAGGGACGCTCTCAGGCGGGATCGGACGAAATCGATCCGTATTTTGTCCTGATGCGTTTTCCGGGCGAAGAAGATGTAGAGTTCGTCTCGATCCTGCCGTTCACACCGGCGAACAGAAACAATCTGATCGGCTGGATGGCGGCCCGTAGCGATGGTGAAGCCTATGGCAAGCTCCGGGCCTACCAGTTTCCGAAGACGCGGTTCGTCGATGGCCCCCTGCAGATCGAGGCCCGCATCGATCAGGATCCGGAGCTGTCGTCACAGTTGAGCCTGTGGAACCAGCAGGGCTCGACCGTGTTACGTGGCAACCTTCTTGTGATTCCCCTCGAACAGACGCTTCTGTTCGTTGCGCCAATTTACCTCCAGGCTGAACGTAGCCCGATGCCGGAGTTGCGGATCGTAGTCCTGGCCACACAGGACCGGATGGCATACGGGGCCAGCTTCGAGGAAGCCCTGGCGGGACTGATGGGAGGAGATTTCGTGCTCCCGTCGCCCCCGGTACGCGAGTTGACTGAGGCTTCCCCGGAAACGGTGCCCGCCGAGCCTGCCCGTAGTGCCCCCGGTGACCAGACGGATGCGCTGATCATGCGTGCCAGCCGTGCGCTATCGGAGTACCAGCGCCTGACAGCCGCAGGGAGGCTGGCGGATGCGGGCCAAAGGCTGGAAGAACTCAAGCAGGCGTTGGACGAGCTGGGTCTAGTCGTGCCGCAGTAGTGCGGCCGTGACTCATCCCCATCGGTCCGTTCGATTGGCCGCCATCGACCTTGACGGCACGCTTCTGGACTCCCGCCAGAACATCAGCGATCGGAACCTCCGGACCCTTCGACTAGCCTGCGACCGCGGGATTCAGATAGCAATCGTGACAGGACGGCGACATTCAGCCGCACGCAGCCTGGTCGCACTATTCAACTTTCCGCACTTCTTGATTACAAGTGCCGGCGCCTTGATCTCGTCGAGTGAAGACGGCACACTGGTGGCCAACACTTGGGATTCCACCCTCTTGCAACGATTCCTGGCACATGTCGCTATGTTCCGCAGCCAGACGTTCCTGATCAAACACGCAGAGGGAAAAGATCAGATTTTGTGTCAGGTACCCGACGAGGGAGATCCCCACGTCGATCGGTACCTCCGCTTGAACGGAGAGTCCATTCTTCGTTGCGAACGGTTGGACAACCCGGTTCCCGAGAACATATTGCAGGTTGCGTTCATGGGAGGCCTCGAACCAATGGAAATGCTCCGCACGCGCGTCGAGGCATTTTCGGGCGTTGAGGCGATATCGGTCTCCCAGACACGGTATCCCGAGCGAGATTTCGAGCTGATCGACGTGGTCGAGTCTGGTGCTGATAAGGGCCAATCCCTCAAGCGTTTAGCGCAAATGCTGGGAATCGACGCCAGTGAGACAATGGCTATCGGAGACAATCTTGCGGATCGAAGCATGCTCGAATACGCCGGACGCTCCGTCGTGATGGCGAACGGCCACGACGATCTCAAACGGCGATGGCGTGTCACCGGGAGCAATGACGCGGACGGGGTGGCCGAAGCGGTCGAAGAGTGCTGGCTGGAAATACCCTCCTAGTCAGGTGATCGCGCTGGCCCGCGGGCGCCCACGGAAGGACGCTCCGACACTTGCCCTGGAAGTTTTCGCTGAGAATGACATTCTCGGCGTTCCCATCCGACGGGGTGGCGCGGGAACTCTCGGCCTTCTCCCTACGCCCCTCGTATCTCACCCTAAGTTATTGATAGATTTTGAAGACATGCGTATTTCTAGCGGCTGTTCGGCAGTCTGCTGAGTTATAAGAAGTGATTTATGGCAAGCAGGAAGCGAGCCCTGGCCGCGCGCCTAGATGCGGCCGCAACAGACATGAGGCTGGAAGCCATCGGTAGGGTTGACTCGTCCCTCCCCACGGATCGATTGAAACCATCCAGCATCGAAGATCTTCCATCTGTTTCAGCACGCTCGACTTTCCTGTAACTGTAGGTCCTCGGAAGAATAAGGAGATTCTAGATGTTCAGTCCAAGAAGGACTACCGTCCTGACCGTTCTGTTGGCACTGCTTGGCCCGACCGGGCTTCCTGCCTCTGCCGAACAAGATGAAACAACCGAAACGGTGCTGATCCAGACCACGGATAGCGGAGATTCGTTAGCGACCACGATCACGGACCTCGGTGGCACGATTATCCAGGAATACCAGTATATTGACGTCGTCGCGGCAGAAATACCGCTGAGCGCTCTGGGAGACCTTGGTGCGCTGGTGGGAGAAGGCGGCACCGTGACGAAGGATCCGACGGTTCACCTTCCCGACACGGTCTTCCCGTTTTCCGGAAGAAGTATCGTGCCGGATGCTGCAACCGATCTGCCCGAAAACATTCCTCTCCGGAAGATCACCACGATTGGTAACTCCAGGAAGATAAGAGATTTCGCTCTGAACAACGAAAGCGCGTACCAGATGAACCACTCCAAGACCGGGGTTCAGGCGCTTCACGCGGACAGGATCACGGGAGAGGGTGTCGTGGTCGCCATAATCGATTCCGGAATTCGCCCGGGTTTCGACCAACTCGCGAAGGGAACCGTGCTCGGCTGTGAGTACATATTGAACCCGCCGCGCAATCCGAGAAGAGGTGCTCGGATCGATCGAACGTGCCTGGCGAATTCAAACTTCGGCCACGGGACCTTCGTCGCGGGATTGATCGCTGGGAACGCCGTCGCGAGCTTCAACAAGAACAGCTTCTTCCTGAATTCTGTGGCCACGCATGCTCCGGACGCGGTCATCGGTAAAGACGACACCGTGGCGATGATCGGCGCTGCTCCAAACGCACAAATCTATGCTTTTCGAGTGTTCGGATCCTCACTGGTTGGGAATTCGTTCGACGTCCTGGCCGCCGTCGACCGGATCATTCAACTGAAGGAGGAAGAAGGCGTCAACATCGGGGTCGTCAACATGAGCCTGGGCCGGCGGACATTATTCGCCGGAAGCAGTGATTTCGACCTCTTCGTGGACGTCCTCATCGACCATGACATATTGCCGGTCATCGCGGTAGGGAATTCAGGCAACTCTTCGATGACGATCGCGAGCCCGGCCAGTTCGTTTGAGAGCCTGAGTTCGGGGGCTGCAAGCGTGACCCACCAGGAGCGGATTGCCGCCGATCTCATCTTCAACACGTTTGGAGTCGGGATCGGCAGCTTCGTACGGCCGTTTGAAGGGACACAGACAGCGAGCTTCAGCTCGCGCGGTCCGAACGCTGACGGCAGGATCGATCCCGATGTGATCGTGGATGGCTTCGGGCTGTTCGGCCAGGGGCTGGCGAACGGGGTCAAGAGTGCCAGCGTCGCCAATGGCACCAGTTTCAGCACACCACTTCTAGCGGGCATAGCGGCCTTGCTTCGAGGCGCGGTGCCGGATGCTACGGCACGGCAGGTCCGAAACGCGATCATGAGTTCAGCTAACCCTGGAGTCATCGACAACTCCACCGAACTGGATCAGGGTGCCGGTTACGTCAACGCTCCAGCGGCTCTCGCCCTGCTCGAGCGTCGTCTTGGATCCGATCTTCCTGCGGGGCCTGACAACCCCAGTGAAAGAGTCCGGCAAAATGTCGAGCGGAAAACGAACTTGGAGGTCGTCGAATCGTTCTCGAGCAGCGTGGAAGACCTGACGCCGGGAGAGCGCTTCGATATCCTGCTTGATATTCCAGCCAACACAAGGGATGTGTCCATATCGCTGTCCAACATTGATGCGGACCTGCCGTTCGCAACGTCGCTCGAGGAGTGCGGCCCGGAGAGCCAGAACTGCTTCTTCGGTGGCGACACGATCATGCTCGGCGTTCACAGCGCAAAGACATCCTCAATCCAGACAGCCACTTCGGCCGGTGACTATTTCGACTTGAACGCCAGTCCGTCCGCGACGGCGGCGTTTCTGGGCGAAGGACCCGGCGCGGAGTTCGTTATTGCAGACCGCGATTCCGACACCATTTACGATCCTTCCGCTCTGGTGATCTACGACGATCTGGAACCCGGCCTCTTGAGGGTCACCGTTTCCGGCGATGTCGTCAATTCCGGCAGCATGTCCGCCTTCGTCACGGTGGAGTCCAGCACGTTGACGCGAAGTGGTGACTCCACCGCGAGCGGCCAGGTAACCAGTTCCGCTCCGGCGACGGATCTGATCCCCATCACTATCCCTGCCGGCATCGAGGTTGCCGAGTTCTGCCTCAGCTGGGAAGGGGACTGGACCCACTACCCGACTAACGACCTCGATCTGTTCGTCTTCGATGCGGACTCCAACCAGGTTCTGGTCGATCCAAACGGTGATCCGGTCGGCAATCAGCCAATCGTTCCACAGGGCCTGACGCTGGATGCACCAGAAGTCGTTCGCGTGAAGAACCCGCTGCCAGGCGTCTGGTACGTCGGCATTCTCGGCTTTGAGCTGAACACGGAACTGAGAAGAGGCAGGACCGGTGACAACTGGGTTCTGCAGGTCACTGCGGACGTTCAAGTATTGGAAACCGTTGGACTTAGCCAAACCGAAAACGAATAGATCTTAGAGGGAGCGACCCGCGCTCCCTCGACTTCTTCTTCCTTGGGCCACCCGGCCTGAAGACAGCCCCTTCCACCTCAACAGATAACTTCCGGAACGGCCTCCCCTCCTCTCTGAACCGAGAAACCAAGAAAACACTAAAGAAATCCTCCTGAATGCCGAAAAGGTGGAAGACAGCCGGAACTGCCGCCGGCTGAGGACAAGGACATAAGGCAGTCACATGCTACTCGAAGGAGATTTCAAGGTGTTCAAGACCAACAAAATTCGCAGCCTCGTTATTCTGGCGACATTCCTGATCCAGACCGTCCCTGGCCTGGGACTCCGCACGTTGCAAGCCGAGTCCAAGAAGGAAAGAGTCCTTATCAAGACGGGGGTCCATAAAGACGCAGTGAAGACCGCGATCGAGTCTTTCGGTGGGTCAATCACGCACGAGTTTGAACACCTTAACCTCATCGCGGCCGAAGTGCCCGCAGGGGCACTTTCTCTGGTCCAGGCGATCACCGGCTCCGATTCCATCAGTAAAAACGCACCGATCCCGTTCCCTGACACCGTGTTTCCGTTTCCAGGACGTGGGATGGCGACACCTGTGGGGAGCCCTCTGTCCAATATCCCTGCTTCCGATTTCGAACAGATCGGTGATTCCTCTGCTATCGCGGACTTGGCCAACACCAATCCCGACTCCTATCTGATCAACCACACCAACACGAACGTCCGTGCCCTGCATGAAATGGGACTGACGGGCAACGATGTGGTCGTGGCCGTCATCGACTCCGGGCTTCGGCCGGGATTCGATAACCTTGGCTCCGGCACGGTAATCGGTTGCGAGGACATGTTGAATCAGCGCGGCCGTAACCTTTGCTCCAATAATGCAAACTTCGGCCATGGCACGTTTGTTACGGGATTGATTGCATCGAATGCGCTCGTATCTTTTGAAGAAGACAGCCTGTTTCTAGACTCCGTTACGCTGAACGCACCCGGGGCTGTCCTGGAAGCTGACAATCAAGATGGGAACGGAAGCGGAAAGGGAAACCCGAACACACCTCCCGACACCGTCGTCGGCAGGGTGGCCATGTTGGGTAGCGCTCCAAATGCCAGGATCTACGCTTTTAGAGTCTTCGACGCCGAGGCCCTGATCGGAGACTCCGGAGACATTCTTGCAGCAGTCGATCGCATCATTGAACTCAAGACCCAGGGCGTCAACATCGGAGTGGTCAATATGAGTCTTGGCCGTCGCTCGTTGTTTGCCGGAAACGGCGCCTTCGAACTCGCTGTGGACACGCTCCTCGCACACGACATCGTACCGGTGATTGCATCAGGCAACTCGGGTCCGTCGTCAATGACGGTCGCCAGCCCGGCCACAGGGAACGCGACCTTGTCGGTAGGTGCCGGAAGCGTCGTCCATCAAGAGCGCATCCTGGCCGACGTTCTGTTCGGCTTTTCGGGCTTCGGCAGCTTCCTGCGCCCCTCCAACGGCACACAGGTAGCGAATTTCAGCTCACGTGGCCCCAACGCAGACGGCCGGATCGACCCGAACGTCGTCGCCAGCGGCTTTGGCGTATTCAGTGCCGGCCTCTCCGAGCGGGATGTCGATCCCGGTCATGGAATGGCCAGCCTGGGTACGGGGACCAGCTTCAGTTCGCCGATCACCGCCGGTATCGCTGCCGTGTTGCGCGAGGCGTTCCCCGGTGCACCGGCGACCCAGATCCTGAACGCCATCAAACTCTCCGCCCAGACGGGCGTTCTCGACGATGGTTCCACTTCTCTCGATCACGGGAACGGCTGGGTGGATGCTCTGGCGGCCTACAGTCTCCTGGCAACACCCGGAGCGGTATCCGATCTACTCGAGGTCCCATCGACGCCAACCGATTCGGTCCGCATCAATGTCGAAAGTTCGACTGATCTGACCGTACAAAGCGGACCTGTCCATGAACAGCTCGGCATGCTGCTACCCGGCCAGCGGACCGACATCCTTTACCAGATTCCGCCAAACACAGCAGAGGTGACGATCAAGGTCCATGGTGTCGTCGCACAGCTTCCACCGAACCAACAGAATGCGTTCTTCGGCGATAGCATCATGGTTGCCGTTCACAGTGCGAAAACCTCATCGATCGTGACCGAGGACTACTTCGACCTGAACCCGGACCCGACCAGCCATTTCGCTTTCATCGGCCAGAGCTTTCAGCGCACCTTCGTGATCGCAGACCACACCGCGGGGACAGCAGGCGATCCGATGGCCGACATTCTTGTACACGACAATCTGGAAGCGGGAATTCTCCGGATTACCGTGAGCGGCGACGTTCTCAACGCGGGTGACATCTCGACTAACGTCACGATCTCGTCTACTCCCAAACCGGCCAGCGGTGTTGTCACGGACCAGGGAGCACTGGACGGTGCCGAAACTGTCTGGACAGAGGTCGAGATGCCCGAAGGCGTCTCCCATGTCGAGTTTCGGCTCGAATGGGACGCCGACTGGTCGCACTATCCGACCAACGACATCGATCTCTTCGTCTTTGATCCGGCTCTCAATGCGGTCGGTGACGGCTTCACTCTCGATTCGCCCGAACTCATCTTGGTCGACAACCCGGCCGGCGGAACCTGGACAATCGGGGTTTCGGGTTTCGAAATGAATACGGGAAGCGACAACTGGAGGCTGCGGGTCATCGCCGACGGCGTGGTTCTGCCCGAAAGCGGTCAAACGAGCTCGAATTAGGACTCCGAAACGCTAAGGGCCAACCTACTAAAGCTCATCTGGGGTGGCTGATCAAAGCCACCCCATTCTTCGTTCGGAATTGTTCTCGTCAAAGGCCCTCGGCAAAATCCTGCGCTATTCGGGGTGCATCCGGATTGTCCTCGCGTAGTTCAGAAACCTCCTCTGCGGAACATCCTTCGGATAAAACGACGGTTTCCATTCCTTGTAACCAAAACCTGACGTGCCGATCCGAACTTTTCCATTGTCGGTCTACAGCCCCAACCCGGGCCTTGCGCAAGAGATTTCATTTGGGGGATGATACCCCGATCACCTGAGGAGGAATGACAATGAAGCGCCTTGTGTCGAGCCTTCTGCTCGTCTGCTCGTTGACCGCGGTAGCTCTTGCCCAGGAGAACTTTGACGTCCTGATTCGCGGTGGCCGCATCGTCGATGGTTCCGGAAACCCGTGGTTCGGCGGAGATGTCGGCATTCGTGACGACAGGATCGTTCGGATCGGGGATCTTCGAGGCGCAACGGCCGAACGCGTGATCGATGCCACCGGACTTGTCGTGTCCCCGGGCTTCATCGATCCGCACACCCATGCAGTACGTGGAATCTTCGACGTGCCGACGGCCGAAAGCGCCCTCCTCCAGGGGGTAACGACACTGATCGAAGGCAATGACGGCAGCTCTCCATACCCCATTTCAGAACACCTGGAAAGTATCGCGACGACTCGCCTCAGCGCCAATTGGGCGCTGTTCGTCGGGCAGGGAACTATTCGCTCCACAATCGTCGGCACCGAAGATCGGCCTGCAACGCCTGCCGAAATGGAGTTGATGAAACAGATGGTGGAGCAGGCCATGGAACAAGGTGCTCTTGGCCTCTCGACCGGGCTCTTCTATGTGCCCGGAAGCTTCACTTCGACAGAAGAGGTCATCGAACTGTCCAAAGTAGCCGCGCGCTACAACGGCACCTATATTTCGCACATGCGCGACGAGGTCACGGGCCTTCTCGACTCTGTCCGCGAAACAATCCGAATCGGCGAGGAAGCCGGTCTTCCGGTACAGATGACTCATCACAAGGTCGTTGGAAAGGATATGTGGGGTGCCAGTGTGGATTCGCTTCGGTTGGTCGATGAAGCGCGCGCGCGCGGCATCGACATCACGATGGACCAGTATCCCTATACGGCGTCCCAGACGGGGATCACGGCCCTCGTTCCACAGTGGGTGCAGGCGGGCGGCAACGACCGCCTGATCCAACGTATGCAGGATCCTTCAACCCGCGGGCGGATCAAGGCCGAGATCGTCGACATGATCCTTCACGATCGGGGCGGTGGCGATCCCAAGAACGTCTTCATCTCCTCCTGCACGTGGGATCCCTCGTTGGAAGGGAAGAACCTGGCTGAGATAACACGGGACCATGGAATGGAGCCCACTCCGGAGAATGCTGCGGAGATCGTAATCGATTTGATTCGACGCGGCGGTGCGAGAGCAGTCTTTCACGCGATGTCCGAGGAGGACGTCGAACGCATTATGCAGCATCCCGCCACCGCTATCGGCTCCGATGGTCCGCTTTCCGTCTTCGGACAAGGTGCCCCACACCCTCGGCAATACGGCACGTTCGCCAGGGTGCTCGGGTTCTACGTTCGCGAACGCGGCGTCCTGACTCTCGAAGAGGCGGTTCGAAAGATGAGCAATGCGACGGCCCAGCGCCTGGGCATTCGAGATAGAGGGCTGATCCGGGAGGGATACTTCGCCGACATCGCTATATTCTCACCAGAGCGAGTTCGGGACATGGCCACGTTTGAGGAGCCTCACCAGTACGCTGTCGGGGTCGACTATGTGCTTGTAAACGGGGAAGTCGTCGTTGGGGAAGGAAAACACACGGGCCTGAGACCGGGTAAAGTGATCTATGGCCCGGGCTTCGAGGGGCAGGTTTCTCCGAGATGAGACACGCAAGCCAACCCATTACTGAAGGTGAACCCTTAGTGTTCGTGGTGCAAGCGGCTCTCGGTAGGGGACTTAACACCACTCGAATGTGCGGAGCGCCCGTGCATCGCGCAGACATCGATTCCTAGGATGTTCTCCTAGAGGCCTGCCGGGCGGCCCCCGAGGTTCCTCTTTGCTCTCAACGACCCACCAGGCGCGCATTACGACTCCGGCGGCCTTCTCATGACGCGCAATTGCAGGGGTGGCGAGCATGTCGGTGTCACGAAAAGTCCGTAGTTATTGGGTGAGATGAGCCCCCACTTTTCAACAACTACAAAGATGACCGGATTCGGTGCAAAATGCTATAAGCGTGCGTCTTATTTGCGTTTAGGCCCGCAGTTCCTGGCTTTTCCACAAGGTTTTCCACATCTTCTGTGGACTTCGATTCAAAGGATACCGTCGGAAGGGAAGTTCGGCAGCTTGTGGAGCCCCATTCGAGAGAGAGTGCGGGATTGAGACTAGAGCATAGATTGCGTGATTAGTTGACATAATAATCCTTATGCGACATTGCAATAACCGCCTCTTCTCTTGAAGTAACTGACGGTGACGGGCGATAATGCCCAAGTGCCGGCAAATGACCAGCTTCAGCGTCCTCTGCGCGATCTCAGGATCTCCGTTACCGATCGCTGTAACTACCGCTGCAACTACTGCATGCCCTTTGATGAGTATGTGTGGATCACGCGAGAGGCAGTCCTCTCCTTCGAGGAGATCAGCCGACTGGCGAAGATCTTCGTGGAGTTGGGCATCGAGAAGATCCGCCTGACAGGAGGCGAGCCACTCGTTCGTCGCGGTCTGGAGGACCTCATCGCTCAACTGGCGGGCCTGGCCGGACTCAAGGACCTGTCGCTTACCACAAACGGATCGCTACTGGCCGAGAAGGCTGCCGGTTTGCGTCGGGCGGGTCTCGATCGGATCAACGTCAGTCTGGACACACTCCGACCCAAGCGATTCGTGGAGTTGACGCGTCGTGGCGAACTGGAACGAGTCCTCGAAGGTATTCAGGCTGCAAGTGAGGCGGGTTTGAATCCAGTCAAGATTAACACCGTCGTGATGAAGGGCTTTAACGACGACGAAATCCTGGATCTAATCGAGTACGGCCGCACCGGTGGTTTCGAGATTCGCTTCATCGAATTTATGGATGTGGGTAACGCCAACGCCTGGAACCTGGACCGAGTCCTGCCCAAGAAACAGATCCAGGAAACCATTCACGCCCGCTACCCAATCGAAGAGGTCGGTCGTAGCGAGGGCCGAGCGCCGAGTGTCGATTACCGCTACAAGGACGGTCGGGGCAAACTGGGAATCATTGGTTCCCTGACCGAGCCGTTCTGTTCGGCCTGTACGCGTGCCCGCGTCACCGCCGACGGTCGTCTGGTCACGTGCTTGTTTTCCGAGAGTGGCTTCGACCTCAAGGCACTCCTTCGGGCGAGCAAGGATGATGAGGAAATCGTGGAAGCGATCCGATCGGTCTGGAAAGATCGGAAGGATCGTTATTCCGAAGAGCGTTGGGAAACCCTCAAATCCGGTGACTACCGCAGCGGCAAGAAAATCGAAATGATCACGCTCGGCGGATAAAGCCTGCAGCTCCAGGAAGATTCCACATTTACCTCGATTTTTTTCAACGCAAAAACGCAAAGACGCAAAGGCCTGATCTTTACTATGTCTGGAGAGGAGGGGTGCGGCCAGGAGCTGCCCGAAGAACATAGAAGCTTTGCGCCCTCTGCGTCTTTGCGCTTTTGCGTTGAGAACCCCTCGAAATGAAAAAGGGGTTTGTGGCAGAACCACAAACCCCTGATTGATTGAACACGTTTCCTCGTGTGAGGCGTGGCGCTGGTATTCCTACCGCAACATGAACATGAGCACGGCGATCACCCAGCGCTGGCGCCGGGATTAAGTATCATCCCGAAGTGATCGCCCGAATCCACAACGAACTGGAACCTGAAAAGACTCAACGCCGACCACATGAGTCAGCCCTAAGGCCCTTCGCGAAACCGCTTGAGCTGCGGGCACCTGCCGTAAAGCGTTGAGCGATTCGACCGATCTGGCCGATTCGCTCGATGCCCGCAATCGATTCCGCAAAGCGAATCGTGTTCGGACAAACTCGAATGCCGCAGCTACTTCTTTTTCTTCGCGGCTTTCTTCTTCGGTGCTGCTTTCTTTGGCGCAGCTTTCTTCTTTGGTGCAGCCTTCTTTGCCGGCGCCTTCTTCTTAGCTGCCTTCTTTGCCGGCGCTTTCTTCTTAGCTGCCTTCTTTGCCGGCGCCTTCTTCTTGGCTGCCTTCTTTGCCGGCGCCTTCTTCTTGGCTGCCTTCTTTGCCGGCGCCTTCT
>CAZOZZ010000001.1:0-3314 GCA_964584435.1 uncultured Solibacteraceae bacterium | reverse complement strand
TCTTGGCTGCCTTTTTCTTAGTGGCCATATTGAAGCTCTCCTTTTTTTTCTCTCTTAGTTATTGTTATTGTTCGCACGCTCCACAACTAACCGAAGAAGCGCACAACAATACTTTGCTACAACCGTGCGGTTCTTTACCAGTCTAGAATTCGACCGACACCTGACACGACAGTTTATTATTCTAGGCTGTTTTCCCAGATCAGGTCCCTCTGATGAATGATTCGCAGACGTGAACAAGGGTTTCTTGCCGTGCTTTCGAGACTCGTCACTGCCTTCTTGCTGGTCTTGGCTACCGGATGCTCCGGCCTTGAAACGTTGACCGATAGATAAACTGATCGAGGCGGAAGAACTCTGGGAGAAAGAAAGAGCCGGCCTCTACACACGCACGATTCGTTCTGGAATACCTTCCACAGAAGTCAGAAAAAACGTCATACGACGACGTTTCCTGGATTGCCGGCGAGAAAATCGAAAACGTTGTCGATCGTCATCGCCAAACCGGCTTCCGTAGTTTCCGGGGATATCCCGGCGGAGTGGGGAGTCAGAACAACGTTGTCCAAATCAGAAAAACCAGTTCCCTCCCGAAGAGGTTCCTGCTGAAAAACGTCCAGACCTGCCGCGGCAATCGTTCGGGATCGGAGAGCCTCAATCAAGGCATCCTCATCCACAATGGCACCACGAGCGGTGTTGATGAAGATCGCGGAACGTTTCATCATTTCAAACTGCCTGACAGAAATCATCCCCTGAGTATCTTCAGATTGACGAACGTGAACGCTGACCACGTCGGAAAGCCTGAACACATCTTCCAATGACACGAATTCGAAGCCGATCTCTGTGGCGAGGTTGTCGGAAGGATTAAACGTCCATGCGACAACATTCATTCCGATACCCTTTCCCAATCGCGCTACCTGCGTTCCAATCGCTCCCAACCCAATCAGGCCCAGGGTCTTGCCGTGCAACTGGGTGATCATGGCGCGGGGCCACTCCCCATTCCGAACGCGACGATCAACTTCGGTTATCCTGCGTCCGGCGGCCAACATGAGCATCAGCGTATGTTCGGCAACTGCATCCTTCGCGACGGCCGGTGTGTTGGCGACCCGAACGCCCCGTTTGCGGGCAGCGGGGAGGTCGACATTGTCTGTTCCGGTTCCCCAGATTGAGATCATACGGAGCGAAGGGCAGGCTTCGAGCACTGCGTTGTCAAACCGGCAACTCGATCGGATGTTGATGACGATCTCCGCATCCGAAATCCGTTCGACGAGTTCATCGCCTGTGGATGGCCGTGTGTCGTAGGCCCGGACATCGTAACCGTCGAGCTTATGGTACGCCTTACTTGGCACCAGAACTGCGGGCTCATCATCGGGTATTACAATTTGCGGCATGGACAAAAAAAAGATGGACGGAAGGAACGACTACTCAAGCCCGTAGCGTTTGATCTTGTTGATCAGTCCCTGGTAGCTCAACCCCAGCAGCTTGGCGGCCCGGCGTCGGTCGCCCCCGGTCTGGCCCATCGCCTCCTGAATCATCTCACTTCCAGCGCCGTCACGCGCCCCTTCAGCAACCTCCCCTGATCACCAGCCATGGGTGTCGGAGGGGGACTTGCCGAAACCAGGCGAACCTGGGCGACACTCTCGGAAAAGGCTTCGGCCTGAATGGTAGGTTCCGAAGATAGAACCAGGGCACGCTTGATTTCGTTCTCGAGTTCGCGAACGTTTCCCGGCCACTCGTAAGACGCGAGTGCGGTCAACGCCTCCGGCGAGAAATCCTTTGATCGGCTTCCAAACTCGGGCCCGTATTTCTGAAGAAAATGAACGGCCAGCAATGGGATGTCTGCTCGAATTTCCCTCAATGCGGGCATTTTCAAATGGACGACGTTCAAGCGAAAGAAGAGGTCCTGACGGAACCGCCCGGCCTCGATTTCACCCTTCAAATCCTTGTTTGTAGCGGCGACCAGACGGATGTCGACCGCTACTGGTTTTCTTCCTCCGACCCACTCCACTTCCCTTTCCTGTAACACCCTCAGGAGCTTAGCCTGAGCGATCAGGCTGAGGTCGCCAATTTCATCGAGGAAGAGCGTGCCGCCCGAGGCGGACTCGATGCGCCCGACTCGACGTTCGACTCCCGTGGCCACGCCTTTTTCGATGCCGAACAGTTCGCTCTCCACCAACGGCTCGGGCAACGACGCACAGTTGAGCGCGACGAACGGCTTTGAAGCCCGGGAACCAGTGTAGTGAATCGCTCGGGCGGCCAGTTCCTTACCGGTACCGTTCTCTCCGGTAATCAGTACGGACACCGTCGTCGCGGCAATCCTGTCGATCAAGTTCCGGATCTCATCGATCCGAAGTGTCGTGCCGAGAATCTTACGGGCGGAAAAGCGTTCCTCCACTTCCTGTCGCAGAGTCAGATTCTCTTCGATCAACTCCTTCTGCTTTTGTTCCAGATCCATCAACTGGCGCGCGTTTTCAAGGGCGACCGCCGCCTGAGAAGCAAGGGCTTCAACGAATTGATCGTCTTCGACCTTGAAGCGACCGTCGCGTTTGTTGAGGACCTGGAAGACTCCGATGATCTCGGACCGGTAGTTTCGTATGGGCACGCAGAGGATGTTGCGGGTCCGAAAACCTGTCAACGAATCGATGGCGGGATAGAACAAGGGGGAGTTGTAGGCGTCGTCCACGATCATGGTTTTGCCGGTCTTCATCACCGCCCCGGCAATGCCCATACGAGAGTCGAATCGAATGACCTCCGAAGTTCCAAGGGCCACTTTCGCCCAGAGTTCACCTTTCTTCGCATCGATCAGGAAAATCGTCGAGCGCTCCGCATCGACCAGTTTGGCAGCCTCCGTAGCGATGATGTTCAGCAAGTCATCGAAGTTCTTTTCCGAGTTGATGCGCTGGCAGATGTCCAGCAAAGTGACGAAGCGGTCGATGATCAGGTGAGGTCCGTGAAAGTCGGCTTTCATGTCTTTGTAACGGTAGACATCCGTCGGGCGAATGTCAATAATGGCCGGCCTGAAGCAGCGGGGGTTCGAAGGTTTTCCGAAAAAAGGGATGCGCGAGCGCTATCAATGCGACCGCTCGATAACCGTGTAGTAGTTGCGCACGGCTCCCGCCTGAAAGTCGGCGACGAGGTTGGGGATGCTGCCGAGGAGGGTCACAGAGAAGTGGTGCGGCTTCTGGGCCGGATGCGTGTAACCGTAATTGTTGAAGTAGGCGCGAATGAAAGTACTGTTTGAATTCGTCGGAAGATCGGCCACGTTCTTGAAGACGTGGAGTGCGCCCCGCAAACTGGAGAGTTATTTCCCCAGGATTAGTACAGGC